>NZ_JBMDKE010000027.1:0-100797 GCF_057809555.1 Niveispirillum sp. FG156 | reverse complement strand
CCCCCCCCCCCCCCCCCCCGCGGCGGCGGTCGCCGCCGCAGCTGTGTCCGGTCAACCGAAAACAGCTCTAAAAGAAACCCCGCCACGGGTCGCACCGTGGCGGGGACAAGTCTTCAGGGAAGGTCGGAAGATCAGTTGAAGACGTGGCTGATCGTGGCGCCCGGCGAGGTGCTGTGGCAGGTAAAGCAGTTCTGCGCCGTCGGGTTCTGGGTGGTGGACTGTTCAAAGGTCTCCATGGTCGTATTGGCCAGATAGAGGGACCCGAACAGCTGCGTATTGAACAGGAACGGAATGACCCCGTTGCTCCAGATGCTGCCGATCTGGGTATAGCTCGCCAGGACCGGCCCGTTGGTGCCGGTGGTCAGCAATTGCCCATCCACCGACAGGTCAAGGGACAGCAGGTTGGTATTGTTGGTAATGACGCTGTTCGCCACCGCCGCCGCCGAGGGCTGCTGATTGCCCCACGGGTTCAGGCGCACGACATTGGTGGGCACCAGGCCGGGGGCCACCGAATTGATGGTACCGTCATTATTGGCGGAAGAAGCCGTCTGCGCGATGGATGTCGGCGCGCTGGTCAGCTTGCCATTGTAAAGCAGGGTGGGAACCGCCCCGATAAACGGCACCTGCTTCACACAACTGGTGCCGCCGTTGGTGCAGGTCTGGCTGGTCGTGTTGTAGGTATTGTCATAATAGAAATAGCTGTTGTCGGGGGCGTTGAACTTGCTCTCGAACGTGGCCCAGACCATCTCCGGGTGCCCCGCTACCGAACCGACGACATGCATGCCGATCAGCGCCAGGGTGCGCGTCGCCATGGTCGTTCCGTCCCAGGTCAGGACAAGATTGCCGCTGCCATCCGTGGAACTGGTGAAGGCCGGCACATCGGCCGTCCCCTGGATCAGGAACGGCAATGCCGCCTTGGGCACATAGGCGGCGTCAACCCAGGATGTCTTCACCTCCACCGCCAGTTGATTGATATCGGTGAAGGTGGCGCTGGATGCGGTCTGGATCTGCTGCGCCTGTGGCAGGGTGACCGGCATGTTGCCGACATTGGGGTTGGTGGTGTCGTTGAAATAGGCAACATTGCCATTATTGACGCGCAGCCCGTTGAAAACGTCATTCACGGCGATGCCGTAATAGACGACGGGATAGGTGGCGGGACCGCTGCTGCCGCTCAGATAGACGGGATTGCCGTTCACGACCAGCACACCGCCATCGGCCTGACCGGTTTCATCCACGGTCTGGCCCGATGTCGTCGCTGCGGCGCCGGTGCCTGTGACCTTGGCGATGACGGTACGGTTGACGACAAGGCGTGACTTTGCCCGCTCCGCCGCCGCCGCACCAATCGGCTTGTTGACGCGCACGCTGAGCTTCAGCGGGATCTTGGGCAGGGCGCCGGCCTTGAGATTGGTGGTCGAGGGCGTGGCCGGGTTCTGCACATAATTGAAACCGTCCGCCGTCTTGATGACATTGTAGAAGCTGGGCGAATAAAGGTTCAGCGTGCCGGACGCGTTCGGGCTCATCAGCCAGAGGAACATCTGCGCGCCCCACTGGTAGAAGGAACAGTCGGGGTTGGCGCTGTTGACGGTGAAGGTGGCACTGTTGGGCGCAACAAAAGACGCGGGGTTCCCCGCCGTCGGCGTGCCGGCCAACCAGCTTTGGAAGGTGGATGGGGACACAGCGCACATCGGCGTGGGAGCAAGCGTCGGCGGCTTCTGCTGGGCCTGTGCCTGACCCGCCATCAGCAGGGCGGCACCCGCCACGCCAGCGATACCGAGACGATGGAGAACTTTGTTCTTGAACATGCAAACCTCCTTGATGAAGCAGCAGATCGGTGGATGAAGGCAGGCCGCCATCAGGCGGCCCGGTCGGACCAGCCGGGCAGTTTGTCCAGGCGCTGGGTCATGACGCGGTAGGTGGAGAGGATGGCGAGGTCAGGTACCGACAGCAGATGCACGGCCCCGTCATAGGAGGAGACGGCCACCCCGCCGGCACAGCGGGTGATGGAACTGAGGCCATTGGCCGCCACGGTGCGGCGTTGCACCCTGCCCGTCGCGACATCGATCTTCAGGACAGCGCCCCAGTAATCACCGACCAGGACCGTCTGTTCATCCCAGAAGCACAGCGATTTCGGTGACCGCCGTCCCATATCGACCGCCTGGATCAGGCGGCCATCGCTGGCGCTGTAGACATGCAGCGTGAAATCGCGCGACGCGCTGGCGATCAGAGTGCCGGAGGGCGAGAAATCGACATCATCGACAATGGCGGTATGGCCGGGGAATTCACGGACCCGCTCCCCCTCCAGCGTCCAGGTCAGCAGGCCGCCATCGGCACTGCCGCTGACGCCCAGCGGCAGGGTCGGGTGCAGACGCAGCGCCTTCACGGCACCATCATGCAGGGGATAGGTTTGCTGCTCCCCCGTTTCCGCCTGATAACGGACGATGGCACCGCTGTAGCAGGCGGCGAAGATCGCGCCTTCATGGCCGGCATGGTGGGCGAAGCGAAGGCAATTGATGGGACCCTGGCCCAACGCCACCGACGCCGTCGGCACCAAGCCGTCCCCCAGCGCATCGAACAGATGCAGGCGGTGGTCATGGGCACCGGTCGCGACACGGCCCGTGGCGGGATCACGCGTCACGGCATTCATCAGCACCCGGCCAGATGCGGGTTCGGTCAGGGCGGTCAGTTCGGCAATGCCGTCGCGCAGATGGACCAGACGCACCACACCATCATCGGCAACCAGGGCCGTCATCCCGTCCGGTGCGCCAGAGGCCTCGTTGAAGCAGGCATTGCCACGCTCCCCGCCGTCGCCCACCTCCCCCAGCAGGGCGCCGGTGGCGGCGTCCCAGGACAGCAGGGTGCCGTCAAACGTGCCGGCCAGCAGGCGCGCGCCATCAGGCGTCCAGCAGAAGGAGCGTTCCCATTTGGCCGCCTGCGGAGCCAGTTCCACCTTCAGGCTGAAATCGCCGCTGTCCCAGATGCGGATTTTCTGGTCATAGGCACAGGACAGGATGTCGCCCGTGACGGGCGATACCGCCACCTTCTTGATGCCCGAGCTATGGGCCGGGATTTCCGCGAGGCTGTCACCGGTCCGGCTGTCAAACACACGGATAACCCCGTCATCACAGCCCAGAATGGCCCGGTGATGGGCAGTATCGACGGCACAGGTATCCGTCTCCGTCTCAAACGGGCCCCAGCAATGGCGGGCCTCCCCCGTGGCAAGGTCCCATTGCCGCAGGGTCATGTCATCACCGGCGGAATAGATCAGCCCATCCCGGACCGTGACCGACAGCACATCCTTGTCATGCCCCTCGATCACGCGGCGGATGGCACCGGTTTCCAGGTTCCAGACGATGATGCGGCGGTCGCGGGAGGCCGACACGCCCGTTACCGCATCGACAAAGGCGAAACATTCCACATCATCGGAATGACCACGCAGCAGCAGGCCGGGCCGGCGGTCATCCAGGTCCCACAGCTGGATGTCATAGTCGGAGGAGGAGGAGGCCGCCCGCCGCCCGTCGGCATCAACCGTCACATGGTTCACCAGATGCCGGTGATAGCCCAGCAGCGACACCGCCCCCGTTGCCAGATCGAACAGGCCGACCGCCCCGTCATAAGCACCCGTCACCGCCAGATCGGTGCCGGGAATGGCGGCAACGGACGTCACCGGACCCCGATGCCGGGTGAACAGGGCCGTGCTGGCAGGAGAATGGCGGATGTCGGGCATCGTCGGGTCCTCAAGATGCAAGGGGTTGCCGGACAAGATCGGGAAGGTCGGGCCGCATCAGGTCGTCCGCCAGCGGGGTGCCGCGCAGCGCCTGGGCCAGTTCGTCGAAATTCAGGATGTTGGTGCGCAGGTCAGCGGGTGCGCGCTTGCGACAGATGGCCGGCAGGGTGCCGTGCGGCGCCACACCCAGCCGGGCTGGGATACGGGCCAGTTCCTGCGGCGCCGCCAGCGCCTCATAATCGGTTTCAAGCCATTCCTGACCGCTGGCCCGCATCGCCGTTTCGATGCGGGCGTAATAGGTGGCGTTCAGTTCGGCATGGCGCATCAGGGCGTCGGGCGGGATGCGGACCGACGGGGCGGGCGACAGCACCTGCCCGGCATAGCTTTCCCAGGCGCCGGTGAAGCGGGCAATCTCCTCCGACACGAAGGTCCGCACGCGGTTCTGCCGGCGCAGCAGGATCTTCACGACCGATGGGTCATCCAGCAGCAGCCGTTCCGCCAGGGCGCATTCGCCCCGGTTCATCTTGAACCCGACTGCGCACACACCGCCACCGGCACCCCAGATACGGGACAGGAAACCGGCGGGGTCAGCATCGCGCGCCGCCATGTCCCCCAGGATGGGGATCAGATCAGCCCGGTCACGGGCCAGATGCACGCCACCGGGATTGAACAAGCCATGATGGCACAGGATATCGGGATGCCCGTTCAGCAGACCGCACAGCAGATTGCTGCCGGTGCGCGGGGCCGCGAAGATGACGAAGCGGACGGGCGGCGTCATTGCATCACCGTCCCAGGGGGCATCCCCGCCTCTACAAGGAAGCCTTCACCGAAGGGCCGCACCGCGCGGAAGGCCGGCAGCGGGGACAGGCTGGCCCGTGCGGCACGTTCCGCCGAACGGGCATCATCAGCGCGGATGTAAAGGGTCAGATAGTCGAACAGCCCCTGCTGCAGAAAGGACCGCAACAGGGTCGGCCCCCCTTCCACCAGCATGCTGCGGATACCATGGCCGGCCAGGGCAGCCAGCGGATGGTCCAGCCCGTGCGTCGGTGCAGTCAGCACCGTATCGGCATTATCCAGGGCCGCCTGACCAACGGCAAAGACCGGGGTTCCGGGCAGGGCCGGCATACAGACCTGCGAACCGGAGAAGATGACCCGCACAGGCTGCCGGGCAGGTTCGCGACCCAGCCGTTCCGGCCTTGCGGTCAGGCGCGGGCGATCCAGGTTCCAGGTCCGCGCGCCCACGGCAATGGCGTCGTAATCCTCCCGCAACTGATGCACACGCCGCCAATCGACCGCGCACGAAACCTCCGCCCCCGCCAGAAGGGCAGATGGTTCGGTTGCAACATCAATTGCGAAGTTAAGGTGTACGAAGGGGCGCATCCCGTCTCCTTTTGGAAAAGGTACGGTCGATATACGTGTCTGGGTAGTTACAAAGCGTTTTACGCGCAACCATAATGGGTGTAAAGCAATATTACATTTGGTTCAGATGGGGATCAGTTCATGTCTGAAAAGGAAGCCGGATCATCAATGGTCACCCGCCTGTCAGACGCGACGATCCCCACCCCGGACGGCACCTTCCGGATGATCCTGTTCCGGGAAGAGACGACGGGCCGCGAACATGTGGCCATGGTGCTGGGGGCGGTGGGTACCGGCACGCCGCTGATCCGTATCCATTCGGAATGCATGACGGGCGATGTGTTCGGCTCTCTGCGCTGCGACTGTGGCGAGCAGCTGGCCGCCGCGCGTACCCGCATCGGGGAGGAAGGGGCCGGCATCATCCTGTATCTGCGCCAGGAAGGGCGCGGCATCGGTCTTGCCAACAAGCTGCGGGCCTATCAGTTGCAAGATCAGGGGTTTGATACGGTGGAAGCCAACCACGAGCTGGGCTTTGCCGCCGACCTGCGGCAGTTCGGGGTGGCGGCGGCCATGTTGGACGCGCTGGGCGTGGGGTCCGTGCGCCTGATGACCAACAATCCGCGCAAGCAGGACGCGCTGGAGAAGGCGGGCATCCGCATCACCGAACGCGTGCCTGTGCGCGTTCCCGTCCTGCCGGAAAACCGGCGCTATTTGCAGACGAAAGCCCTGAAGCTGGGCCACCGCATCGACTGGCTGCCGGAACTGGATGCGTGATGTTCAGGGGAAGTTGCGGTTTCGGGGATGATTGCTATCTCGTTGAAACCTTTAACTGCCTCCCCGGCGAAGGCCTGGGTCCAGGGGTCAAAGGCATTTACTTCTCCACCTGCCTCGCTATCCGCTGGACTAGCGTCGGGCGCGTGGCCCCTGGGCCCCGGCCTTCGCCGGGGAGGCAGATATTTTTCGAGCTGCCGGTAGCCTCAAACCCTTGGGAGCTTAACATAGCTCAGGCATCAACCCACAATAACGGCTGCCGCAGCGGGTAATTGCGGATCAGTTCGGCGTCGGTGGGATCGGGGTTGAGGCGCTGCCACAGGGCCAGATAATCCTGCCGCCCCAGGGCAAGAAAGCCGAACAGCAAAGCCGGCTGCCGCAGGGGCCAGCCGTCCCAGGCCTCCACATCCGGCGGCTTCGGCCAGCCCGATTTATCGGCGATGAAGGGGGCCATGTAGGACAGGGCATCGGCGATGGAACCACCGCCCGGCCCCTTGTACCGCCACAGGCCGCCATCCGGTCCCGACAGGATATGGGCACAGGCCGCCAGCGCATCCAGATTGAACAGGCAATAGGCAAAGGGCTTTGTCCGGGCCAGTTCCAGCGGTTGCGACCCGCCCGGCGCAATCTGCCCCACGATCAGGGTCTTGATCCGGTCCAGCGCCTGCGCCCGTGCGGCAGCCCGTCCCGTCAGACGGGCAAATTCTGCGACCTGCAGGGCCCAGCAGGTGCCGTGATTATTCTTCTGATCCCGCTCCTCGATCCCGTTGGGCGATGTGGTCATCCAGGTCAGATAGGCATCGAACCAAGAGATGATGGGATCATAGGCACCGCCATCGGGCCAGAGACGGCGCAGGACCGCGACGGCACGCGCCACCTCCACCAGATGCAGCGTATCGATGACGCCGATACCCCGGCCCGTATTGATGCCGATCACCGCCTGGGCATGGTTCAGATGCGGTGCCATGCGCGTCGCCGGGTCCACGAACCAGAGGCGCAGATGGCGCTCGGCGGCCACGGCATAACGGATGTCGCCCGTCAGGGCGAAGGCCGCCACCAGGGCCGGCACAATCCGGCTGAACCGGATCAGCGCATCACGGTGCGCCGTGAACTTGTCCGGGTTGGAGAAACCGTCGCGGCGGATATAGGGGCCGCCGGTATTGGCCGGGTCCGGCCACCAGTAGTCCCCCTCCGAATAGTAATCATGGGGGCCGCCGGGGCTGCGCGGGGCGGGAAAGGCGGTGAGGGTGAGCGGGGGTTCATCCCGGAACCCGTCTGCCGCGCGCAGCACACGGGCCCGTTCGAGGGTCCGCAGGTCGGGACCGCCAGCGTTTGCCGCCGCCCAGGCAGGCAGCGAGCAGAGCAGGCCCAGGCCTGTGCAGAAATCCCGCCGCCGCATCACCCTACCCTATCGCCGCTTGGCCAACTGGTAATCATAGAGCGAGGGGGCCGCCGCCACCGGCTGGCCCGTACCCTCCATATAGGGTGGGGGATTGTAGCGGACCTGGATAGTGCGGTTGGCATGCAGGCCCACCACCCGCTCCCCCGGTCCTTCCAGACCGCTGAGGATGGTGACAGTGGCGTCGGCGGGTACGCTGTCGGGCATCACCAGTTTGGCGTTCCAGACGGTGTTGTACAGGCCATGGCCCGGCTTCCAGTAGGACGCACCACCGCCGACCCAAAGCCGGTACTGCCACTCGCCCTTCTTCTGCAGAGGCTCGATCCACATGCTGATCTGGTCGAACAGGTTCTGATGGTTCGATCCGCTATGCTGATCAATCGCCGCATCGCACTTCACCTCAGCACGCAGGAAGACGGCGCGGGTGGAGCGGGTATTGACCGACAGCGGGTGGATCACGGGGTTTTCCACCACCAGATCCTTGACCAGCACATTATGCGCGGCCCCGACATGGACGGAGTAATGGGCGCGGCGGTCGCCGCTGGTCACGATGTCTTCAATGGTCAGGCTGGCGGCATTGTCGGTCAGGATGCCGCTGTCGGACTTGTCGATGGTCAGGTTGCGGATCCAGCCATCGAAGACACCGGTCATGTAGATGCCGTTATAGCCCTGTTCCAGATGATGGCCGAAGGACGGGCTTTCCGGGAATTGCAGGCGCAGATTCTGAATGCCGACATTGGTCAGATGCTGCCACGCGCTGAGGACCGCCGGCTGATCGGCGCGCACATCATGCAGCAGCGGATCGCCCAGGGTCACGCGCTTGCCCTTGATGGCCACGATCTTCGTCGATTGCGCCACCACGGCCCGGTCGGGCGAGGTCCAATGGTGGGACCCGATGGGCAGGTCGGTATCGCCATAGAGCGATTTCAGGATGGCGCTGTCCTTGCCCGCCGTCGCGAACCATTCCACCCGCAGCACATCCCCCACCTTCAGGCGCGAAATGTCGTCCACGGTCAGGGTGCGGTCAAACTGCTCGCCCGCCACGCCCCTGGCCAAGGTCGGGTCGCGCTTGTCAAAGGCGGGATCGTAGGAGGCGGGGCGGGTACGGTCCGGCCCCACAAAGATCATGCCGCCGGCCCAGCTATATTCGGAGAACAGGTAGTTGATATTGTGCTCCGGCTGCACCTCGTACTTCTTTTCCCGAACCAGATATTGCCGCAACTCGGCAAAATCCTGGCTGTCATCGACCAGCTTCAGGGGGCGGGGGAAGTACAGCTCGCTGCCATCCGGCCCATCGCCGGCCCCATCCAGAACGATATCGGACCGGGTGATGCGCAGCACCTCCGTGATCTGCGTGCGGCCCTTGGGAAAGCGCAAGGTGACCTTGCCCTGAACGGCATTGGCGGCGGCCAGGGCCTTCAAGGTGGATTTGGTATCGTCCAGCCCATCATCGGGGATCACCCCGTAATCGGTGACATTGACGATGGTGCCGGGATCGGTGGGGATGGCGCCCAGCCCGAATCCATAGCCGGCATAGGAGAAATCAGGCAGAGGATTGGCCGCCCGCACCGCCTTGTCCGACAAGATTTTCGGCAGATCGGCGGCAGAAGCCGTCAGGGCGGTGGTGGACAGCGCGAGGGCCAGCCAGAGGCGCGTCATGTCGGGGTTCCCTGTTTGTGATCATGGCGCGGTTGCCCGCAGTGTGAACGGGGTCACGATCGTAGCGCGGATTAGCGAAGCGTAATCCGCGGGCCGGAAGGCAGTCGGGGTTCCGCGGATTACGCTCCGCTAATCCGCGCTACGACAAGCACCCATCACCCTCAGAACTTGGCCCGCACACCGGCCGAGAAGCGGCGTTCGGAGATGGCGTAGCTGTTCAGCGCGGTTTCATCGAAATTGCTGTATTCCGACGTGGCCGACTTCTTGGGCAGCAGGTTCTGGGCATTGAACGATACCGACACCTGTTCGGTGATGTCGTAGCCGACCTGGGCGTCCAGCTGTGAGCGGGCGCCGATGAAGCTGGGCCGGCCTTCGGAGAATTCGAACACCGCCTCGTCCCGGTAATTATAGGCGACGCGGGCCGAGAACGGCCCTTTCTCATACAGGCCGATCAGGTTGTAGCTGTTCTTCGACACCGCGACGAGCGGGAAGCCGGCATTATCCTCGCTGTCGGAATAGGTATAGTTGGCGATCAGGCCCAGCCCATCAAACGGTTCGGGCAGGAAGTCGAAGAACTGCTGAATGCCGACCTCGAAGCCCTTGATCTTGGCGCTGGCCAGGTTTTCCGGGCGGGAGAAGGTCAATTCGCGGCCCTGCGGGTCCAGGTTGGTATCCGTGCCCGTGGTCACGAAGCTGGCGATGAAATCATCGACATCCTTGTAGAACAGGGCGCCGGAGATCAGCGAGCTTTTGCCATGGTAATATTCGAAGCTGATATCGCCCTGGGTGGAGACGGGCGGCTTCAGATCGGCATTGCCGCCGGTGACCGACAGGTTGGTGGCGTTGAAGAAGGTGGACGGTGCCAGATCGGCGATGGAAGCGCGCTGCATCGTCTGTGAGGCGCCCAGGCGAACCAGGAAATCGTCGGTGACGTTGAAGGCGATATTCGCCGAGGGCAGGATGTTCGTATACTCGTTCTTGTCGGTGACCAGCGTGCTGGTCGTGCCGATATTGAGGAACGTATCCACCGCCAGGCGGGTGCGCGCCACGCGCACGCCGGCATTGGCCCGGAACGGGATATCCCCGATCTCCCCCTTGCCTGCCACCATCAGGTACCCGGCCAGCGTCTTCTCGCTGAACGTATAGTCACGCTGATTATTGGGCAGCAGGGTGGAACGGTCGCTGCTGTTGGGGTTCGGCTGTGCGGCCTGCGCGCGGGTGAAGACATAATCGAAGGTGGGGGCCGTCGACAGGAAGCTGCGCGGGAAATTGCCCGGAATATCGGGCAGGAAGTTCTTGGCGTCGATCAGCCTCAGATAGGGTTCCAGCTCTGTGCGCGTCGGCGTCACCTGGCTGCGATAGGCATTGGAGCGGGCACCCAGGTCGGTGTAGCGGGCACCGCCGGAGAAGGTGATGCCGCCGTCGGTTTCGTAGCTGACATCCAGCTTGCCCGTCCATTCATCCAGCACACCCAGCAGCCGGTTCGACCGCACGCCATTGGTGGCGGGGTTGTAGGAGGCATAGTTGGTGGGGTTGAAGGTGCCGCCCAGCGCCAGGGACGGGACGGTCACATCGCGGAAATCGAAGGTGCCGGGGACGGCGGCGGTGGCCTGCAGGGTGATGATCTGAATGGTCTGATCGATGGTGCCCTTGCTGTAATAGCCATCGGCCTCCACCTTCAACCCATCATTCTCATACTTGCCGTTCAGGCCATAGAGGAAGCTTTCCGTCGGTTCATTGCGGATCTGGCCCGCCGTGGTGACGGTGCCGTTGGCGGTGCCGGCCACCACCATGTTGTTTTCCGTCACGCGGTTGGTGACCGGGTTATTGGCGGTGGGCAGACGGAAGCTGAAGAAATCCTGATGCCGGCCCGTCACCAGCTTTGAATAGAGCATGTCGGCGGTGAAGGTCAGTTCGGGCGTCGCCTCAAACTGGATGGCGCCGTTCACGCCGGTGCGCGACCGGTCGACCACGAAGTTTTCATACTGCATCAGCACGGGCGTCTGATTGACCCCGGCATTGGTGCCCGTATAGGTGCGGTTCAGGAAATTGTTGCGCTCGAACGCCTGGGTGGTCGAGGTGCGCTTCTGATACTCGGCCGCCAGCATCACGCCGATGCGGCCATCCGCGAACTTGGTGGTGCCGAAGCCGGTGAAGGCCGGCTCCACCTTGTCCGTGACCTGGGAATAGACACCCTGGGCCTGGAAGGAGAAGGTGGGCTTCTTGAAACTCAAGGGCTTGGGCGTCGTCAGGTTGACGGTGCCGCCCAGCCCGCCTTCGGCCTGTGCGGCCAGCGGGGATTTATAGACGGCCAGCTTGCCAAACAGGCTGGACGGGACGGCATCCAGGCCCGACGAACGGCCCAGCTGGTCATTTTCCGGCGGGGACAGGCGGGCGGACCAGCCAAGAAGCGTGCGGCCATCAACCTCCACCCGTACCTGCTGCAAACCGCGCACGGAGACGGACTGGCCTTCGCCGAAAACGCGGGTGATCTGCACACCGGTCACGCGCTGCAACGCCTCGGCCACGTTGACGTCGGGCAGCTTGCCCACGTCGCTGGCGGTAATCACGTCCATCACCTGCGGCGCGTCCCGCTTGATATCGGCGGCCTGTTCCAGGGAGGCGCGAAGGCCGGTGACGATAATCTCTTCCAGCACCGCCGGGTCAGCGGCGGTGTTGTTGGCGGCGGCGTTTTGCGCCAGCGCCGGTGACAGCGACAGGGCGGCAAAGGAAACGCCGCCAGCCAACGCGCATGCACCACGAACAGCCCAACTGGCCATGATCTTGTCCCTCCCATGTTGCGCGGCACCGTTCCGCTTCGGCGTGAAGCGGTGCCGTCTTTTCTTTGCTGATGGGTCCCCAGGGGGCCTTCTGGCCATTTCCCCTATTGCTTTACCTCGGTCCTGGGGAACCGATGGGGGCATGATGCGGCGGGTGATCCGGCCTGTCAACAAATTCGTATGACAACTTTGGCATGACCAGCGACCTGTTACCGATAGGCAACGCATGGGTTTGGCCAGACGGGCCTGACACGCCGAAAACTATTGGTCATATAAATATTGATATTAAGGCGCCGGTTACCGGTCCGACGCCGTGAAATCCACCTTTTCTGCCGCCGCATGCCGGTCCCAGGCGGCGCGGTCGGTGAAGCCGCCCTGCCCCTTGCTCCAGGCCGAACCGGAATAATAGACGAAGGGTTTGCCGGGGGTGACGCGCAACAGGACCAGATGATTATCGGCATCCTGGCGCACCTCCACGATCATCGTGGGATCAACGCGCAGCGCCACGGCCATGCGGCCATGGTCGGGATTGTCCGGTCCCCACCAGGAGATCAGGCCATTTGCCTTGTCCACCGTCAGGTCACCCCCCTGCCCCGTCACCTTCTTGCCGATACCGATCCCGACGATCAGCGGGTCGGGTCGGTCGGATGACAGGGTGGAGACCATGCGCGTGAAATGCGTGCCCAGGGCCAAGGTGAAACGCCGCGTCTCCCAGACCTTGCGGTCGACATCCACGGGCCAGGGGGCATAATCCACCTCAAACTCCGCAACGTCCGGACCGTTTTTCAGGATGCGGTGGCTGCGGTAGTTGCGCGAAATCCACAGCTTGTTGTCATGCCAGATGCCCAGACCGCCGGCCCCGCGCCCCTGCCCGACATTGTAGAAATCCATGCCTTCGCCCAGGTCATTATGATAGTCGCGGGTGCGAAGTTGCCGGTCCATGTAAGGCCAGACCACTTTCTTGCCCCAACTGTCGATGCCCGACCCCGATGGCGGTTCCGCCGCTTCCAGCGCATGGCCATAGATGCGGTGGGCGGTCTTGTCATTTTCCCACATCAGATCATCATAGCGATAATCGGCCAGGGTGACGGCAGCACGCGGGGAACGGTCGGTCGGTGGCGGCAGGGTGGCTTTATCCTGCGCAAAGGCGGTGCCGGTGGTCAGGGTGGAAAGCAGCAGGACCGCGAGCGCGGCGCGTCGGTTCCAATACATACGACAACCTCCCATTATCCGGCATCAGACCGGTCGACCATTGTTTCGGTCGGTGTTAGATTAGAAATAATCGGTGGAGAGTGATATGACAAGTAGGGTTGGCACCATGAGACAGGCGGATATGGGCGGCAGTGCCGATGATTCCGGACGCGCAACTTCCCTAACCGATGACCTGTTCGTGAAGCTGGAGGCGCAGATCCGGTCAGGACAATTGCCGCCCGGCAGCCGCCTGCCCACCCAGAAGGAGATCGCCGAGGCCGAGAATGTCAGCCGTACCGTCGTGCGCGAGGCCGTGGCGCGCCTGACGGCGCAGGGGCTGGCCGTATCGCGCCAGGGGTCGGGCATGTATGTGGCCGATACCGCCGAATACCGCGCCTTCCAGATCACCAAGGACGAGTTGCACGAACTGGCCGATATCGTGAAGCTGCTGGAGATGCGCCTGGGCGTGGAGACGGAGATGGCGGGACTGGCCGCTGCCCGCCGCACCACCGCCGATATCGGCGCCATCCAGGACGCGCTTCAGGCCATGCGCGATCTGCGCGGTGATCCCGTGGCCGCCGCCAAGGCCGATACCGCCTTTCACATGGCCATCGCGCGGGCCACACAAAACGATTACTACGCCCGCTTTGTGGAGTTCCTGGGCCTGCGTCTGGTGCCGCCGCGCAATCTCTATCTGCGTGACCAGCCGGAGGAAGCGCACCAGGCCTATGCCGAGAAGGTGCATGGCGAACATGAGGCCATTCTGGACGCCATCGTCCGCATGGACCCGGCCCGCGCCAGGGAGGCAGCCCGCCACCATATGCAGGAAAGCCTGACGCGGCATTCGATGTTGAGCGCGGCGGCGCGCGGCAAGGGCCGATAACCGCCCCTTCTGGCCTGACCAGTCACGCTTGACGATAGGCCGTAAATTTGTATGATAACTTCCAGGCGGCGATAGTCCGCGTGGGGAGGCATCATGCAGAACAGAATACCATCATGGGCCGCTCTCCATCCATTGCCCAAGGAAGCCCCATGAAGACGCCCCGTACCCTTGCCCTTCTGGCCCTGGCCCCGCTTCTGGCCGCCCTGCCCGTGACCGCGCCGGCGCAGGATGCGCCCAAGGCAATGTCCCCGGCACCGGCGGCAAAGGCAGCCATCGACAGCGCCGTGAAATTGGCACGGTGGCAGCTGGCGCGGATGACCGATACCAGCCATATCCCCCGCGCCACCGGCGGCACCCGCAACCCGCGCGGCTGGGAACAGGCCGTGTTTTGGGTGGGCATGACGGAACTGGCCGATGCCGGCGCCCCGCCCGATATCGCCAAGGCCATTATGGATATGGGTGCCAAGAATGGCTGGACCCTGGCAGACCGCCCCTATCATGCCGATGACCACACGATCGGGCAGGCCTATCTCTGGGCCGCCAGGCATGGCGCCAACCCGGCGGTGATCAATCCGTCGCGCAAGGTGTTCGATTTTGTGCTGGCCAACCCGGTGCGCGTGAACCTAGCCTTCTATGTGCCGCCCACCGGCTACAATGACACGGAGTGCCTGAAGCGCTGGTGCTGGTGCGATGCGCTGTTCATGTCGCCGCCAGCCTTTATCGAGATGTCGCGACAGACGGGTGACAATCGGTATCGCGATTTCGCGCTTGCGGAATTCTGGGCCACCACCGACTTCCTCTATGATCCCGCCGAAAGCCTGTACTACCGCGACAGCCGCTTCTTCGAACGCCGCGATGACAAACAGCGCAAGATGTTCTGGAGTCGGGGCAATGGCTGGGTGATGGGCGGGCTGGCACGGACCATCCCGCTGCTGGAACCGGGCAGCTCGGACCGGCTGCGGATGGAAGCCCTGTTCAAGGAAATGGCGGCGAAGATCAAGGCCACACAGAAGCCGGACGGATATTGGCCGCCCTCGCTGCTGGCCCCGGAAAATTCCCCGGCGGAAAGTAGCGGTACGGCCTTCTATACCCATGCCATCGCCTGGGGCATCAGCGCCGGTCTGTTGGACCGCGCCGCCTATGAACCCGTGGCGCGGCGCGGCTGGGACGCGCTGACCCGCTCCATCCAGCCCGACGGGCGTCTGGGCTGGGTGCAGCAGGTCAGCGACCGGCCCGAGCAGGTTGAACCCCAGGATACGCAATATTACGGCGTCGGTGCCTTCCTGCTGGCGGCATCCGCCATCGCGAAGCTCTGAGGCCGCCCACACGCTGTAAAGCGGAGGCGATTTTGTTCGAAAAGACCTTCCATGCGACGCACCCCGCCATGATGGCGGGGGCGTCGAACGGGGACCTGCGCGACCGCTATCTGGTCACCGGCCTGTTCCGGGCGGGGGAACTGGTGCTGAACTACTCCCACGGGGAACGGTTCATCATCGGCGGCGCCGTGCCCGCCGGGCGGTGCCTGACCCTACCCGCGCACAGCGAACCTGACAGTGCGGCGGGTCAGCCGCTGCTGTCACGCCGCGAACTGGGCGTGGTGAATATCGGGGCCGGGGCCGGCAGCATCACCGTCGATGGCGAGCGGTTTGAGATGGCGCCGCGCGACGCGCTGTATATTCCCATGGGCAGCCGCGATGTGCGGTTCGAGGGCGATGACGCGCGATATTACCTGCTGAGCGTGCCGGCCCACCGGGCCTACGCCCTGCGCAAGCTGAGCCTGTCCGACATCACGCCGATGCGGCGGGGCAGCCTGGAAACCGGCAATGACCGCAGCATCTTTCAGCTGATCCTGCCCCATACCTGCGCCAGCGCCTCGCTCTGCATGGGCATGACCATCCTGGAACCGGGCAGTGTCTGGAACACCATGCCGCCGCATGTGCATGAGCGGCGGTCGGAGATCTATCTCTATTTCGATCTGGGAGAAGATGACCGCGTCTTCCACTATATGGGTCACCCGGACCAGTTGCGGCACATGGTGATGGGCAATGAGGAGGTGGTGATCTCCCCGCCCTGGTCGGTGCATATGGGCTGCGGCACCCACGCCTACAGCTTCATCTGGGCCATGGCGGGTGAGAACCTGGATTATAACGACATGGATGTGAAGGATATCTGCCAGCTGTGCTGAGGGGGCTTATCGCCCCCGCGCGTGCCGTATCCCCCGCTCCAGCCCGCGCAGTTCGGCCAGACCGCGCATGCGGCCCAGCAGGGAATAGCCGGGGTTGGTGACCTTGTTCAGATCATCCAGCATCTGGTGGCCATGGTCGGGGCGCATCGGGATGCTGCGGTTCTGGGCATCGGACACCTCGCACAGGGCCGACACAATGTCGGCCATGCCGGCATCGCCTTCCAGATGGGCGGCCTCATGGAAGGATTTGCCATCCGCCTCCCGCTGAACCGAACGCAGATGCACGAAGCCGATGCGGTCGCCCAGGCGGCGGATGATGCCAGGCAGATCATTGTCGGCACGCGCACCGAAGGAACCGGCGCAGAAGCACAGGCCATTGGCGGCACTGGGCACCTGCCGGAACAGGTTCGCCACATCCGCCTCCGTGCTGACCACACGCGGCAGGCCGAAGATCGGGAAAGGCGGGTCATCGGGATGAACCACCAGCTGCACCCCCGCTGCCTCCGCCGCGGGGCACACTTCCTCCAGAAACCGTACATGGTTGCGGCGCAAAGTGTCGGCGTCGATGCGGCTATAGGTGCCGATGGCGTCCAGGAACTGGGCCGAGGTGAAACTTTCCTCGCTGCCCGGCAGACCGGCGATGATGGTGCGTTCCAGGGCGTGGCGATCCTGCGCACTCATCCCGTCATACAGCGCGCGGGCACGGGCGCGGACATCGGGGGCATAGTCAGTCTCCGCCCCCGGCCGTTCCAGAATATACTGATCATAAGCCGCAACAGCGTCCCAGTCGAACCGCAGCGCCCGCGCCCCGTCGGGCATGGCAAAGGACAGGTCCGTGCGGGTCCAGTCCAGCAGCGGCATGAAATTATAGGTCACGACCCGCACGCCGCAGGCGCCCAGGTTGCGCAGGCTTTGCCGATAGGCATCGATCAGGCGGTCCCAATCGGCACCGGCGGTCTTGATCCCCTCATGCACGGGAACGCTTTCCACCACGTCCCAGGTCAGGCCCGCCGCCTCGATCATCTGCTTGCGGGCCTGGATGGCATCCACGGTCCAGACCGCGCCATTCGGCAGCTCATGCAGGGCCGTGACGATACCGGTGGCGCCGGCCTGACGGATATCCACCAGCCGCACCGGATCGTTCGGCCCGAACCAGCGCATGGTCTGTGTCATCAACATGGTGCAATTCCCTGCTGCCGGCCCTGGGCACCCGGAAAGGGGGTGGGCCGGTCTTGTGTCCGGATTGATTGAACACCATTGGCGCATGGGAATTCAACAAAATTGGTAATTCCAATTTTGCTGGGCACGCATGGTCATTCAGCGGACTTCCCGGTAAAACCAGATGTTATTGGCCTTACCATTCATCCGCGATGGAAATGATAGCGGTAACTTGCCTGAAAGGGAAGTCGTCTCCGCCAAACGGGGGCAAGAAGCGCCCGCCCGTCAGGCCACCTCCATCGACAACAGGGCATCACCCGCCGTCACGGACCGCCCGGCCCGGCAATGGACGGCCCCGACACGGCCGGCGCTTCGCGCCTGGATGGCGAACTCCATCTTCATGGCTTCCAGCACGACCAGGGTCTGGCCCGGCTCCACCTGTTGCCCCACCTCCACCAGCACCTTCCAGACATTGCCGGAAATATCGGCCTGGATGGCGTTCTCATCCGCCACGGCGGGCACAGCATCGGCCTCCGCCGCAATGGCACCGTCATCGGTCTGCCAGCGTGCCACCTCTGCCGTGAAGGCCGCCTGCTGGCGGGCGCGGAAGGCGGCAATGTCGTCGGCCTCTGCTGCCCAGGCCGCCTCATGCGCCTCCAGATCGAAGACCGAATCTTCCACCGTCACCTGTGCCCGGCCCGCGCGGAAATCGGCGCGGAACCTGTCCAGTTCCGGCTCGGTGACCGGATAGAAGCGCACGCGGTCGAAGAAGCGCAGCAGCCAGGGGTCGGCCCCGAACTGCCGGTTGGCCAGGAACTTGTTCCAGATGGGCACGGTACGGCCCACCAACTGGTAACCGCCAGGGCTGTCCATGCCATAGATGCACATATAGACGCCGCCGATCCCCACCGTGCCCTCCGCCGTATAGGTGCGGGCGGGATTGTACTTGCTGGTCAGCAGACGGTGGCGCGGGTCCAGCGGGACAGCGCAAGGGGCACCCAGATAGACATCGCCCAGGCCCAGCACCATGTAACTGGCATCAAAGATCGTGTCGCGCACCTGTTCCCGGCTCTCCAGGCCGTTGATGCGCTGGATGAAATCGACATTGTTGGGCAGCCAGGGGGCATCGGCCTTCACCGTCTCCTGATAGCGGGTGACGGCACCCAGGGTGGCGCTATCCTCAAACGCCATGGGCAGATGCACGATGCGGCTGGGTACCTTCAGCCCCGCCACCGACCCCAACCCTTCCTCTAGATTCAGCAAGGTGGCGACCAGCGCATCCTGATGGATCACCCGGCTGTCGTAATGGATCTGTACCGACCGCACGCCGGGCGACAGTTCGGCCACCCCCGGCACCCGGGCCGCCGTCAGCGCCTCCATCAGCAGGTGGATGCGCAGCCGCAGCCGCAGGTCCAGCACATTCTCCCCATATTCCAGCATGATGTACTTATCGCCGGCCTGACGATAGGTGACCATGGGCCGGTCACCGCTGGCCGGCAGGCGGGTCAGGATGCAGCTGTCGGGCGTAGTCACCGCCGGCACCGACAGGACCACATCGTCCAACCCGGCAATCGCCACATCCTGTGCCTGTTCCAGGGCCAGGGCGTCGGCGAAGCTGACGGGGCGGAAGCGGATGGTGTCACCGGGCTTTACCTGCCCCACCTTCCACAGGTCGGCCTTGATGATGGTGGCGGGGCAGACAAAACCGCCCAGGCTGGGCCCGTCGCAGGTCAGGATGACGGGCGTGTCGCCGGTAAAATTGATGCTGCCGATGGCATAGACGCAATCATGGATGTTGGACGGGTGCAGCCCCGCCTCCCCGCCATCGCTGCGCGTCCATTCCGGCTTCGGCCCCACCAGCCGCACGCCCAGCCGGTTGGAATTGTGATGCACGCGATAATCGCTGCTGAAGAAGGTCTCCATGGCCCCGGACTTGAAGAAGTCCGGGGCACCATGCGGCCCATACAGGACGGCGATATCCCAATGTTTGCCATAGGCGGGGATCAGGCTGGCCGGCACAGGCGCCGGGTTCAACGCCGGTGCCGGTGTGGTGCAGACGGGCGACCCCGGACGGCTGACCGGCAGCACATCGCCCACGCGCAGAGTGCGGCCTGCATGGCCGCCAAACTGCCCCAGGACGAAGGTGGATTTGCTGCCCAGATAGTCGGGCACGTCCAGCCCGTTGCGGATGGCGATATAGGTCCGGCACCCGCTTTCCGCCCGGCCCAGCCGCAGCACCTGCCCCGCCTTGATATGGATCGGTGTCCAGAAGGGCAGCGACGCCGCCCCGTCCAGCGTGGCCACCATGCCGGCCCCGGTCAGGGCGATGGTGGCATCGCCATGAAAGCGCAGTGTCGGCCCTTGCAGGGTGCATTCCAGGCCCGCCGCCGCCGCGTCATTACCGACAATGCGGTTGGCGAGGCGGAAGGCATAATCATCCATCGGCCCCGATGGCGGCACGCCGATATCCCAATATCCGTGCCGGCCCGGATAATCCTGCACGGTCGTGTAGGTGCCCGGCTCCACCACCTCCACCACGGGCGAGACATGGTGATAGCTGTCCAGGAAGCGGGTGGACATGCGTCCCTGGATGAAGGTATCGCCCGACAGGATACCGCGCAGATAATCCAGGTTGGTGGCGATGCCGTGCAGGCGGGTGGCGTCCAGGGCCGCCAGCATCTTCAACCGCGCCGCCTCCCGGTCCGTTCCATGCACGATCAGCTTGGCGATCATCGGGTCATAATTGGCTGACACCTCCGTGCCGGTGCGTACCCAGCCATCGACGCGCACGCCATCGGGGAAGAACACCTCCGTCAGGGTGCCGGGCGAGGGCGCGAAATTGCGCACCGGGTTTTCGGCATAAAGCCGCACCTCGATCGACGCGCCCTGCGGTTCGGGCAATTGGCTGAAATCGGGCGGGTCGCCGGCGGCGATGCGGATCATCCATTCCACCAGATCCAGGCCGGTCACCGCCTCCGTCACCGGATGTTCGACCTGCAGTCGGGTATTCACCTCCAGGAAGTAGAAGGCGTCGCGGGCACCGTCATAGATGAACTCCACCGTACCCGCCGACACATACCCCACCGCCTGCCCCAGACGCACAGCGGCGTCCAGAAGGCGGCGGCGGGTCTCGGGCGGCAGGCCGGGGGCGGGCGTTTCCTCGATCACTTTTTGATTGCGGCGCTGTACCGAACAATCCCGCTCGCCCAGCGCCACCACATTGCCCCGACCATCGCCAAAGATCTGCACCTCGACATGACGGGCGTCCGACACGAACCGTTCGATGAAGACGCCGCCATCTTTGAAAAAGGACTGGCCCAGACGCTTCACACTGTCGAAGGCCGCCACCAGTTCGCCTTCGTCGGCGCAGCGCTGCAGGCCGATACCGCCGCCCCCTGCGGTACTTTTCAGCATGACGGGATAGCCGATCTCCGCCGCCGCCGCCTTCGCCTCCGCCACATCCTTCAACAGGTCGGTGCCGGGCGTCAGGGGCACGCCCGCCGCCTTGGCAATCTCGCGGGATGTGTGTTTCAGGCCGAACCGGCGGATCTGGTCCGGGGTGGGGCCGACAAAGGCGATGCCGGCGGCGGCGCATTGTTCAGCGAACTCGGTATTCTCCGACAGGAAGCCATAGCCGGGGATGATGGCCTCCGCTCCCGTCTCCCTGGCGATCTCAATGATCCGGTCACCGCGCAGATAGCTTTCCGCCGGCGTCTGCCCACCCAGCGGGATGGCGATGTCGGCCACGGCCACATGCAGGCTGTCGGCATCAGCGTCGGAGTAGATGGCGACGGAGCAGATGCCCATCCGCTTCAAGGTGGCGGCAATACGAACGGCGATCTCACCGCGATTGGCGATCAGGACGGTCTTAAACATTCCCTCATCTCCCCTGATCAAACCGCATTCTGTGCGCGCAGGCGCATGTAGGCGCGCCAGCCGCCCAGGCTGGTAATGTCGGCGGCGTCGCTTGTGGCCCAGGCCTCGCACAGGAAACCTTGCACATGCCGGCCATCGACCAGTTCCAGGGTGCCAATGCCCAGCGGCGGCGGGATCAGGGCCACGAAGGACCCGTAATGGGCCACCGGCATGTCCCACAGCTCCACCGCGATGGGCATCCCTTCACCTGTGCGCACCAGCCCCGGCTTGGGCGGCGTGGTGCCCGGCAGGGCGTAAAGGCGATAGGCGGCAGAGGTCAGCGTGCTTTCCAGCAGCACGGCACCGCGTTCTGTCAGTTGCCCGTTCAGCGGCATGCCCGACAGGTGTGCACCGACAACCGCCAGCGTGATATGCCCGTGCCGTCCATCCACCATCTTTTCCGGCTGCGGCAGCGACAGGCTGCTGGCCCCGCGCTTCCACGGACTTGCCGCCTGCCAAAGCCGCCCGAACTCGATCAGCCGCGCCTCGTTCCAGGCTGGTGCGATCAGGGTGATGCCTGCGGGCAGGCCATCGCTGCGCATGCCGCCCGGCAGGGCAATGGCCGACCAGTCCAGCAGGTTCACAAAATTGGTGTAAAGCCCCATGCGGCTGTTCCCCCCCACCGGGTCCGCCATCACCTCGGCAATGGTGGGCAGGGTCGGGGCCGTGGGCACCAGCAGGCCATCCAGGCCCGCCATCAAGCCTTCGACCCGGCGCGCCAATTCCATGCGCCGATATTCGGCCTTGAACCCATCGGCGGCGGTGAAATTGCGGGCCTTGTCGATGATGGAACGGACGATGGGATGCACCGTTTCGGGCCGGTCACGCATCACGCTTTCAATGGCGGCATAGCGTTCGGCCACCCACGGCCCGTCATAGAGGAGGGCTGCCACATCCCACAGCGGCTGAAAATCAATGGCGCGCAGCTCCACGCCCAGGGAGGTCAGGCGTGACAGCGACGCCTGATAGGCCGCCTCCGCCACCCCATCCCCGAACCAGTTCGGCGCCTTGGGAATACCCAGCACGGGCCGCGCCGGCCAGGCGGTGGGCGGCGCCCCGGCCTTGCGCGAATAGGCATCGGCCGCGTCATAGCCCTGCATCCGCTCCATCACACTGGCGGCATCATCGACCGACAGGGTCATGATGGTGATACAGTCCAGCGTGCGGCAGGCCGGCACCAGACCGCGCGTGGAGACCAGCCCCCGCGTGGGCTTGAACCCCACCAGATTATTATGCCCCGCCGGCACCCGGCCCGACCCCGCCGTATCGGTGCCCAGCGCGAACGGCACCAGACCGCGCGCCACCACCGATGCCGACCCGGAACTGGACCCGCCGGAAACATGGTCAGGGCTGAAGGCATTGGGCACAGCGCCATAGGGGGATCGGGTACCCACCAGCCCCGTGGCGAACTGATCCAGGTTGGTCTTGCCGATGACAACGGCCCCCGCCGCCTCCAGCCGCGCCACGGCGGCGGCACTGACATCCGGCTGATAAGCGAAATCCGGGCAGGCACAGGTGGTGGGCAGGCCGGCGGCGTCGATATTATCCTTCACGGCAAAGGGAATGCCGTAAAGCGGGGCCGACGGGTCCAAAGCCGCGATCCGCGCCTGCAACGCATCCGGCCCGATCAGGCTGATCCAGGCCGGATCATCGGTGGACAGCGCCGCCAGCAACGTGGGCAGCAAATCCTGTGGCCGGTCCCCGGCCCGATAGGCCTTGGTCCAGTCCTGCAAGGTCCAGAATTGGGTGACAATCATCGCGCTCATGGTCCGATCTGGTTCCCGTACCGGTTACCCCGGTCAGGCCAGTATGCGGACCCATGCTGCACCGCCATATACGCAGGATGACGTATTGGGGGATGGGGGCAGCTAGTGCCCTTGCCAATGAGTGGCGGGTCATAGAATTATTGTGCTGTCGACTGAGTAATGCTGATTGGAGACTAGCTATGACGCTCATTTGCCATTCGGAATGTGAATTACTCTCCAAGCAAGCCAATTTATTTTGCAGATCTTTTGTTGATAATGTAATTCCGGCCATCAATTTGGCATTTAGCTTAAAATACGATAAGATAGATTCGCTATTTGAAGAAATTACCATCTTTACGAAAGATCATTACGGCCACAAGGATTTTGACTTAGCAATCGATACTGCTCGTGATTATCAAGACGAAGTAGCTGATGATTTTATATTTATAGAAGATTCTATCATCAAGAGTGCAATAATTGGACTTCATACTTTTTGGGAACGCTCAATGCGCAGAATACTAATTCGCGGCATAAGATTTCAATCTCACGGTCTATCAGCCAAAAAGATTGAAAAACTGAGCACCATAGATTTAATCGAAGAGTTCTCAAAAGCTATCTGCGTAAATATTGATCGAGATATTTTAATCATGATGACTGAGTTTTCACTTGTCGCAAACGTTATAAAACACGGCGGCGGATCATCATTAAGCAAGCTTGCTGAAAATTTTCCAGACAGGCTAACGCTCGATGGCGATTTGATGGTCGATCCGGAGTTCCTGAAATTGGACATTAAGGATCTGGAGAAATTCACAAATTCTGTTTCAAAATTCTGGCTGTCTTTCCACGATACACCCTCACCCCTTGCCCGCCATGATCCGCATGGCCAGTGACGTCGCCGACGCGCGGTTTTCCACGCCCATCTTGGCGAAGATGCGTTCCAGGTGTTTGTTGACCGTGCGTGGGCTGATGCCCAGGATTTCGCTGATCTCGCGGTTGGTCTTGCCATGGATCAGCCAGCGCAGCACTTCCACCTCACGCAGGGTCAGGTCGATCTGCGCGCGCAATATATCCTCGCCCGACGGGCCAGCGGTGGTCAGTTGGAACAGATACTCCCCCGGCCCGGTGGGCAGGAGATAGCGTGCGGGCCCCACCCCGGCGGCCGGGGCCAGCGGTTCCGCCGTCTCCGTATCCGACCCGCCGGCCACGGCGCGTTGCAGCAAGGCCTGCACCGGTTCCGGCGGCACGGCCCCTTCCCCGAACGCCGCCGACAGCAGGCTGGCCGCCTGCGGCGTGGACCACAGGATATGCCCCTGCGGATTGACGGCGAACAGGTGCCGGCCCGATGCGTCCAGCGCCAGCCGTGCCCCATGGGCGGCCCGGGCCGTGGCGATATGCACCCGGATGCGGGCCAGCAGTTCGACCAGATTGACGGGCTTGGTCACATAATCGGTGCCCCCCACCTCCAGCCCGCGCAGCACATGGGCGGTTTCGGTCAGGCCCGTCATGAAGATGACGGGCAGATGGGCCGTGCGCGCATCGCGCTTGATCTGCTGACAGGTGGTGAAACCGTCCATGCCCGGCATGACGGCATCCATCACCACCAGCGATGGCATCACCCGTTCCAGCAGGGTCAGCGCCGCTTCCCCCCGCGTGGCGGCTAGGGCCGTGAACCCGCCGCGTTCCAGCGCCTCGACCAGCATGTTCAACTCGTCGCGATTATCATCGACGACCAGCACCATATCCCCCGCCGGCGCCCCGTCACGCATGCTCAGCCCCCATCATCCCGGCGGTGCCCAGCACCTCTGCCAGCCTGTCATACTCAAACCCCTGGGCCAGCAGCGACAACCGGTCGAACCAGCCCTCATGCCCCGGATATCCCGCCCGCAGCTCGCGCAGCAACAGCTCAATCCCCCGCGCATGTCCGATCTTGGCCAGGTTCAGCAGGCCCGCGATCTCTGCCGCCGACAGGGCGGGTGCTGCCTGCATCTGTTCGGCCACCGGTTCCTCCCGACGCCAGTCCAGGTCCAGCAGCACCTCCAGCCGTTCCAGCAACTGGGCGATATCCACCGGCTTCACCAGGAAATCATCATGCGGCTGATCGGCCCCGCGCCCGCGTTCGGCCAGGTCATGCGCCTCCGCCGACAGAAGCAGGATCAACAGATCCTCCATCCCGCCATCGCGCAGGGCCTGGGCCACCTGCCAGCCATTCAGGCCGGGCATGGAGATGTCCAGGATCAACAGGTCGGGATTGTGCCGGGGGGCAAGGTCCAGGCATTCCGCGCCATTGCTGGCAAAGATCAGGTCAAAGCCCAGCGGTTCCAGTAATTGCCGCATCATGGACAGATGCTGCGCATCATCATCGCACAGCAGGATGGTGCGCCGGTCACCGTGATAGCCCAGAATCCGATGGCTGGGCCGCGCCTGCACCGGTGCCCGCACCTCCGACAGCAGCATGCGCACCTTGAAGCTGCTGCCCTGTCCCGGCTGGCTGTCCATGGTCAGCTCACCCCCCAGCACATGGGTCAGAAGCCGCGTGATGGTCAGGCCCAGGCCCGTGCCGGGAATGGCGTCCATCCGGCTGGGCAGATTGCCGCGGTCGAACGGCTGGAAAATACGTTCCCGGTCTTCCGGTGCGACACCGATGCCGGTATCCATCACCTCGAACTCCGCCGTCTCCCCGCGCCGGCGCACGCTGAACCGCACCTGCCCGCGCTCGGTATATTTCACGGCATTGGACAGAAGGTTCATCAAGATCTGGCCCAGGCGCTTTTCATCCGTCAGGACAAAGCGCGGCAGGGTCGGGTCGGGTCGATACTCAAACGCCACATCCTTGGCCGCCGCTTGCGGCCCGAACATGTCGGCCAGCTGCGCCAGAAAGGCCGGCAGGTCCACGACATCGCGGCTGATCTGTACCGTGCCCGTCTCGATCTTGGAGATGTCCATCAGGCCGTCGACCAGCCGCGTGATATGTTCGGCACTGCGCCTTATCACCCGCACCGCATCTTCAGGCTGCCGCAAGCCGCCACGTTCCAGCAACTGTGCATAGCCATTGATGGAATTCAGCGGCGTGCGCACCTCATGGCTCAGGCCGGCGATGAAGCGGGTCTTGGCGATATTGGCAGATTCCGCCGCTTCCTTGGCCTTTTGCAGGGCGGCGTCGGTCTGTTCATGCGCCTCGATCTCGTCCAGCAGCAGGGTCATGCGCCGCTCGCTCTCTTCCTCTGCCAGACGCCGGCTTTCATGGGCCAGGACGATAGCCCAGGCGGCCAAACCCATGATGATCAGGGCGGCAGCAAAGACGATCTGCAAGGTGGTGCGCACCGTCTCCTTCGGCACGCCCGGTATCGCGCCGTACTGCGTGCCGATCAGGGCCAGCAGCATGGCCATGCCCGCCGTCAGCAGCGCCATGATGGCGGCAAAGCGTCCGATGCGGCTGCCCAGCCAGCGGCGTAGCGCCGCCGGCAATTGGCTGCCCACCATGTCTGAAAGCTGTTCGCCCAGCGTCGCCCGCACCTTGCACCGGTCATGACAGCGCGTTTCCAGCGAGCAGCACAGCGAACAGATGGGCGCGCCATAGGCCGGGCAGTGCGACATGTCCGGCGGCTCAAACATGTTCTCGCACACCGAACAGCGGATCAGGCCGCCCTCGGTCGCCAGAACATCCGGCTGTCGCGCGATATAATACCGGCCTTTGGTGGCCCAGGCGATGACCGGGGCCGCCACAAAGGCCGACACCAGCCCCAGCAACGGCGCGAATGCCCGCGCCAGTTCCCCCAGCAGCCCGAAGAACGCCGACAGCGACAGCAGCAGCGATATGCCCATGGCGCCGACGCCGACCGGGTTGATGTCATAGAGATGCGCGCGGCGGAATTCGATGCTGGGCGGACTCCACCC
The DNA here is from genome assembly GCF_057809555.1 of Niveispirillum sp. FG156. Classification (NCBI taxonomy): domain Bacteria; kingdom Pseudomonadati; phylum Pseudomonadota; class Alphaproteobacteria; order Rhodospirillales; family Azospirillaceae; genus Niveispirillum; species Niveispirillum sp. FG156. Next base: position 74,137 of record NZ_JBMDKE010000027.1, on the reverse strand, counting down.
CATCCGCTTATTGACCAGAAGGTCTGCCGTCAGCGCGCCGACCCAGGCGACGGCCAGATTGGCATAGATGCCCAGGATGCTCTCGATCACCCCGAAAATGCCCATCTCCATCAACATCAGCGCCAGCATGACGTTGAAGACCAGCCAGACGACACGGCCCGGATGCGAATGGGTCAGGCGGGAGAAGAAGTTGGACCAGGCGATGGAACCGGCATAGGCGTTGGTGACATTGATCTTGGCCTGACAGATCACGATGAAAATCACCGTCAGGGCCAGGGCGAGGCCCGGCGACGACACAATGCGTTCAAACACCATACGATACATGGAGGTCGGCGTGGCGGCGTCCAGCGCACTCATCCCCGCCTGCATGGCGGCATAGCCCAGCAGCGATCCCGCCACCAGCTTGGCCCCGCCGATGAAGATCCAGCCCGGCCCGGCGATCAGCATGGCACTCCACCAGCCGACCTTGCCCACCCGTTTGCGGTCCGGCAGGAAGCGCAGATAATCCACCTGCTCCCCGATCTGCGGTAGCAGCGAGAGAAGGACGGACGTCGCCAGCCCGAAGGCCAGCAGCGAGAACCCACCCTCCGGCGCATGCAGCCCCGCCAGACGGGTCCAGCCCGACAGCTCCCCCGGTTCAGCCAGAATGACAAAGGCCAGGGGCGACAATTGCAGGATCAGCCAGACCGGCTGTGTCCAGACCTGCATCCAACTGATTTTGCGGATGCCATGGATGGCGATGGGCAACACGATCAACGCGCTGATCATGTGTGACAGCCATAAGGGGATGCCCAGGCACAGGGTCAGCGCCTCCGACATGATGGCCGCTTCGAGGGCCAGCAGGATGAAGGTAAAGCCCGCATAGATCAGGGAGGTGAAGGTGGACCCGATATAGCCGAACCCACCACCACGGGTCAGCAGGTCCATATCCACCCCGAACTTCGCCGCGTAGTACGCGATGGGAAGCCCCGTCGCCAACACCAGCATGGAGACCAGGACGATGGCCGCCATGGCGTTCGTGAAACCGTAGGCCAGCGTGATCGACGCCCCAATGGCCTCGCACGCCAGAAAGGAGATGGCGCCCATGGCCGTATTGCCCACGCGGAACGGCGACCAGCGCCGAGCCCGGTCGGCAGTAAAGCGCAGGGCGTAATCCTCCACCGTCTGGTCGGACACCCAGCGGTTATACTGGCGCCGCACACGCACGATGGGCAGCGATTTCAGCATTGGCAATCCATCCGATCCCCGCTCCCTTATTTCCTCCACACCCGTCTCACCCGTCATCCCCGCGCAAGCGGGGATGACGCATTTTAGGAACCCTCTCCACCCCATGCCCAGCACCCTAACCGGGTCCAGGATACGCAGACATACGTCGTCTGACGTATTCGTTTTCGCATCTGCGAGACATTAACCTTCCCATCACAAACAAGGGCCAGGGGCCGCAACAGCCCGGCCACGGATTTTTCCGCATAACAGGGGGTGCTTCATGATGGGACGCAAGTTTGCGTCGCGGCCGGCGGCTGCGCGCATGGCGGTATCGGCCTTGGCGCTTATGCTGGCCGGCCTGTCCGCTTCCCCGGCTTCGGCCGGTTTCACGCAAAGTTTCGGGGATGGCAAGTCGCTGTCCATTGGTCTTGGCATGCGCGGTTCCTACACCAGCGCCGAAGACGCCGCCCCCAGCGGCAATGACCGCTCCAACGAGTTTAATCTGGACAGCGTGCGCGTCTTCGTTTCCGGCTCCCTGTCGGACACGATCAAGGCGACCTTCAACACCGAACGCGATGGCGACGGCAATCTGAAACTGCTGGACGGTTACGCCCGCTTTGAATTCTCCGATGAATTCAATATCTGGGTCGGCCGTATGTTGCCGCCCAGCGACCGCGCCAATCTGGATGGCCCCTACTATATCAACGCCTGGTCCTATCCCGGTGTCGTGTCGCAATACCCGGCCAAATTCGCGGGCCGCGATGATGGTGCCACTGTTTGGGGCAAGCTGCTGGACAAGCGCCTGACCTATGCCGCCGGCGCCTTCAAGGGCCATAACCGCATCCGGGGGGCCAGCAACCAGGGCGACAATATGCTGTTCACGGGCCGGCTGGCCTATAACTTCCTCGATGTGGAGGATAACCCCGCCTATTACACCAGCAGCACCTATTACGGTTCCGCCGATGTCCTGACGCTGGCCATTGCCGGCGCCTATCAGGAAGATGGCGTGGGCACCGCCGTGCGGCCTGGCGATTATGGTGCCGTCAGCATCGATGCCCTGTTTGAGAAAAATCTGGGCGATGCCGGGGCCGTCACCCTGGAAGGGGCCTGGTATTCCTATGACACGGATGGAGTGACCGACGTGGCCCCCGGTTTCGGCGGGGCATCCGGCACCGCCAACGTCGGCGGCATCGTGGCGGGGGAGGCCTGGCTGATCGGCGGCGCCTATCTGCTGCCGGCCAAGGTCGGTATCGGCAAGTTCCAACCCTTCGTGCGCTATCAGACCTTCGATCCCGACGCCTCGCGCTTTGACATCAAACAATATGATTTCGGCGTGAACTACGTGATCAGCGGCCATTCCGCCCGGATCAGCGCTGAATATTCCACCATCGACACCGGCCCCGGCGCCGACAGCGACCGCTTCACCCTCGGCCTGCAATTGCAGTTCTGACGGTGTCGGTCACGCGCACCTTTCCCCCAAAACCATTTCTGCTGACGGGAGATAACCCCATGTCGCGTCGTCAATTCCTGCGTTCCGCCGTCCTGTCCGTCACCGGTGCCGCCCTGATGCTGGGCACCACCGGGGTGGCGCTGGCCGCTGACAAGCCGCCGATCAAGGTCGGCATCCTGCATTCCCTGTCGGGCACCATGGCGATCAGCGAGACGACCTTGAAGGACGTCATGTTGATGCTGATTGAGGAGCAGAATAAGAAGGGCGGCGTGCTGGGCCGCAAGCTGGAACCGGTGGTGGTCGACCCCGCCAGCAACTGGCCTTTGTTCGCCGAAAAGGCGCGTGAACTGCTGGCGGTACAGAAAGTCTCGGCCACGTTTGGCTGCTGGACGTCGGTGTCGCGCAAATCCGTGCTGCCGGTGTTCGAAGAACTGAACGGCATCCTGTTCTACCCCGTGCAGTATGAGGGGGAGGAGAGCAGCCGCAATGTCTTCTATACCGGTGCCGCCCCCAACCAGCAGGCCGTGCCGGCGGTGGATTACCTGATCGGTGAAGGGGTGCAACGCTGGGTTCTGGCCGGCACCGACTATGTCTATCCGCGCACCACCAACAAGATCCTGGAGGCCTATCTGAAGGCCAAGGGCGTGAAGGCGGAAGATATCATGATCAACTACACGCCGTTCGGTCATGCCGATTGGCAGTCGATTGTGAAGGATATCAAGAAATTCGGCAGCGCCGGCAAGAAGACCGCCGTGGTGTCCACCATCAATGGTGATGCCAACGTCCCCTTCTATAAGGAACTGGCCAACCAGGGCATCAAGGCCACGGATATCCCCGTCATCGCGTTTTCGGTGGGTGAGGAGGAACTGGCCGGCATCGATACCAAGCCGCTGCAGGGCCATCTGGCCGCCTGGAACTATTTCCAGAGCGTGAAGACGCCCGTGAATACCGACTTCATCAAGAAGTGGCAGACCTTCACCAAGAACCCCAAGCGCGTCACCAACGACCCGATGGAAGCGCATTTCATCGGCTTCAACATGTGGGTGCAGGCGGTGGAAAAGGCCGGCACCACCGATCCCGACAAGGTGATTGACGCCATGGTCGGCGTGGCCGTGCCCAACCTGTCGGGCGGCTATTCCGCCATGCTGCCCAACCACCACATCACCAAGCCCGTCCTGATCGGCGAGGTGCAGGCCGATGGGCAGTTTGAAACCGTGTGGAAGACGCCCGGTCTGGTCGCTGGCGATGAATGGTCCGACTACCTGCCCGACAGCAAGGACCTGATCGCCGATTGGCGCAAGCCATTGTCGTGCGGCAACTTCAACACCGCCACGGGCAAGTGCGGCGGGGCGAAGTAGCGCGGATCGTTTGATCCTTCTCTCTTCGTCATCCCGGCGAAAGCCGGGACCCAGCGTAAGGCGCGGTCAGCGCCGATATCACTCTTATCGCGGCAGACGCCGCTCCGCGCTGGGTCCCGGCTTTCGCCGGGATGACGAGAAAGAAAGTGTCAGCTCTGACACATGGTGCCCCTCCCCCCGAAAGGCCACCCCATGCGAATGCTGCTTCTGCTGCTGTCCCTGCTGGTCACGCCGTTGGTCTGGGCACAGGCGACGGGTCCCCTGATCGATGCGCTGGCCACCGATGATTACGCGGCCAAGGAACAGGCGCTGACGGCCCTGACCGAGACGGGCGACCCCGCCATCGTGCCGGCGCTGAAAGCGCTAGAGGGCGGGCAGCTTTACCGTCGGCTGGCCGATGACAAGGTCCTGATCGGGCGGGAGGATGGCGACCGCATCACCCTGACCGATCCGCTGTCAGGCGACGCGCTGGGCAGCGTGCCGGCGGGTGAGTTGGAACTGATCCGCGTGAACAACCGCCTGCGTCGGGCCATCGGCGCCACCCTGGGCGCGCTCACCCTGCGCAGCCCCGATGCCGCCGTCCGCCGCACGGCGGCTGAAGCCGTTTTTGTCAGCCGTGACGCCGCCGTCCTGCCCCTGCTGGAGGCAGCATTGGCCGACGAACAGGACGCCAAGGTCAAGCGCAGCCTGCAACAGGCCCGTGCCGCCATCCTGCTGGCCTATGACACCCTGGGCACCGAGGAGAAGCTGTCCGCCATCGCCACCATCGCCGATAAGGGCGGTCAGGCGGCGCTTGCCCTGCTGAACCCGCTGACCGGCAGCACGGAACCGGCGGTCGCCAAGGCCGCCACGGAGGCGGTGCGGTTGATTGAGAACAAGCTGGCCTGGGCGGCGGCGGCACAGAACATCATCTATGGCATGTCGCTGGGCTCCGTCCTGCTACTTGCCGCCATTGGTCTGGCCGTCACCTTCGGCGTGATGGGCGTCATCAACATGGCGCATGGGGAAATGGTGATGCTGGGCGCCTACACGACCTATGTCGTGCAGGAGATTATCCGCACCCATGCGCCGGGCCTGTTCGACTGGTCCTTGCTGATCGCCTTGCCGCTGGCCTTTGTGGTGGCCGGCGGGGTCGGCATCCTGATCGAACGTGGCATCATCCGCTTCCTCTATGGCCGCCCTCTGGAAACGCTGCTGGCCACCTGGGGCCTGTCGCTGGTGTTGCAGCAGGCGGTGCGGTCCATCTTCGGACCGACGAATATGGAGGTGGGGAACCCCGACTGGATGGCCGGTGCGTTCCAGGTTGGGGAAGTCACCATCACCTATGGCCGCATGTGGATTTTCCTGTTCGGCCTGATCGTCTTTGGCGCCCTGATGCTGCTGCTGCGCCGCACGCCCCTGGGCCTGCAGATGCGCGCCGTGACCCAGAACCGGTCCATGGCGCGGGCCATGGGTATCCGTACCGCGCGCGTTGACGCGCTGACCTTTGGCCTGGGTTCCGGCATTGCCGGGCTGGCGGGCGTGGCCCTGTCACAGATCGACAATGTCAGCCCCAATCTGGGCCAGGGCTACATCATCGACAGTTTCATGATCGTGATCTTCGGCGGCGTAGGCAACCTGTGGGGCACGCTGGTCGGCGCCCTGTCGCTGGGCATCGTCAACAAGCTGCTGGAACCGCTTGCAGGCGCAGTACTGGGCAAGATCCTGGTGCTGGTCGGCATCATCCTGTTCATCCAGGCGCGTCCGCGGGGCCTTTTCGCCCTGAAGGGCCGCGCCATCGAACATTGAGGGGACGCCCATGCAAGGCGGAATTCTGTTGCCACGCCTGGACCGCGCGGGCCTGGCCTTCGGGGCGGTGGCGCTGGGACTGGCGATCCTGATCCCGGTTCTGAACCTGGCCGTGCCGGCCGACAGCGCGTTCCATGTGCCCCCACATGCGGTGGCGCTGATGGGCAAGTATCTCTGCTACGCCCTGCTGGCCCTGTCGGTGGATCTGGTCTGGGGCTATTGCGGCATCCTATCGCTGGGCCATGGCGCCTTCTTCGCGCTGGGCGGCTACGCCATGGGCATGTATCTGATGCGGCAGATCGGGCCGCGCGGCATGTATGGTCACCCGACCCTGCCCGATTTCATGGTCTTCCTGAACTGGCAGGAATTGCCCTGGTACTGGCTGGGCTTTGACCAGTTCTGGTTTGCCGCCCTGATGGTGCTGCTGGTGCCGGGTCTGCTGGCGGGGCTGCTGGGCTGGCTGGCCTTCCGCAGCCGGGTGACGGGCGTCTATCTGTCGATCATCACCCAGGCCATGACCTTTGCCCTGCTGCTGGCCTTTTTCCGCAATGACATGGGTTTCGGCGGCAATAACGGCCTGACGGATTTCAAGGATATCCTGGGCGCCTCCATCCAGGCCGATGGCACGCGCAGCGCCCTGTTCGCGGCGTCGGCCATTGCCCTGGCTTTGGGGTTCATCCTCTGCCGCTGGATCGTGCGGTCAAAGCTGGGCCGCGTGCTGGTCGCCATCCGCGACGCCGAAAGCAGGACGCGGTTCCTGGGCTACAGGGTGGAACAATATAAGCTGCTGGTCTTTGTTACCTCGGCCTGCATGGCGGGTGTGGCGGGCGCGCTGTATGTGCCGCAGGTTGGGATCATCAATCCCGGTGAATTCAGCCCCGCCAACTCGATCGAGGCGGTGATCTGGGTGGCCGTCGGCGGGCGCGGAACCCTGATCGGGTCGGTGATCGGTGCGGTACTGGTCAATTTCGGCAAGACCCTGCTGACCAACGCCCTGCCGGAAATCTGGTTGTTTGCCCTGGGCGGCCTGTTCATCGCCGTCACCCTGTTCCTGCCGCGCGGCATTGTCGGCCTGTGGACCGGCTATTGGACGCGGCGGCGCGAAAAACAGGCCGCATCCATCACCACCAAGCCCGTGACGGAGGGGCAATGATGTCCACCAGACCCGACCCGCAGCATACCCAGCTTTACCTGGATGGCGTTTCCGTCAGCTTTGATGGGTTCCGGGCGCTGAACAACCTGTCACTGATCATCATGCCGGGCGAAATGCGCGCCATCATCGGCCCCAATGGTGCGGGCAAGACCACCATGATGGATGTGATCACCGGCAAGACGCGGCCCGACAAGGGCACCATCCTGTTCGATGGCGATACCGACCTGACCCAGATGGACGAGGCCGGGATCGCCACCTTGGGCATTGGCCGCAAGTTCCAGAAACCGACCGTGTTTGAAAGCCATACTGTCTGGGACAATCTCGACCTGGCCCTGGCCGGAAAGCGGGGGCCATTCGCCAACCTGTTCCACCGCGACGGGGCCGATGATGACCGTATCCTTTCCATCCTGGACACGATCCGCCTGTCCGCCCGCCGCCATGTCCTGGCAGGCTCCCTGAGCCATGGTCAGAAGCAATGGCTGGAGATCGGCATGCTGCTGGCGCAGGAACCCAAGCTGCTGCTGGTCGATGAACCGGTCGCCGGCATGACCGATGCCGAAACGGCGGAGACGGCGCGTCTGCTGCGGGAAATTGCGCAGACCCGCTCCGTCGTCGTCGTCGAACATGACATGACGTTCGTGCGCGATCTGGATGTGAAGGTCACGGTCCTGCATGAAGGCTCCGTTCTGTCCGACGGCTCGCTGGACCATGTCAGCGCCGATCCGCGCGTGATCGAAGTCTATCTGGGGCGGTGAGACATGCTGAACGTCAATGACATCAACCTGCATTATGGTGCGGCCCAGGCGTTGCGCGGGGTCAGTGTCCTCGCCCAGCCGGGCAAGGTCACCTGCCTGATGGGCCGCAATGGCGTGGGCAAATCCTCCACGCTGCGCGCCATCATCGGCCACCGTCCGATCAGTGGCGGTTCCATCACCTGGGAAGGAGCCGACATCTCCAAACTTTCCACCGAGGACCGGGCCCGGCGCGGCATCGCCTATGTGCCGCAGGGGCGAGAGATTTTCCCCCTGCTGACGGTGAAGGAGAATCTGGAGACCGGCTTCGCCCCCCTGCCCCGGCGTCAGCGTTTCATCCCGGATGAGATTTTCGAGCTGTTCCCCGTGCTGAAATCCATGCTGTCGCGGCGCGGCGGTGATCTGTCGGGCGGGCAGCAGCAGCAATTGGCCATCGGTCGGGCACTCGTCACCCGCCCGCGTCTGCTGCTGCTGGATGAACCGACAGAGGGCATTCAGCCCAGCATCATCAAGGATATCGGTCGCGCCATTTCCTGGCTACGCGACCGGGGCGATATGGCCATCGTGCTGGTGGAGCAGTATTTCGAATTCGCCCGCGATCTGGCCGACCTTTACGCCGTCCTGGACCGGGGTGAAGTGGTGATGGCCGGCGACAGGGCCGGGCTGGTGGAAACGGACGTGCGGAAATTCCTGACCGTGTGAGGCGGGGATTGCGTAGCGCGGATTAGGCGCAAGCCGTAATCCGCGACACGACGCCGGGAAATCCCGCGGATTATGCTTCGCTAATCCGCGCTACGATCACTCTGCCCCACGTCAATCGTCGCGGTGCGTGCGCTCCATCCGCTCATGCCGTTCCTGGGCTTCCAGGCTCATGGTGGCGATGGGGCGGGCCTCCAGACGGCGGACACCAATCGGCTCGCCCGTCTCCTCGCAATAGCCGTATTCACCGTCATGGATGCGCTGCAGGGCGCTGTCGATCTTGGAGATCAGCTTACGCTCACGGTCGCGGGTGCGCAGTTCAAGCGCACGATCCGTCTCCAGCGTGGCACGGTCGGCAATGTCGGGTTCCTGCAACCCGCCATCCTCATGCAGGCTGTTCAGCGTCTCGCTGCTTTCACGCAGCAGCTCCGCGCGCCATTGCAGCAGTTTGTGCCGGAAGAAGGCCCGCATCAGCGGGTTCATATATTCCTCGTCCTCCGACGGGCGGTAATCGGCGGGGAGCAGAGGCAACGTATTAGACGACATCTGACTGGTCCGATCCTGGGCCTGGAAACGGCGCGGAGTATAGGGAGACAAGGCCCGGCCCGCAACAGGCGAACAGCGTCGGCGCAAAACTTCTAATGCGCTGAAACCAAACAATTTACTGGGGAAGCAGCCCGATCAGTCATTCGGGTGTATGCCGGCTAGGTCAGCCCTGCGGGGTCAGCTTCGCGATCTCCACCTGCGCCCGCAGGTCGATCTCGTCCAGAACCTGCTGCAGCTCCGGATCGTCCAGGTCGCCGATGCGGTTCTGCAGCACCCGCGTCAATTCATGCAGCTTTTCCAGCGGGATGGTGCCCATCAGCAGACCAAGACGGATTTCATCCAGCCGGTCCAGAATATCCTCACCCCGTGCCTGCGCCTTGCGCTTCTTGCCGGACAGGGCGTCATCGACCTCCTGCAGGGCGAACAGCGGATTGATGCCGGACAGGCTCTGCGAGCCAGACGAGCGCGAAACGCCCTCATCCTCGTCTCCGCCCTGGATATGGCGCGCGAATTCGCCACCACCGCTACGCGTGGCTTTCTTCACCTGACCGGGACGGGCGGAGGAAGGACCCTCGATCTTCATGGCGCGGTTGGCTGCTTTCGCTTTTGAGCGGACCGGACGGCATTCCGACACCAGATATATAGGCCGGATGCACGTCTTTCACTATAGGTATCACCCGCAGCGCCCCGCGTCCTAGGGCATTTTTTGCCCGCAGGCAGGACCTGACCCTTTGTACGGGGCGGCAAGCCTTGACCAGCGGCCCGGAAAGGCGCGCAATCCCTGGACTGGCACGGTTCTGGCATCGACCACTCCGACGATAAGGGGCGGAAAAGCCCCGAACCGAAGGCAAAGCGACAGAATCGGAAGCACCGCCATGGCGACGCGCACCTCCTCCACCAAGACCCGGATCGGCCAGTGGCTGGCCGCCATCCTGACGGCCCTGACGCTGATGGCGCCCGACATGGCGCACGCGGACAGCCGAATCAAGGATATCGCCGATGTCGAGGGTGTACGCGACAATATGCTGATCGGCTACGGCCTTGTGGTCGGCCTGAATGGCACTGGCGATACGATCAATAACTCGCCGTTTACCGAACAGAGCCTGATCGGCATGCTGGAACGCCTGGGCGTCAATGTCCGTGGCGATACGATCCGTACCAAGAATGTGGCCGCCGTCATGGTGACCGCCACGCTGCCGCCCTTCACCTCGCAAGGCTCGCGCATCGATATCTCGGTCGCGGCCATGGCCGATGCCAAGAACCTGCAGGGTGGCACCCTGCTGGTCACCCCGCTGCTGGGCGCCGATGGCGAGGTCTATGCCGTAGCCCAGGGCGCCGTCGCCATTTCCGGCTTCTCTGCACAGGGGGCCGGTGCCTCCATCACGCGGGGCGTGCCGACCAGCGGGCGCATTGCGGGTGGGGCCATTGTGGAGCGGGAGATTGATTTCTCCCTGTCCGATCTGCCCTATCTGCGCCTGTCGCTGCGCAACCCGGATTTCACGACAGCGGTACGTGTGGCCAACGCCATCAACCAGTTTGCCGGCCCACAGACGGCCAAGGCCCTGGACCCGACCAGCGTCGTCATCAATGTGCCGATGCAGCGCAAGACCGACCTTGTCGCCTTTCTGGGCGAGGTGGAGCAATTGACCGTGCGGCCCGATCAGGTGGCACGTGTGGTCATTGACGAGGCGTCCGGCGTGATCGTGATGGGTGAGAATGTCCGCATCTCCACCGTCGCGATTGCCCAGGGCAACCTGACCATCAAGATCACCGAGACACCGCAGGTATCCCAGCCCGCGCCGTTCAGCCAGGGTGGACAGACGACGGTGGTGCCGCGCACCGACATTCAGGTCGATGATGGCGCCAACAAGAAACTGGCGGTCATGCCGGCTGGCGTCTCGCTTCAGGAACTGGTGCATAACCTGAACGCGCTTGGCGTGGGGCCGCGTGATATGATCTCGATCCTCCAGTCCATCAAGGCGGCTGGTGCCCTTCAGGCCGAGATTGAGGTGATGTGATGTCCGACAGCATGAAGCTTTCCACCCCCGGCTTTGACCCGCAATCTCTGTCCCAGGCCGGCGGCCTGAAGAACAAGGGCCCCAACATCAAGGATGTGGGCAAGGCGGCGCAGGAATTTGAAGCCGTCTTCCTGTCCCAGATGCTGGGCCAGATGTGGCAGGGCGTTGAAGCGGATGACACATTCGGCGGCGGCGAGGCAGAGAATACCTGGCGCGGCATGATGGTCGAAGAATATGGCAAGCAGATCGCCAAGGCCGGCGGCGTCGGCATCGCCGACGATGTAAAGGCCGCCATGATCCGCATGCAGGAACAAGAACAAGGCAAGAAAGGACCGAAATGACAGCCAACACCCGCGCGGACGCGCTGATCGATGCGATGCGGCGGTTGACGGACCTTTTCCAGCTGGAGAATGACGCCATCGCCAAACGCAACCTGCCGGCCCTGAACGCCATCGCCGACAAGAAGCCCCTGCTGGTCCGCACCTATGAGGATTGCGTGCGGTCGGTCAAGGCGGATACCGAGACGTTGCAGTTGATGGATGCCGAAGCCAAGGCCCGGCTGAAACAGGCATCGGACGAATTCATCGAAGCGACCCTGGAACATGCACGGCTGGTCCGTGCCGCCACCCAGGTGACGCAATCCACCATCAACACCTTGGTCACCGCCATCAATAAGGCGCGGGCCGACGAAGGAACCTATACCCGCCGGGGCGGGATGGTCATGCCGGCAGCCTATGCCCGCAAGGTCGCTCCCTCGATGGCGTATAACAAGTCCTTCTGATCCCCATTTAGGCCTTTAAACCTAATCCAACGGCGCGCAATCCGCACGCCGTAACGCCACCCCCTTGTCCACCGGGTTTCGGGCCTCTCTACCCGGCAAGCCTTGCCCAGGAACCGGCAGCTTCTGCCCCCCGGCAGGGCCCGACCGGCCCGAAACCCAGCAATTCCAGCACGTCCCTATTGGCACGATAGGTGCATGGTCCCAACCGAATAGCGCAGGAATACACGCCATGGACATCTCAGCCCTTCTTGGAGCCAGCACGGCCACCGCCCCATCCGCCCTGTCCTTTGGCGTGATGGGAGGCGGCATCGGCAATGGACCGCCGTCCGGCGAAGGGCTGGAGGGTCTGGGCGGGCTGGAAAGTTTCAACCAGCTCCTGGGCAACTTCCTCTCCCTCACCGGCGCTGATGCCGGAACGGGCGACGGAACGGCGATACCGGTGCTGACGACGGATGAGGTGCCGGGCGCCCTCGCCTTGGGCACGGGCGGACCAACCGTGCCATCGGTCGCGCCATCGGGCCTGGGCGCCCTGCTGGGTGGCGGTTTCAACCTGACCAACATGGCCGGTGCCAGCAGCGCCGCCAATGCCGGTAACGGTGCCAAGGGCGTCGAAGCACGCTGGGCACAATCCGGCATCAGCCTGCTGGCCAATGGCAGCCTTTCGGGACAGGAGATGAACCCCGAAGTGGTGGCCTTCCTCAATGACCTGTCCCAGGCCTTCACCGCCGCCAGCCCCCTGGCTGATGGGGAGCCGGTGATCGACGGCGCCACGCCGGCGGATGCCGAGACCGGGGAAGGCGAAGTCGATATTCTGATGGCCTTGCAGGGCGGCACCGGAACCGATGCCAGCCTGGTGGTACAGGTCACACAAGTGACCATCACCAGCGCCAACAGCAATGCACCGGTAATCCCGGTTCTGACCACAGACACGGCGCCCAGCGCGCTGGGGGTCAATCTGACCGTGGCCGGCACCGGGCTGAAGGCCTTGCCGGCACCGGCAGATATGAACCTTGCCACGACAGCAAAGCCCGCAGCGGCCCCCGTCATCCCGAAGCTTGATGCCGCCATGATGAAAGCGGCCACACCGTCCGCCGCCAACATGGCCGCACCCATGGATACGGCGCCGACCAGCAGCCCGGCGGTGGAACAGAAGGCCGTGCCCGTCGCAGCGCCGCAGCCGGAGGCGATCAGCATCAAGGCCGCGTTGCCATCGACACCAGCGCCCAGTACGGCACCGGCGGCCCCCGTGGTGACAGGCACCGTCGCAGCCACCGGCACAGAGATCACGCCGGCCACGGACACTGCTGACGAAAAGCCGGGCGCCATCGCATTGCCCGCCGACCTGGCCGCCACAGCCTCCGGCAATGAGAAGGCATCCGTGAAGGAGATGGCAGCGGCCAAGGCCGCCAGTGCCACGACCGTCAGTGCGGTCGGGCAGGCGTCCGTGACCGCAACGGAACCGAAGGCGGCGGCACCGGCGGTAACCGCACCGACAAGCGCCGCCCCGGCATCGACCGCATCAGTGCAGGAGAGCGCCGATGAGCCGGCGGTCATACCGGCAAGCGGCAACATGACGGCCCCAACCGCACCTGCTGCGGCTACTGCTCCCACGCCGGCGACCAGCCCGACGCCAGCAGCGGCATCTTCTGCACAGGCGCAGACGGTACGCCGGTCCGACCCGGCACCCGCCGAAACCACCATCCTGACGGCCTCGGCACTGCCGGCAGAACCGGCGGTGGAGGCCGAAGTTGACCCGACCAACACCACGACGGCCAACAGCCCCACCCCTCATACCGTGACGCTGCGGACCAGCAGCACCGCCGCACCGACCGCCGCAGCCCGTCCGGCCACCGCCAGCGCGCGACCTGCCACAGACGCCAATGCCGCCCCGGTGGAGGGGGAGGATGTGAAGGCGACGGAAGCGGTGAGCGATGAAGACGAGGCGGTGACCAACAACCGGATGCTGGCGCCCAAGCATGTGGGTAACGAAGCGCGGGCGGAGATGCAGGCGGATATGGCTGGATCGGCACAATCTGCCGGGCAGAACCAGCCGGCCACCCGCGTCGACACCACGGCGCTGCGGGCCGAGACGGAGGATAATCTCCTGTCCCGTGCCATTTCCGCCGGCGCCAAGGGCCATGAAAGCGGTAGCAGCACCGATAACGGTAGCGAGGGTGGCTCCGGCTTTGCCGAGGCGCCCGCCGCCGATGGTATCGACCCGGCCACAGCCGGCCTGCATGCCGGCGACAATGGCAAGGTCCAGGGCAATGATTTCGCGCAGTCTCTGCGCCAGACCAGCGCCCCGCACCGCCCCAACGCCTACGCCCCACCTGGACAGCAGATGGCTTTCCATGTGCAGCGGGCGGTCCAGGACGGCAATGACCGCGTCTCAATCCAGCTCAACCCCTATGAAATGGGCCGCATCGATGTGCAGCTGGAGATCGGATCGGAAGGAAAGCTGCGCGCCAAGGTGATGGTGGAGAATCCCGCGACGCTGGAGATGCTGCAGAAGGATGCCAAGAACCTGGAGAAGGCCTTGCAAGAGGCCGGTCTGCAGACCGATGGCGACAGCCTGTCCTTCTCGTTGCAGGACAGTGGTGACCAGGCTCAGCAGCGCCAGGATCAGCAGGACCAGTCCGGCTATGGCACAGGGTTTGCTTCTGATGATGTCGAGGATGAAGACCCGGCAATTATCGCCCAGGCCCAGATCATGGAGTTCGGGCGCGTGGATGTCAGGGTCTGACGCAGTGTATCCCTGACGGGAAGGATCAAGACCATGTCGATCTCCGGTATTGCCAATAGCGCGGCCAACAATGCGGCCAAAGGCACCTCCGATACCACCGGCACCAAGGAGAAATCCGCACTGGGGGATCTGTCGGACAATTACGAAACCTTCCTGACGCTGCTGACATCGCAGCTTCAAAACCAGGACCCGTTGCAGCCGACCGACACCGCCGAATTCACCAAGCAGCTGGTGCAGTACTCGCAGGTCGAACAATCGATCAAGACCAACGAGAAGCTGGACAATGTCATCAGCGCCATCAATAACGGCCAGCCCAATCAGGCGTTGGGCTATATGGGCAAGACGGTGGAGATCCAGTCCAACGGTATCTCCCTTCAGGATGGTACGGCTCACCTGACCGTGTCCACCGACAGCGTCGCCTCCAGTGCGGTGTTCGAGATCACCGACGCCAAGACCGGCAAGGTGCTGCGCACCCTGGAATTGTCCAAGTTCGCCGGCACCCAGGATGTCAACTGGGACGGCAAGGACAGCAGCGGCACGCAGTTGAAGGATGGTACCTACAAGGGTGTGGCTAAAATAAAGGGGGTCGATGGCAAGGACATGAGCCCGCAGGTCATGAGCTTTGGCCGCGTGACAGGTGTCGATTTAACAGCGGGTGAACCTTACCTGATGTTGGGCACCCTGCCGATCACCATGAACAATGTCCTGTCGATCAAACAATGAATGACCTTATGCGCTCTCATACTTTCGAGTGATCCCGCCCTTCTTTCACGCTTTGTTAAGAGCGTGCCGCTAACGATGGCGGGGAAGATCGTATCGGAGCGTTCCTTGCCATGAAGCCCTTGAACAATGCCGCCACCAGCCGCCTGCGGGCGGAGACGGACCTGGACGCCACCAGCATCCAGCAAGGCAGCGGTCCCCTGACGCTGGACGATCTGCCGCCGCCCGACACCCGCCGCTGGGTGATGCGCCGCAAGGCAGAGGTTGTCGCCGGGGTGCGCGCCGGGTTGTTGACGGTCGAGGATGCCTGCAAGCGCTATGACCTGTCGTCGGAGGAGTTCGCCTCCTGGCAGGAAATGATCGACCGCCATGGCGTGCAGGCGCTGCGCGTGACCCGCCTGCAGGATTACCGCCGGCGCGAGGGCTGACCCGAGATCAGCCGCGGATGACCACGGTCAGGGGATTGACATAGTCTTGCCCCTGCGTCGCCTCGTGGAAACTCTGGCCCGGCTTGTTGCCATACATCTGGAAGAACCAGCGCGGATCGGGCTGTGCCTGACGGTTGTCACCACGGGCATAATTTTCCAGGGTCACCCGGTCATTGCCGCTGACCGCGATGACACCAGCAAAGTGATAGGGCCAGCGCATGTCCCGGTCCTGGCCGCTGCCATAGTCACGCCAGCGGGTGCGGTTGCCGATCTGATTGAACCGGTCCATATCGTTTTCCGCCAATGCCTGTGATGCAAGGTCTTCGGCATTGGTTATGGAAGCAATCATATAGGCTTCACCGATCCTGGGGGCCGCAAACTTGTTGGCACCCCGGCGCCGAATGCCATCGCTTTGCGTCAACCCGACATAGGCCTGCAGGTCATCCTCGGTGATATCCTGATTACGCTGCTTGCCCCTTATCTCCTTAAGGACGTTGGCAGATTGCGCCTGCGGCGACAATCCCAGGAAAACCCTTGAAACCGTGCTGGCCATGTCGTTGCAGTTCTGTGGCAGATTGTCCGGGTCGATATTCTGCCCGCCGTGATTATTGGTAAAACTCGGCCGGACCTCGTGAAGTCGCCAGCGGCCGCCCCACCAGCCGACAATGGTGATCGCCCCGCCCGACTTGACCAACTGGATCGGTGACCGGACATTTTGCAGCGCCCGGTTGGACGCGTTGATCACCTTGTCCGTGGCGAAGAAACTCTTCGGCTGGCGTCCGCGCAGGTCGGCAACCTCAATCGCCATATTGTAATCATCGGAGACGCGCAGGCTGCTGCGCAGGGCCGGGCGCTGTACAATATTGGCACGGGCCGTATTGCCGTCGGCCAGGTACCCGTCTTCGGTGTTCACGCCGTCGCGGTGGTCCTGCGCACTCAAGTCGCTGTCGCCGACCACGGCATATGGATAGCTGGCGAACCAGGGTTTGAACCAGGGTGCCGTTCGCCACAGCTTTTCCGGCGGCAGCACCTTATAGGCCTGGGCCACATGTTTGCCCCCCGGTGGGGGCGGAGGGGGCGCCGTCAGGCGGGCTGGCGCCAGCGCCGGTGCGGCGGGCTTCTTGGGTGCGGGTGGTGGTGGCGCGGTCAGGCGCGTCACGGTCGGTGCGGCCTTGGCCTGTACCGGGCCGAACGCCGCCGGTTTGCCGGGGGTGGCGGGCACACCGGGATAACGGGTTGGGCGGGGGCGAATGGCGCTTCATGCGGCGGCAACCTTCCACGGCAGATGCGCAAGGGTAAAGCCTTCATAAAGCCAGGCACAACCAACGGAAGGTTGAATCTTGTAGTTTATCGCGCGATCAGGGACGCAATCAGCGCAGATTATCCGCCACGCTGTGCAGCCCCTGGGCCCGCAACATCTCCTGTCGCTGGCGCAGGCGACGGCGTTCCACGGATTGATGCGTCCGCTCCCCCCCCAGGATGGTGCCGTCATCGCCGGTCAGGGAGAGGACGAGCGCGTCCAGCAACGACCCTTCTTGATCCGGCGCGCGCTGATCTAGCGGGCGGTCGGTATTGATCTCGCGCAGCAGGCGGTCGGCCAGGGCGGCCTGTGTTTGCGGCAGATGGCCCTGGGGGATCAGGTTGGCGATGATCTTCATGGTCGGATTGGTCACCGCATCGGCGATCCCCTTCCGGCACAGGACAACCGATCCCATCACCTTCAGGGCCGTGCCCAGGTTGGGCTGCGGTGCGAACAGTTCCTGCACCACCTCGGCAAAGATCATGGTGTCGGCCAGGATGGCATCGACATGCCGCACCATACCGTTCTCGATATTATCCTGCGCCAGCCGCGCCAGGATATCGACCTTGGCCAGCAGCGACCGGAATTCGAACAGCCAGACGCTGAGCAGCGAATTCAGCACATAATCATGCTGCTCCAGCCCGACCTTCTGTTGGATGATGGTGGACAGACCGGCCAGATCCTGGCCCTTGAATTCCGGGTAATTGCCACGTTCAGCGGCGAAATTGCGGGCCTTCTGCTGGCACTGCGTCAGCAGCCCGTCCAGCAACGTCATCCGTTCCTTCACGGGCACATTCATGGCCGCCGCCTGTGCAGCACCCACCCGGTGCATGCCGGCATTCACCAGGCCCTGCGCATCCTGCAATTTGCGGATATGGCTGAAACTGTGCAGCAGCTCCGTCGTGCAGATATTGGAACGCTGCATATAGTCGCGCATCACCTGTCCAATGGTGCGCCGCGCATCGGCCGTATAGAGATCATCCACCACCTTGCAGACGGCCAGTTCGCCGACGGGGGTGGACACAACAATGGGCTTTTCCTTGGGCGGATTGGCCGTCGCCTCATACACCACCATCTCCGACGCGGCGGAGCTGGAAAGGGCCCGGTGCCGGACGACCTTCACATGGGTGGTCTTGTTCAGGCGCAGCAGCAGCTGCGCCTCAGTGATGGCTTCAGGTTCTTCCTCGCACAGGACATGCAGCTGCCAGCGGTCGTCCTTCTTCAGGAAAACCTCAAAGGTCTTCTTCTTGTTCCAGAAGTTGACCCCGAAAATCATGCTGAAAGCCCCCTATCCATTTAGTCTTAGTCTAATGGACAGGGGGCGTTTGGCAACAGCGCAGTTAGCTCAGCGATCAATCAAAAGGATTGGTGCTGCCTTTACGCAGCAGCAACCGGATGGGAACACCCGGAAGCTCCAGATGCTCGCGCATGCCATTGACCAGATAGCGCGAATAATGATCGGGCAGGTCCACAGGCTTGCTGACGAACAGCGCGAATGTCGGCGGCCGGCTTTTCACCTGGGTCATGTAGCGGATTTTCAGGCGGCGGCCATCGACCAGCGGCGGCGGATGGCTGTCCGTCATGTCGGCCAACCAGCGATTCAGCTGCGATGTCGGGATACGCCGGTTCCAGACGCCATAGGTGGTGACGACCGCATCCAGCAGATCGGTCAGCTTCTGGCCCTTCAGGGCCGAGATGGCTACCGTCGGAATGCCCTTCACCTGCGGCAAGGAGGTCTGCAAGCGGTCGGACATGCGGCGCAGGGCGGCGTTCTTGTCCTGCACCGCGTCCCACTTGTTCAGCGCGATGACCAGGGCACGGCCTTCCTCGATCACCAGCCGGGCGATGGTCAGGTCCTGCTTGTCCAGGATGCCGTCGGCATCCAGCAGCAGCACCACGACATGGGCCATGCGGATAACGCGGAGCGTATCCTGGTTGGCCATCTTCTCCAGCTTCTCATCCACCCGCGCCCGCTTGCGCAGGCCGGCGGTATCGACCAGACGGATGGGGCGGCCCCGCCATTCCCATTCCACCGCAATGGCGTCGCGCGTCATGCCGGCTTCGGGGCCGGTCAGCACGCGTTCTTCCTGCAACAGGGCATTCAACAGGGTGGATTTGCCCACGTTCGGGCGGCCGACAATAGCCAGCTGCAGTGCCTTGGGTTCATCCTCGGCGGCGGTCTCCCCCTCCTCGCGGACCTCGGCCTCGGCGGCGTCCACGTCGAACGCCTCCTCCTCTTCCGGATCGTCCTTCGGCATGAAGGGTTCCAGGGCGGAGACCAGATCGGCCATGCCCTCGCCATGTTCCGCCGACAGCGGCACCGGCTCACCCAGGCCCAGCTCGAACGCCTCAATCAGTCCGGGGCGGCTGGCGGCCCCCTCGCACTTGTTGGCGATCAGGATGGTGGGCTTGCCAGCCTTGCGCAGCCAGGCGCCGAAATGCTTGTCCATGGCCGTGACGCCGGCGCGCGCATCGATCAGGAACAGGGCCACGTCGGCCCGTTCCACCGCCCGCTCCGTCTGGCGGCGCATGCGCGCCTCCAGACTGTCATCAAAGACGTCTTCCAGACCGGCCGTGTCGACCACGGTAAATTCCAAGCCCCCCACGCGCCCATCGGCGGCGCGCCAGTCGCGCGTCACGCCGGGCTGATCGTCAACCAGGGCGATCTTCTTGCCGACCAGCCGGTTGAACAGGGTGGACTTGCCGACATTCGGCCGCCCGATGATGGCGACCGTCAGCCGGTGCGTGGCCTTTATCACTCTAAACTCCGTTTACCGATAGGCGACCAGATCGCCATCTTCCGTCAAAAGATACAGGGTTTCGCCGGCCACAACAGGGGCCTGCAGGGTGGAGGCAGGCAGGCTGGTCTTCTTGATCACCTTGCCGTCGGCAACCGCGATCTCGACCAGTTCGCCCTGATTGTTGGTCAGCAGCAGGCGGCCACCGGCAGCGATGGGACCGGTCCAGAGGACGGGATCTTCCTTGTCCTCCTCATCCTCCCACTGCTGCAACTGGGTGATCCAGCGCACGCGGCCATCCTTGCGGGTCAGGGCAACGACCTGACCGTCATTGGTAGTCACGAAAATCCAGTCGCCAATGATGGCCGGCGTGGTGATGCCGCCGATATCCTGTTCCCAGACGCGCTGGCCGGAACGGATATCCACGGCGGCCATGCGCCCAGAATGGCTGATCGCATAGGCGATGCCGTCAGCGATGACGGGCAGGCCACGGATATCGGCCAGACCCGTCAGATTCTCACCCCGGCGCACCGACGCCAGGCTGTCCTGCCAGGACTGCCGGCCATTCTCCACGCGCAGCGCAAACAGCTCGCCCGAGGAATAGGGAACGATGGCCGTATCCCCTTCCACCGCCGGTGCCGAACCGCCCAGCAGGGCGGCAGGCTCCAGGAAGCCGGTGTGGTACCATTGCAACGAACCGTTTTCCGCCGACAGGGTGATCATCTGATTGTCGACGGTGGACACGAAGACGCGGCCATCCAGAACTGTGGGGGCGGAGCGAATCGGGCCGGCGATGCGGCGGCGCCAGACAATATCGCCATTGTCATAATCGACGGCCACGGCCTCACCATAGCCGTTGGTGGCATAGACGCGGTTGTCATGCACCGCGACGCCGCCGCCAAAGGCCTCGCCCTCCTGCTTCTCGCGCAGGATGTTGCGCTTCCAGATGCGCTTGCCCGACTTGGCGTCAAAGGCATGCAGATCATAGTCGGTGTCCAGCACGAACAGACGGCCACCGGCGATCACCGGGCCGGCCAGCAGGCGCACGCTGCTGTCGGAGCCGGAAACCGATGCGCTCCACGCCTTGGACAGGTTGCGGCCCAGCGCGACATGGCCGGGATTGTGGGCCGGATTGCTGCCGGCCTGTGCCCAGTCGGCATTGACCACGGCCTCGGGCAGGGTCACTTCCGCCGCCGAAACCTGCGGATCGACCTCTAACTGCTGCTGAAGTTGCAGCACCGAGATGCGGTTGCCGCCCAGCTTGGGTCCGTCATCATCGCCGGAGAACCAGTCGGTGATGCCGCAGCCAGACAGCAGCAGGCAGGCCAGCAACGGCGCCGCCATACGGGCAGCCGTGCGGTAACGGGTCCGGGTCGGGGCGGCGCCTGAACGGCGGGCGGCGACAGCGGTAGCGGAACGGGTGATGTCAGCCATCTTTTCCTTGATCCCGGACTTATTTCGTCGCCGCGTACAGCGCGGCCAGTTCGGTGGCACGGGCGCGTAGCGCCTGCGGAGCGGTGCTGTCTTCCGACAGTTCCTTGAACAGGGAGGCGGCACCGGCATTATCGCCGGCGCGGGCTGCCAGCAGGCCAGATGCCTCCGTCGCCGCCGCCTTCCAGGCATTGCCGGCCTTCAGCAGCGGTACCAGACGGGTGCGCAGGGCGGCGGCATCGCCGGTATCCAGCTGCAATTGCACCGACAGGAGCGTGGCCAGATCGCGCAGCATCGGATCGGTGCCAGCAGTACCGGCCACCTGATCGTAAAGGGCGATGGCCTTGTCACGCTCGCCTTCACGGGCACGCAGGCCGGCCTCATACAGGCGGGCCATATCGGCATGGCCGTCACCCAGCTTGGCGCCAACGGCGGACAGCGCGTCGGCGGCGGCCTTCAGGTCGGGCTGGCTGTTCTCGTCGGCGGGGCGCAGCTTGGCCAGCGCCTCGGACAGGACGGCGGTGCGCTCCTCCATCCGAGTGGTGCGCCAATGCTTCCAGCCGACATTGCCAGCCGTGGCCGCCACCACCAGAACGGCAGCCGCGATGACGAAACCGCCATACCGCTTCCAGAACGTCATGATCTGGTCGCGGCGCAGATCCTCGTCAACTTCGCGAAAGATATCGGACATGCATCACCCTCGGCTGCTTGCCGAACGAATAAATAAAGGGCGGCGATAGCAGACCCCCCGTTCCCGGTCAAGGCAGCTGCCCCCGCATCGTCCCCCTTGCACGCCCGGACGGGGCGGAACAAGCGGTGCGAACGCCGATACAATACGCTGCTTTCTGGCAATTGCGGGGCAAAAAGCAAAGGGGCGGCCCTTGGCCGCCCCCATCCCTATCCACCGCCGAGCAGGATCAGGCGCTGGTAACAACCGCTTCCACCACCGGCAGATCCAGCCAATCGGCAGCAACCATGGCCTGGGTGCGGTTACGCACGCCCAGCGCCTTGAAGATGGCCGTGATGTGAATCTTCACGGTCCCGACGGTAAGATCCAGCGCCTCAGAAATTTCCTGATTGTTGCGACCGGCGCGGATCATCGACAGAATCTCACGCTGGCGTGGGGTCAGCTGCTTGCCCGCGTCCTCACGGAAGAAGCCGGCAGGCACGGGACCGGCCACCGTCATCAACGGCTCCCCACCCGGGCGCATGGCAACGACCGGCGGCACGAACACGCCACCGTCGCGCACCACTTCCAGCGCGCTCAGCAGTTCATCACCGACATCGCTGCGGCGAATATAGGCACGCGCCCCTTCGCCCAGCGCGGCACGCATGCGATCTGGGTCATTCCCGCCCACCGCTATCAGCGGCACGTTCGGGCAGCGCTGCACAAATTCCTTGATGGCGCCACGCACCGCCATGGTGGTGGAGACCATACCGACGATCGACGCCTGCGGGTTTGCCTTGGCCACCTGCGCCAGATCGGCCAGATCGGCGACTTCATCAACAGGGTCGTTAACCCCGGCGCGGCGCGCCAGCTGGCGGACACGGGTAACGAACGCGGCTTCGTGATCGATCAGTATCAAACGCATTTCAACGGCCTCTCAGGCTCCAACCGCAACCTGCCATGGATGCTGGGCACCGGCATTTCCCTACTATACACAAGCTTTCGGCTTCCTACAATTTTATGCAGCGCTCGCTGCAAAAATCGTCCAAGCCCTGGAAATCCTTGATATCCGCTGCTGACTCCTCCAGCCCCTCGCCTCCCCCTCTATACCACCAATAAGATGTAGAGGACCTAGACCGTCGCCGAACACGCCAACGCTTTCTTATCAAGCACTTAAGTCGAGCTTTCGGCTCGGCCTGTATGCGCTAACAACTTCCTGCTGGCACTTAGGAAATTATTAACGGATCACCACTGCACCACCTGCTCATCTTCAATAATAAATCAAAAATCTCAAAATGTAATACCCTTGTAACGCGCTATCCCTCAGGATAGCGCAGGGACTGCCCCTCCATAGGCGCATGATGCTGCTGGCGCCTACGCAGGCCCCATGAAACATACTAAAATATGCCACCCGACTGAATTGCAGAGGCCATATGAAAAAGGGGTGCGGTCCCCCGACAGCGCGGAACGACCGACCCCCAGGGTAAATGGCGCATATCCGGTCAGGCGGAGGCCATACCACCCGCAGCAGGCCCATCACTGTTCGCGGCCTGCGTACCTTCTGATGCGCCGAGTCCATTATTCATGGCCCAGATTGCGGCCTGGGTGCGGTTGACGGCATTGATCTTGCGCAACAGGCTTTTCAGATGGACCTTAACGGTCGCTTCCGTGATGCCCAGGTTGGCGGCAATGATCTTGTTGCTGTCGCCGTCGATCAGGCATCGCAGAATCTGCGTCTCACGCTGCGACAGGCCTTTGCGCAGGGCCGTGATCTCCGTGGCCGGCTGCGGCTGTACCTGACCGGTCACCAGAAGGTCGGCGAGATGGGTCGGGAACACCTTCTCCCCCATCATTACGAGACGCAGCGATTGGGCCAGCGCATCGGCTGACATGTCCTTCATGAGATATCCTGCGACCCCGACCTCCAGCGCCTGGGTCAGGCGCCGCGCATCAAGCCCGCCCGTCAGGATCACCATGGGCACCGGCATCACCTGGCGAAGCTGTGACAGCCGCGCCATGGCCGACACATCCTCACCCGGATCGACCAGGATCAAATCAGCCGTCGCCGGTGGTTCCGCCGCAAGAGCTTCTTCTATGCTGGCAAATTCCGCCGCCACATTGAACGGCACATCCAGCAGCAGGCGGCTCAGCCCCTCCCGGAACAGCTTGTTCGCGTCGATCAGAATAACGGTCTGCATATCTTGGCCCTCACTGAACGGCACCGGCCCCCATTCGGTGGGGGAATGGTCAGGCGACCTTCCGGCGACAATTTCCAACTTAATAGACTTTAGCCTTCCACGAAGGATTCCAATAGCTCTCTAAGGCCGTATTTCATGAATACTTTCGGCCTATGCCAGTAAATCTGCCCAAAAATTGTCAGAATTGGGCCGTCAGTTTGCCCTATCCGCATTAAGGCATAGCCAAAATTGACAGGCAGCACCAGGACGCCCTATGTCGATTATCATCATATTTCTGATACAGATTTAAATCATATTATATCGAAATTGGTTTTAATTCTGGCTAACCCTATTACCGGAACAAGATCAGCAAACGCACAGGCACTCATGCGTCACGCACAATGCCAGACACACAGAATCGCATGGACAATGCTGCACCGCAGCAGAACGGCGGCCCGGCCATCCCTGTGGATGAATGGTAATTCATATTCATTTGGAAGGGTTTATCGGGGGACAACGCAGTCCCCGCGGAACATCTGGGTTCCAAGCGGCACGCCGATGATTGTCCACCGGTGGCACCAGAAATGACAACAGCCCCGAAACGGGGCTGTCTTTATGCTTGCCATCGACCCGCATTGGAGCCATATTTTGCATCGCAGCACGTTGTGCTGCTTGCCCTTATCGGGCGTTTCCTCCCTAAACTCAGGCCGCTCATGTAGCGGCCTTTCTTTTTGCCCGCTTCATGAACCCGGAACGTGCCGCTTGAAACAAGTGAAACGCTCCGGCCTGGGTGACGACTATTTCTTTCAAATCGCGCCCCGGGTCAAGCCATTTTCTTCCCAAGGCTTAAAAAAGTCTTAAAGGCAGGCCATCGGACCGATATCGCCAGCCGATAGATCGCCATGCTATCGATATCACCCGGCCAATCCCTCCAGAATCGGGCAATGGGGGCGGTCATCGCCCTGGCAGCGGTCGGCAAGGTCGGTCAGGCTGGCGCGCATGACCTGAAGCTCAGCAATCTTGCGGTCCAAGGTCGCGATATGATCCAGCGCCAGCTTTTTGACTTCGCAGGATGACCGCTCCCGGTCGCCCCACAGGCGCAGCAGCGCGTCGATATCCTCCAGCGCGAAGCCCAAATCACGGGCATGGCGGATAAAGCGCAGGGAATGGATGTCGGCATCGGTATAGACCCGATACCCTGATTCGGTTCGCAGGGCCGGCTTGATCAGGCTGATGCTTTCATAATGCCGGATCATCTTGGCCGATACGCCCGTGGCCGCTGCCGCCTCTCCGATATTCATCATCCCCTCCCCTGCCCGTGGCAGCCCCAGCATGGCGTAAAAAAAACCCCGTCGCCATCGGGCGCCGGGGTTTTGAAGATGGGAACTTCTGGGAGGGAAACAACAGAAGATGTTGCTGAAAGCAGTTATAGGGGTAGAGGGGTTATGGAATGGTTAATCGCGGTGACCGCGAACGCAGCTCTGCACTGCGGCGATGCATAGGTGGCACCACCATTCCTGATCGCTTCCCCCCTGCCCCCACGATGCGCTATCACCCACCCCCTGGTTTCTTCTTCCAAGGCCTGTTGCATGCTTTCCATCGCCCATAAGATCGCCGCCGAACTGTCCGTCCGCCCCGCCCAGGTGGAGGCGGCGGTGGGCCTGCTGGATGAGGGTTCGACCGTTCCCTTCATCGCCCGCTACCGCAAGGAAGTGACAGGCGGCCTGGACGACACGCAGCTGCGCAATCTCGAAGAACGCCTGCGCTATCTACGGGAGATGGAGGAACGGCGCGCCACCATCCTGGCCAGCATCAATGAACAGGGCAAGATGACGCCCGACCTGGCCAAGCAGATCCATGAGGCCGACACCAAGACCCGGCTGGAGGATCTGTACCTCCCCTACCGCCCCAAGCGCCGCACCAAGGCGATGATCGCGCGGGAGGCCGGGCTGGAGCCGCTGGCCGACCGTCTGCTGTCCACCCCCACATGCTCGCCGGAAGCGGAGGCAGCGGGCTTTGTCAGTGCGGACAAGGGTGTCGCCGATGTGAAGGCGGCCCTGGAGGGTGCGCGCGCCATTCTGGTGGAACGGATGGGCGAGGATGCGACCCTGGTGGGCCACCTGCGCGACTTCTCCCAGTCCCAGGGCCGCGTCGTGTCGGGCTTGGTGGAGGGCAAGGCCGAAGAAGGCGCCAAGTTCAGCGACTATTTCGATTTCTCCGAACCCCTGACCAAGATGCCATCGCACCGCGCCCTGGCCCTGTTCCGGGGCCGCGCCGCCGGTGTGCTGGATCTGAAGCTGGCCGTTGGCGATGAACCGCCGGCGGGATCGCCGCACCCGGCGGAGGGGCTGATCGCCGCCGCGTTCGGTATTCAGGATCGTGGCCGGCCCGCCGACCGCTGGCTGGCCGAATGCTGCCGCTGGGCCTGGAAGACCAAGATTTCCCTGCATATCGAACTGGACCTGATGAATGTCCTGCGCGAGAAGGCGGAGGATGAGGCCATCCATGTCTTTGGCCGCAATCTGAAGGACCTGCTGCTGGCCCCGCCCGCCGGACAGCGCGCCACCCTGGGCCTGGACCCCGGCATCCGCACGGGCGTGAAGGTGGCCGTAGTCGATGCTACCGGCAAGCTGTTGGATACCGGTGTGATCTACCCGCATGAGCCGCGCAAGGATTGGCAGGGATCGCTGGCGACCCTGGCCGCGTTGGTGAAGCGTCATGATGTGGACCTGATCGCCATCGGCAATGGCACCGCCAGCCGGGAGACGGACAAGCTGGCCGCCGACCTGATCGAACTGCTGGGCGATCAGCGCATCACCAAGGTGATGGTGTCGGAGGCAGGGGCATCCGTGTATTCGGCCTCCGAAGTGGCGGCGCTGGAATTCCCCAAGCTGGACGTGACCTTGCGCGGGGCCATCTCCATCGCCCGGCGTTTGCAGGACCCGCTGGCCGAACTGGTGAAGATCGACCCGAAATCCATCGGCGTCGGCCAGTATCAGCATGATGTCAGCCCCGCCAAACTGTCCCGCGCGCTCGATGCCGTGGTCGAGGATTGCGTGAACGGCGTCGGCGTCGATCTGAATACGGCATCGGTGCCGCTGCTGGCCCGTGTGTCGGGCCTGTCGGAGACGGTGGCCAAGAATGTCATCGCGTTCCGGGATGAAAAGGGCGCCTTCCGTTCCCGCCGACAATTGCTGGACGTGCCGCGCCTGGGGCCGAAGGCGTTTGAGCAGGCGGCGGGCTTCCTGCGCATCCGCGACGGGGAGAACCCGCTGGACGGCTCCTCGGTCCACCCGGAAGCCTATCCCGTGGTCGAACGCATCCTGAAGAAGACGGGCCGGCCCTTGGCCAAACTGATCGGCGATGTCGGCTTCCTGCAATCACTCGACCCCGCCGATTTCACGGATGAGAAGTTCGGGATCCCCACCGTCAGCGACATCCTGAAGGAACTGGAAAAGCCCGGCCGCGATCCGCGCCCGGAATTCAAGACCGCCCAGTTCAAGGAAGGGGTGGAGGAGTTGAAGGATCTACAGCTCGGCATGGTGTTGGAAGGGGTGGTGACCAATGTCACCGCCTTTGGCGCCTTCGTCGATGTCGGTGTGCATCAGGATGGGCTGGTCCATATCAGCCAGCTGTCCCATACCTTCGTGAAGGACCCGCACAGTGTCGTGAAGGCCGGCGACATTGTGAAGGTCAAGGTCATGGAAGTGGATTTGAAGCGCAAGCGCGTGGCCCTGACCATGAAACTGGACGAACGCCCGGCCCCCGCCCGGCCCGCCACCCCCGGCCCGGATCGGCGCGACGATCGCCGGGGCCCGCCGCCGGCCCGGCCGCAGCAAGGACAGCAGCGCCCGCCGCAGCAGAACAACAATCCGCCACCGAAGAAGCCCGCACCGGTGGAAGACAACGCCTTTGCAGCGGCCTTCGCGGCGGCCAAGGCGAAGGGCAAGCGGTAACGGTCGCTCCCTCACCCTCCCAAACGCTGCCGCGTTCGGGCCCCTCCCTCTCCCGCCCAAGCGGGCGAGGGGCGAAACTTCTTCCCTCGCCCACGAAGGTGGGAGAGGGAGGGGCCCGTTGGCGCCGGCCAACGGGAGGGTGAGGGCGCAACCGTCCACATAAAAGCCGCAATCCCAACCCCTGCTCCCAGGGAGATTTCGGGGGATTACCGTGCGGCATCTTTCACTGATCGGCCTGATTCTGGCCCTGACCGCCTGCGCGCAGACGCCGGCACCACCGTCAACCCCCACACAGCCCACCAGCATCGATAACGGCCTGGGCAGCCAGTTCGGCAATTATGAGAATTACGAGACGGGCGGCAGCCATCAAAGCCCGTCCGGCCCCTGCCCGATCTATGCCTGGGACCGACCGATCAGTAGCGGGCGGGTCATCCGCTATCTTTCCGCCGCCTGCCCCGCCCCCCAACCGGGCCGTCCGGATGCGGTGCGGATCATTGATCTGGGCCGGCAGGTCATCACACCATAAACGAAAAGGGCCGGCCCAACCGGACCGGCCCTCCCCATACTCAACCCACTGAAAACTCAGTACGTCGTGCGGCCACCGGAAATGTCGAAGGTCGACGCGGTGGTGAAGCTGCATTCCGTGCTGGCCATCCAGCTGATCATGGCCGCGACCTCATGCACCTCGCCCAGACGCCCGGCGGGGATCTTGGACAGCATGTAATCGACCTGGCTCTGCGGCAGCTGTTCCAGGATCGGGCTTTTGAAGGTGGCCGGTGTCAGGGCGTTGACCCGGATGCCGGTCTTGGCCAGTTCCTTGCCCAGCGACTTGGTAAAGCCAATCACGCCGGCCTTGGACGCCGAGTAGGCCGAGGCGTTGGGGTTGCCTTCCTTGCCGGCCACCGAGGAGACATTGACGATACGGCCATAATCGTTCTTCAGCATGTGCGGGATGACCGCACGGCAGCAATAGAACAGGCCGTTCAGATTGATGTCGATAACCCGGCGCCAGCTGTCCAGCGGGAATTCCTGCACCGGAACGGTGGCACCGGTAATGCCCGCGCTGGCGATCAGCACATCGACACGGCCCAGCTTTGCGGCCACCGCGTCGGCTGCCGCCTGCACGGCATCGGCATCGGTAACGTCGAGGGAGATTGCGTCAACGGCCCCGGTATCCGCCTGCGCCTGGGTCAACGCGTCGGCATTCATGTCCCAGAGGACGACCTTGGCCCCCTCCTGCGTCAGGCGGGCTGCGACTTCCCGGCCCACGCCGGAAGCGCCGCCGGTGACGATGGCGACCTGGCCCTTAAAACGGTCGGCGTAGATGCTCATGCCACACCTTCCTGGGTCCAGGCGATGACCTCCTGGCGCTGCTCGCCCAGCTTTTCGATGCCCAGGCGCATGACGTCGCCGGCCTTCAGATATTTCGGCTCCGGCTTCTGGCCCAGACCCACGCCCGGCGGGGTGCCGGTGGTGATCAGGTCGCCCGGCTCCAGCGTGATGAACTGGCTGATATAGGCGACCAGCTGACGGCAGGTGAAGATCATGGTCTTGCTGCTGCCATTCTGATAGCGGTGGCCGTTCACCTCCAGCCACATGGACAGGTTCTGCGCATCGCCCACCTCGTCCGAGGTCACGACCCAGGGGCCGACGGGGCCGAACGTGTCACAGCCCTTGCCCTTGTCCCAGGTACCGCCGCGTTCGATCTGGAAGGCGCGTTCGGACACGTCGTTGATCAGGACATATCCCGCGACATGGTCAAGCGCGTTCTCCTCGCTGACATAGCGGGCGCGGCTGCCGATGACGATGCCCAGCTCCACTTCCCAATCGGTCTTGACCGAGTCCTTGGGGATCATCACCGGATCATTGGGGCCGGTCAGGCAGGAGACGGCCTTGGTGAACAGCACCGGCTCCGTCGGGATCGGCAGGTTGCTCTCCGCCGCATGGTCGGCGAAGTTCAAACCGACGGCGATGAATTTGCGCACGCCATTGATGGGCACGCCATAACGCGGGGACCCTTCCACCGTCGGCAGGCTGTTCGGGTCAATGGCGGCGATCTTGGCCAGACCGGCGGGCGACAGCACGTCCGGGGTGATGTCGGCAACAACACCGGACAGGTCGCGGATGGTGCCGGTGGCATCCATCAGGCCTGGCTTTTCCTGGCCCTTGGGGCCGTAACGCAGCAGCTTCATGACAAGTGGCTTTCGTGATCGGAAATGATTGGATTATTTGCCCTGGCCCACATAAGGCCGGTGCAGCTTGACCTCACGGTTCAGCTCCACGCCGAAGCCGGGCTTGTCGGACAGTTTCAGCTTGCCATTGACGGGCACGGGCTCACCCAGCAGCTGGGGATGGAACATCGGCACGACCTTGTCGGCCTTGGGCGCCATCATCAGGAATTCGGCAAACGGGCTGTTATGGCGCGTGATGACGAAGTGATAGGAATAGACCGACGACCCGTGCGGGATGACCATGATGCCCCGGCTGTCGGCCATGTTGGCGATCTTGGTCAGTTCGGTGACGCCGCCGCACCAGCCCACATCCGGCTGAATGATGTCGCAGCAATCCATTTCCATCAGCATGCGGAAGCCCCAGCGGGTGGCCTCATGCTCACCCGTCGTCACCAACATGCCCGGGGGGGCCTTCTTCTTCAGTTCGGCATAGCCCCAGTAATCGTCGGGCGACAGCGCCTCTTCGATCCATTTCAGGCCATATTCATGCGCCTTGTGGGCCAGCTTGGTGGCATAGTTGAGGTCCAGCGACATCCAGCAATCGAACATCAGCCAGAAATCCTCGCCTACCCGCTCGCGCATGGTGGCCAGTTCCTCGATATTCTTGCGCAGGCCCTCTTCGCCTTCCGCCGGGCCGTGATGCAGGGGCATCTTGCCGCCGATGAAGCCCATTTCCTTGGCCAGATCAGGACGCGCGCCGGTGGCGTAGAAGGTCAGCTCATCACGGACAGCACCACCCAGCAGGTGATAGACCGGTTCCTGACGCAGCTTGCCCAGCAGGTCCCACAGGGCCAGGTCGACGCCGGAAATGGCGTTTACCACCAGACCCTTGCGGCCATAATATTGGGAGCCGAAATACATCTGGTCCCAGATCTTCTCCACCTCCACCGGGGAGCGGCCGATCAGGAAGCGGGAGAAATGCTTTTCCACCAGATAGCAGGCCGGTTCCCCACCCGTGGTCACCGCGAACCCGATGGTGCCGTCCGCCGCCTCGATCTCCACCACCAGCGTGCCCAGCACATTGATGCCGAAGCTCTGCCGGCTCTGGCGATATTCGGGATACCGGCTCATCGGCGTGGCGATATGATCGTCGATCCAGTGGCCGTCACCCTGGTCATGGTAATCGGCGCCACCGCCGCGCACCACATAGGCGCGGACATCGCGGATAAGGGGGAAGGCCATGGTGTTTTCACA
Organism: Niveispirillum sp. FG156; assembly: GCF_057809555.1. Classification (NCBI taxonomy): domain Bacteria; kingdom Pseudomonadati; phylum Pseudomonadota; class Alphaproteobacteria; order Rhodospirillales; family Azospirillaceae; genus Niveispirillum; species Niveispirillum sp. FG156. The sequence continues at coordinate 42,801 of NZ_JBMDKE010000027.1, read as the reverse complement.
CTCCCTGAAGGGCGTGCGCAGCGGGCAAGGAAGGTGCGCACGTTCTTAATTGTGGGATACAGTTTTATAAAATGGGACAACGCCTGTCAATGCGGTCCTGATACCGGTCACCCTTTCCCGCTGGGGGATCAGGCTTGCGTCGGATTTTGATTTATGAGACATCATTCCGCAATATGAGATTTTACAAAACTGCCGAGGCTTTTAAGCTTTGGTGGTTTTAAGCGCCATCTGGCGTTTGCAGGGAACTGGTCACAAAGGGAGGGTTTTATGCGTTTGTTGGAAGGCAAGACCGTGCTGATCACCGGTGCATCGCGCGGGATCGGGGCGGCTGTGGCGGTCGAATGCGCCCGGCACGGGGCCAATGTCGCCATCAACTATGCCGCCTCCCCCGCCGCTGCCGAGGATGTGGTGGCGCAGATTGAGGCGCTGGGCCAGAAGGCCATTGCCGTCAAGGGCGACGTGGCCGATCCGGCGGCGGCACAGGAATTCGTGAAGGCAGCCGTGGCAGCGTTTGGTGGCGTGGACGTGTTCGTCTCCAATGCCGGTATCTGCCCGTTCCATTCCTTCCTGGACATGCCGGTCGATGTGGTGGACCGCACCATCAAGGTGAACCTGAACGGCGCCTATTACATGACCCAGGCCGCCGCCAACCAGATGAAGAATCAGGGGCGCGGTGGGGCGATCATCGCCATTTCCTCCATCTCCGCCCTGGTCGGTGGCGGCATGCAGACCCATTACACGCCCACCAAGGCCGGTGTGCATTCGCTGATGCAAAGCTGCGCCATCGCCCTGGGCCCCTATGGCATCCGCTGCAACTCCCTGCTGCCGGGCACCATCCTGACCGACATCAACAAGGATGATCTGGCTGACGTGGCCAAGCGCACCTACATGGAAGGCCGCATCCCGCTGGGTCGCCTGGGCCAGCCGGAAGATATGGGCGGGCCGGTGGTGTTCCTGGCGTCCGACCTTGCCCGCTATGTCACCGGTGCCGCATTGCTGGTCGATGGCGGCGCGTTTGTGAATTTACAGTAGAGCGGATTAGGCGGAGCCGTAATCCGCGGAAATCCCGTCATCGTCGCTCCGCGGATTACGGCTCACGCCTAATCCGCGCTACAAACGCACGTCCCGGATGTCCCCCCAAATGCGCGTCTCGCTTTTCATCACCTGCATCAATGACAGCCTGTTTCCCGATACCGGCCGGGCCGTGGTGCGGGTGCTGGAGCGGTTGGGGCACCCGGTGGAGTTTCCGCTGGCCCAGACCTGCTGCGGCCAGATGCATCATAATTCGGGATATCATGATGATGCCGTGGGCTTGGTCCGCCGCTTTGTCGATACGTTCCAGGATGCGGAAACCATCGTGATCCCGTCCACTTCCTGCACCGCCATGGTGCGGGGGCAATATCCCTATCTGGCAAAACATGTCGCCAAGGATGAGGGGCTGCTGCGCGCGGTGGAGGCGATGGCGCCCCGCGTCTTTGAATTCTCCGAATTCCTGACGCAGAAGCTGGGGCTGAGCGATGTCGGCGCCTATTATCCGCACCGCGTCACCTATCACAGCTCCTGCAATTCCCTGCGGTCGCTGCATCTGGGAGACGGGCCGCTGACCCTGCTGCGGCATGTGTCGGGCATCGATCTGGTGGAACTGCCCAATAACCGCGAATGCTGCGGCTTTGGCGGTACCTTCGCCGTGAAGAATGCCGAGACCAGCACCGCCATGCTGACCGACAAGATGCGCCACATCCTGTCCACGGGGGCAGAGATCTGTACCGCCGGCGACAATAGCTGCCTGATGCATATCGGCGGCGGCCTGTCTCGGCAGCGCACAGGCGTGCGCACGGTGCATCTGGCGCAGATCCTGGCCTCCACGGCGGAGGAACCCTGGGCATGACCACCAATTTCCCCACCCGCGCCGCCGATGGCCTGCGCAACACGCAGCAGCGGCGCAACCTGGCCAAGGCCACCCATACCATCCGGGGCAAGACCGCCAAGGTCACCGCCGAACTGCCGGATTGGGAGGCGCTGCGCGAGGCTGGCAAAGCCATCAAGCGTGAGGCCCATGCACGCCTTGACCATTATCTCCTGCAACTGGAGGAGATGGTCATCAAGGCCGGCGGCCATGTGCATTGGGCCGCCGATGCGGCAGAGGCGCGTTCCATCATCGTCCGCCTGACGAGGCAAGCCGGCACCGATCAGGTCATCAAGATCAAGTCCATGACCACGGACGAGATCGAGCTGAACCCCGCCCTGGAAGAAGCCGGCATCCGGCCCTATGAGACCGATCTGGCAGACATGATCGTGCAGATGGCGCGGGAGAAGCCGTCGCATCTGCTGGTCCCTGCCATCCACAAGAACCGCGTGGAAATCCGCGATCTGTTCCGGGCGGAGATGGGGGAACATGGCACGGGCCTGTCCGACCGTCCGCCCGACCTGACGCGCGCCGCCCGCGCCTATCTGCGCCAGAAATTCATGGAGACGAAGGTCGCCATCAGCGGCGCCAACTTCGCCGTGGCGGAGACGGGAACGGTGGGCGTGGTGGAATCGGAGGGCAATGGCCGCATGTGCCTGACCCTGCCGCAGGTCCTGATCTCCATCATGGGCATTGAGAAGGTGCTGCCGCGCTTCGACGATTTGTCGGTGTTCCTCCAGCTTCTGCCCCGTGCCGCCACGGGGGAGCGGATGAACCCCTATAATTCGCTCTGGACCGGGGTGCATGCGGGCGACGGGCCGCGCGAATTCCATCTGGTGCTGCTGGACAATGGCCGCAGCAAAATCCTGGCGGATGAGGTGGCGCGGGAGACGCTGCACTGCATCCGCTGTTCGCGCTGTCTGAATGTCTGCCCCGTCTATGAGCGGGCGGGCGGCCATGCCTATGACAGCATGTATCAGGGACCCATCGGCGCCATCGTCACGCCGCAGCTGCGTGGCCTGGAGGAGGCGGGGAGCCTCCCCTATGCCAGCAGCCTGTGCGGCGCGTGTCATGAAGTATGCCCGGTCAAGATCAACATCCCCCAGATCCTGGTCCATCTGCGTGGCCGCGTGGTTCGCGAGGGACATGCGGGCAAGGGAGAGGCGCTGGCCATGGGCGTCGCCGCCCGCATGTTCGGCAATCAGGGGGCCTTGGACTGGTCATTGTGGGCCGGGCGGCTGGGTCAGAAGCTGCTGATACGGGATGGCACCCTGCCCTGGCTGCCCCCGCCCTTATCCGGCTGGACCCTGTCGCGGGATTTCCCGGCGCTGCCGAAACAGAGCTTCCGCGACTGGTGGCAGAAGCGGGGGGACAAGTGATGAACGGTCGTGACCTGATCCTGTCGCGCGTGCGTGCGGCCATCGCCGGAAGCCCGCCGCCTGTCACCCCCGCCCCGGCCATCAACCGCGTGTGGGAGGGCGACCGCGAAGCCATGGTGGAACGGTTCCTGGACCGGCTGCGCGATTACAATGTCGGCGTGGCCCGGACCAGCGGCCCTGTCGCCCCTGCGGTGGCCAGCATTCTGGCGGGCCGTGGCATTGACCGGCTGGCCATACCGACCGACCTGCCGGCGGAATGGCGGCCCGATGGGGTGGCACTGGTGCCCGATGATAATCTGCCCTATGGCGCGCTGAACGCCATTCCCGGCGCCCTGACCGGGGCAGCCCTGGCGATTGCCGAGACGGGCAGTATCGTGCTGGATGGCGGGGCGACGCAGGGACGGCGCGCCCTGACCCTGCTACCCGATTATCACCTTTGCGTGGTACGGGCCGAACAGCTGGTCGGGCTGGTGCCGGAGGCTATCGCAGCCCTGGTGCCCACCCGCCCCATCACCTTCTGCTCCGGCCCGTCGGCCACCGCCGATATCGAGCTGGACCGGGTGGTCGGCGTGCATGGGCCCAGGCGGCTGGATGTGTTGTTTGTGGGGTAGCGCGGTCGCGTCCCTTCTCATACCTTTTCGTCATCCCGGCGAAAGCCGGGACCCAGGGGCCAAATGCCCGACCTATCGGCTGCGTTGATTGACGCTGCGTAGAGGTTTGATCTTGTGACCCCTGGGTCCCGGCTTGCGCCGGGATGACGAAGAAAGAGGTGTTCGACGAGGAGAAGCACCCTCAGTGATTATCCCGTGGCACCCCATAGGTCTCCGCAATGCGCTGGAACTGTGCCGCCGGCTCCAGAATGGCGCCGTCGCCCAGCTGGCCCACCATGCGGCGCTGAATTTCCTGCCACGGCGTTTGCGAGGCCGGATAGCGATAACCACCCGCCGCCGCCAGTGCCTGCTGGCGTTCGGCGATCTCCGCATCGGGGATCAGGATATCGGCCCGGCCCTTGCGCAGGTCGATCCGCACCCGGTCACCGCTGCGCAGGATGGCGAGATTGCCGCCCGCCGCCGCCTCCGGTGAGGCGTTCAGGATGGAGGGTGAGCCTGACGTGCCCGACTGCCGCCCGTCGCCGATGCAGGGTAGGACGCTGACCCCCTGTTTGATCAGATAGGCGGGGGGCCGCATGTTCACCACTTCTGCCGCCCCTGGATAACCGATGGGGCCGGCCCCGCGCATCACCAGGATGTCATTGGGGCCGATATCCAGTGCGGGATCGTCGATGCGGTGATGATAATCCTCCGGCCCGTCGAACACGAAGGCACGGCCTTCGAACGCCTCGGGATCGGTGGGGTTGGACAGGTAGCGCTCCCGGAATTCCGCGCTGATCACCGAAGTCTTGACGATGGCGTTATCAAACAGGCTGCCACGCAACACGATGAAACCGGCCTCGGGCTTCAGCGGATTGTCGAAGGTGCGGATAACCTCCGGCATATCGATCTCGCGGCCCCGGCAATTCTCCCCGATGGTGCGGCCATTGACGGTCATGGCATCTTCGCGGATCAGGCCCTGGCCCATCAGCTGATTGACCACGGCAGGCACGCCACCGGCATGGTGATAATCCTCGCCCAGATATTCCCCCGCCGGCTGCAAATTCACCAGCAGCGGGATCTTGTGACCATAGGTCTGCCAGTCATTCAGCGACAGTTCCACACCCATATGGCGCGCGATGGCGGCCAGATGGATAGGGGCGTTGGTGGACCCGCCAATAGCCGAGTTGACCACGATGGCGTTCAGGAAGGCGTCGCGCGTCATGATGTCGGACGGCTTCAGGTCCTCCTCCACCATGTCCACGATGCGCTTGCCCGTCTCATACGCCACCTGCTGCCGCTCCCGGTACGGGGCGGGGATCGCGGCGGAGCCGGGCAGCTGCATGCCCAGCGCTTCGGCCAGCGAATTCATGGTGGTCGCCGTGCCCATCGTGTTGCAGTAGCCCGTGGACGGGGCGGAGGAGGCAACGAGGTCGATGAAACCCTTATAGTCGATCTCACCCGCCGCCATCATCTGGCGCGCCTTCCAGACGATGGTGCCCGACCCCGTGCGCTCCCCCTTGTGCCAGCCATTCAGCATCGGGCCGACCGACAGGGCGATAGCCGGAATATTCACGGTGGCGGCGGCCATCAGCATGGCCGGCGTGGTCTTGTCGCAACCGATGGTCAGCACCACCCCGTCCAGCGGGTAGCCGTAGAGCAGCTCCACCAGCCCCAGATAGGCCAGATTGCGGTCAAGCCCCGCCGTCGGGCGTTTGCCCGTCTCCTGGATCGGATGGACGGGGAATTCGATGGCGATGCCGCCCGCAGTGCGTATGCCTTCCCGGATACGTTCCGCCAGCACCACATGATGGCGGTTGCACGGGGACAAATCCGATCCGGTCTGGGCGATGCCGATGATGGGCTTGCCCGACTGCAATTCCTCCCGGCTCAACCCGAAATTCAGATAGCGCTCCAGATAGAGCGCCGTCATGTCGGCATTGGCGGGGTTGTTGAACCATTCCTGCGACCGCAGGCGGCGGGGTGACGTGCCCTGCGCGACCTGATCCTTGGCCATAACCTATTCTCCCTGGAACCACCGGTACACGCCCTGACGGACGTCCCGACTGTTTTCGGATAGCATGTCCTTTACCAGATTTCCATTATTATATTATAAATATGGAGACGCGACTACATGATGACCGCCACAGGCGGGCTCCAATCCGATTGGCAATGATTTTGTGAAAAGCGCGCCGGCGGAACAAGGCGCGCTACCGCCGCGACTCCGTCAAACCCCGAACTGGACGTGCAGATCGTCCAGCGTGCTGCGGATATGGTCGGCCACCAGACGATCCACCCGTTCCGCATCCATGGATATCCAGGCCTCCAGAATGGCCCGGTGTTCCAGGCGCGCCCGATCCTCCCGCCCCTTCGGTTCCAGATGCAGGCGGACATAGCGTTCCGACAGGATATGAAGCCGTTTCAGCAACTGATAGGTCACGGGCCCGCCCGGCTTGATCAGCGACAGATGGAACAGGCGGTTCTGGGTGACATGATCGGCGCCGTCGCGGTCCTGATCCAGTTCCAGTGCCGTCAGGGCCGCACAGGCCGCCGCATGATGGTCCGGTGTCGCACGGCGCGCGCCATCCACCACGGCGCCGGGTTCCAGCTTCAGGCGCAGGGCGAAGACTTCCGCCGCCTCCGCCTTGGTCAGGGGACGCACCACATAGCCACGGTTGGGATAGGAAATCAGCAGCCCATCCTGTTCCAGGCGGCCCAGCGCCTCCCGCAGGGGGATCTTGCTGACGCCCAGTTCGGTGGCGATCACGTCCTGGCGCAGTGGCGTACCAGCGGGAATGGCGCCGCACAATATCTTGCGCCGCACCGCCTCATAGGTCTGGTCCGACAGGGTTCTGACAATGATGCTCATCGCGGCGCCGGGACTGTGGACGGGGAAATCATCATACTTATACCAGTGACGGGAAGGTCCGTGCGCGGGAAGAATGCACTTTCCAGGGAAAGATGAACGAGCCTGTACAGGCTTTACTGATGGGCGGACAATGGGGCCGGCTGCTGCCCCCGCCCGCCGTCACGCTCGCCGAAGACCACACGGTTGCGGCCGGCCTGTTTGGCGCGGTAAAGCGCGGCATCGACCCGCCCGGTCAGGCGGGCCAGATCATTGTCCGGCGCCCCATATTGGGCACCGCCGACACTGGCCGTCAGGCCGATGACGCTGCCCTCATGTTCCACGGGCTTGGCCGCGACCATCTCCCGGATACGTTCGGCCACGACGCGGGCCTCGGCCTCATCCGTTTCAGGAAGCAGCACGGCCAGTTCCTCTCCGCCGTAACGGGCGACGATATCGGTGGTCCGTACCGATGCCAGCACACGCTGCGCCGCCGCGCGCAGGGCGGCGTCCCCGGCATTATGGCCGAACGTGTCATTCACCAGCTTGAAATGATCCAGATCCACCAGCAGCAGGCTGAATGGACGGCCATAACGCTGCGCACGGTCGATCTCCGCCAGACCGGCCTCATCAAACCGGCGACGGTTCAGAAGGCCAGTCAGGGCGTCGGTAGACGCCAGGCGCTCCAGTTCGGCATTGGCATCGACCAGATCCTGCGTGCGCTGCGCCACCAGCCGTTCCAGCCAGCGCCGCTGCCGCCGCAGGGCCGCCGTTCGGGCCTGGATCACCAGCCCCAGCAGGGCCAGGACGACCAGCGCCGCCCCCACCCGCGCCAATCCCGTCTGGTACCAGGATGGCAGCACGGTGATGGCAACGGTACGCGTGGCACTGCCCCACACCCCTTCCTTGTTGGTGGCGCGCAGACGCAGCGTATAGCTGCCGGGCGGCAGGTTGGTGTAGGTGGCAAGCCGACCCAGCGCGTCCACCTCCACCCAGCCCTTGTCGAACCCGTCCAGCGTATAGCTGTAGCGCAGACTGCCGGGACCGGCATAATCCAGGGCCGCAAAGCCAACGGTCAGCGTCTGGGCCCCTGCCGGCAGGTTGATGGCCGCCTGCGTCGGCTTGGCCGCCTTCGCGGCACCCATGGCCGCTTCCATCGGCGCCAGGGCCGTCAGGTTCAGGGCGGCGGCGGGGATCGGTTCGTTGTCGATACGAACCTCCGTCACCACCAGCGGCGGCTGATAGTCCCATCCGCGCAGGGCGGCGGGGCGCACGACCGTCAACCCCTCCCGCCCGCCGAACAACAGCGCGCCCCCTTGCAGCCGCGCGGCAGAGCCGACCCAGGTCCCCCGCACACCCAGACCGTCATCCCAGCCGACGGCGGTGATGGCGCGGGTGTCGGGATCGATGCGGGCCAGACCGTCCTCCGTGCTGACCCAGATCTGCCCGGCATCGTCCATGACCATGGCCTGCACACTGTCGCCGGGCAGGCCATGGCGCTGTGACAGGGTGGTGAAGCGGTACCGTTCATCCAACAGGTCGCTGCCCAGCACACTGACCCCGCCGCCCAGCGTGCCCACCCAAAGGCGCCCCTGCCGGTCATGGATCAGGCCGGTAATGTAGTTATGGGCCAGCGAGGACCAGTCCCAGGACCGGTTCTGTACCCGGCGGATATGGCCGCTACGCGGGTCGATCAGGTGCAGGCCGCGATGGGTCCCGGCCCAGATGCGCCCATCGGGTGCGGTGGCCAACACACGCACCCGGTCATCGGCCAGGGTGGTGGCGTCATCCGGATCATGGCGGAAATGGGTGACCGCACCGCTGCGCGGATCAAACCGGACCAGGCCATCGGTCGCCAGCCACAATTCCCCGTCACGGACCAGGATGGCATGGATGGGCGACCCGGCAAGGGTCCCCGGCAGGTCGACCTGCCGCACCTGACCCGTCGCCCTGGAATAGCGCGCCAGCCCCAGTTGCGTGCCGATCCAGACGGTGTCCGCTCCCTCCTCCGCCATGGTCAGGACATTGGCGCGCGGCAACCCCAGTCCCGGCGCGCCACCGGGCGGCAACCGGACACGACCGCCCGTGGCGGGATCGAGAATGTCGATGCCCTTCGTCTCAAACCCCAGCCAGACCTTGCCATCCCTGGCCGCCAGGATGGAGCGCACCTGCGGCTCGCTGGGGCTGTCGGGATTGGAGGGGGAGGAGAAGATGGAAAGGATACCCTGATTGGCGGGGTTGTGCACATTCACACCCCCGCCCCAGGTCGCCACCCAGATCAGACCTGACCGGTCCCGCAGCATGCTGCGCACCGCGTCACTGCTAATGCTGGCCAGCACGGCGGGGTCATGGTGGATGGAACGCAGCAAACCGCTTTCCAGATCCAGTTCCAAAAGCCCGCCGGGATCGGTGGCGATCCAGATACGGTCGCGGACATCGCCATCGACACGCAGATCCTGGATGGCCCGGACCTGCGGACGGTCGGCGATACGCCCGTCGGCACGGGCCATGTCATAGGATTGCGAGATGCCGGTTTCCAGATCGTGACAGACGACGATGCCGCCGCGCGTGCCGATCCAGACACGACCGCGCGCATCCTCGAACAAGGTGGTGATGGCGGCATCGGGCGGGATGCTGGGCAGTGACAGCACATCATGCGCATCCTCGAACGCGCTGTGACCCGGACGGCGCAGGGCCAGCCCCCTGTCGGTCGCCACCCAAAGTGTGCCCTGCCGGTCGAACAGCAGATCCAGCACGACATTGCCGGGCAAGCCACCGGGCTCGCCGCCATCCTGTATCTTGTAATTCTCCGCCGCCCCGGTATCGGCATCCAGCCGGGCCAGACCGGAGCGCAACGCCACCCAGATATTCCCTTCCCGGTCTTCGGCGAAGCGATAGGCCGTGGGGTGGGCCAGCCCGCCCGGACCCGCCGGATAGCGGGCAAAGCTCTCCGTTTCCGGAATGAAGCGGGCGACACCGCCATTATTGGTGCCAACCCACAGGCGCCCCCGCTGATCGACATGCAGCGCGTTGACATAGCCGTCGGGCAAGGAGGATGGGTCACGGCTGTCCGGCTGAAACACCCGGAAGCGGTAGCCGTCGAAACGGGTCAGGCCGACCGGCGTGCCAACCCAGATGAAGCCGGCGCGATCCTGCGCGATGGCCGTGACAATATCGCTGGGCAGGCCGGCACCACGACCGATGCGCTCAAAAAGCACCTCGGCCCTGTCATTCCAGTAGCTGTCGCCCTGTGAACCGGAGACAGGGTCAGCCGCCTTTACGCTGCCAACCCCAAACAGGATGCAGAGGAACAGCACGGCAAGTCTGTGGAACCGACGCATGGCCGGCATCCAGCCGTGTGTTGGCCCAACCGCATTGCCCAAACCGCTCCTCCGCCTCAAATTGAACAGAGATTACCATTTCCAGACGGAATTCACCATGCGGCTTCAGGTTGCGGACGGGACAACGGAAAATCCGTCGCGTCTATGGGCCATCAGCGATCTGCATCTGTCCATGTCCGCCAACCGGGCCGGGATCGAGGCGCTGCCCGACCATGGTGTGGACTGGCTGATCCTGGCCGGCGACGTGGCGGAGAAACCGGACGATCTGGCCTGGGCCTTCGATATCCTGTCCCGCCGCTTCGCCCGCCTGATCTGGGTTCCCGGCAATCACGAACTATGGACGGTCAAGGGACCGGACGGCGCGGTTCTGGCGGGAGAGGCCAAGTATAGGGCCATGGTGGATGTGGCCCGCACGCACGGCGTCGTCACGCCGGAGGACCCCTATCCTGTCTGGGAGGGGGCTGGCGGGCCGGTGCTGCTGGCCCCGCTTTTCTTAGGCTTCGACTATTCGTTCCGACCGCCGGAGATAAAGCTGGAAGCCGTGCTTGAATGGGCATGGGAAAAACGGCTGCGCAGCGCCGATGAGACACGCCTGCTGCCCGCCCCCTATCCGACGCGCCAAGACTGGTGCGCCGCCCGCGTCGCCTGGACAAGGACCCGGCTGGAACGGGAGCTGCCGGCGGGAATGCGAACAGTGCTGATCAACCATTATCCGCTGCGCCAGGATCTGGTGACCCTGCGCCGCATCCCGCGCTTCAGCCCCTGGTGCGGGACCACCGCGACCGAGGATTGGCACCAGCGTTTCAACGCACTGGCCTGTATCCATGGCCATCTGCACGTTCCCGCCACCCACTGGCGCGACGGTGTGCGGTTCGAGGAAGTGTCCCTGGGCTATCCAAGGCAATGGCAGCCCCATGGCCGCGGGCCCGACCGGGCCCTGCGGCTGGTGCTGCCTTTATAGCCAGAGGCCGGTATCGGCGGCCGCAATGGCCCGCCCCTCCGTCATGCCGAACTGGATATAGTGCAGCAGCGGGGGGCGGCCCGTGGGGGCCGGCCTGCCCTGGTTGGGATAGGGCGAAACGCGCTATGCTGGGCGCCGGACCATAAGGGGGAGCGGGAATTGCGCGCGGTTTATCTGCTACTGGCCGGGGCCGCCCTGGGCCTGGGGGCGCTGGCCTTCCTCACCTTTCAGGTAACCGACAGCCTGGCGCCCCTGCCTGTGGCCGGACGTGGCGCCATACTGGCTGCCTTCTGCGGGGCCGCCGGACTGTTCAGCCTGTTTGTCTGGCTGCAACGCAAGGCCCGGCGGCAACGGCAGCGGGAGGGGAAATAGGGACTGTTCAGTTTCCTCTCAACAATCCCTTGGTCGGGACCGGGATCATTGCCGCGAAACCACCTTCGTGACCCTTTCGTGGCCCGTCCCCCGACACCATGTCCCACCTGCCTCCCCCTGGCATCAGTTGACAGCGCACCCGGCGTCGGGGACAAGCTAGCACCCGTCGACCGTAAGCCTGAGACGCTGTTGAAAATGCATCCTGCCCGGACCTATCGCCGCCTGCTCCTGTCCACGGCGCTGGCTTTTGGCCTGTCGGGTGCCGTCCTGGCAGCAGAGGACGGGGCACCGAAGGGGGCCAGCCATCATGGCGCCGGTCCCGCTCAGCCGACGGAAAACGGGCAACCCGTGCTGCTGTCCGCCGACAGTGTGGATTACGACCAGGACCTGGGCATCATCACGGCGCGCGGCAAGGTGGAACTGAGCCAGGGCGGGCGTCTGCTGCTGGCCGACAGCGTCAGTTTTTCGGAAAAAACCAACGTCGTCACCGCGTCCGGCAATGTTTCCATCCTGGAGCCGACGGGCGAGGTGATGTTCGCCAACTACACCGAACTGACCGACGATTTGCAGCAGGGCTTTGTGGATCAGGTCCGCATCCTGCTGTCCGACAATTCGAAATTCGCGGCCTTGCAGGGTGAACGGCGTGAAGGCCGCTATACCCGCATGGAAAACGCCGTCTATTCCCCGTGCGAGCTGTGCGCCACCGACCCGTCGCGCCCGCCCATCTGGCAGATCCGGGCCGCCCGCATCACCCATGATCAGCAGGCACACGACGTCTACTACCGCGATGCGACGCTGGAGGTGGCGGGCGTGCCCGTCATGTGGCTGCCCTTCTTCGGCCATCCCGACCCTACCGTGGAACGGCGCAGCGGTTTCCTGACGCCGGGCGGCGGCATCAGTTCCGATCTGGGCACCTATGCCCGCATCTATTATTTCTTCGACATTGACGAGAGCAAGGATTTCACCCTTGAGGTGACGCCCAGCACCGAGGATGGATTGCTGCTGGGCGGGGAATACCGCCAGCGCTTCGCCACCGGCTCCGTCACCCTGTCGGGCAGCGCCGTCTATACCGACCGCGCGCGGGAAACCGCCAGCGGGGTGGTGGAGAAGAAGGAATTTCGTGGCCATATCTTCGGCACGGGCCGCTTCGACATTGATGAAAACTGGCGCTGGGGTTTTGACGTCAAACGCGTGACCGATAACACCCATCTGCTGCGCTATGACTATAGCCGCGAGGATATTCTGGCCAGCCGGGGCTTTGTCGAACGGTTTGAAGGGCGCGATTACCTGGCCCTGAATGTCTATGATTTCCAGGATCTGCGCCCCGGCAACCCGGAGGAAGAACCTGTCGTCCTGCCCATGGTCACCTACAGCGCGCTGGGGGAACCGGGCGGCTTGCTGGGCGGGCGCTGGGCGGCTGATGCCGGGTTCCTGTCGCTGCTGCGCTCATCGGGCAATGATACCCGCCGTGTCTCGTCCGCCGCCGGCTGGCGCCGGGATGACATCACCGGTTTCGGCCTCGTCTCCGTCCTGAAGGCGGAGGCGCGGGCCGATGGCTATTGGGTCTCCAACCTGCGCCGCCCCGATGGCAGCGTGGAACAGGATGACAAGGTCCGTTTGCGCGGCTTCCCGCATGCCGACTGGACCGTCTCATATCCGCTGGCGCGCCAGGATGCGACGGTGCAGACCCTGGTGGAACCCATGGTCATGCTGTCGGCAGCCCCCAATATCGACAATTCCGGCTTTATCCCCAACGAGGACAGCCAGGATATCGAGTTCGATTACACCAACCTGTTCCGCGCCTCGCGCTATCCCGGCATCGACCGGCTGGAGGGCGGGCAGCGCCTGACCTATGGCGTGAAGGCCGGTCTGTACGGGTTCGGCGGCGGCTCCTCCACCCTGTTTCTGGGGCAGAGCCAGCGGCTGGAAGGCGATGCCGATTTCCCCGGCGGTTCGGGCCTGCGTCGCCGCACGTCAGACGTGGTGGGCAAGCTGGAACTGACGCCCAGCCCGTGGATGGACATCTCCTACTCCTTCCGACTGGACAGCGAGACGGGCGCGCAGCGCCTGCACGATGTCTATGGCGTGTTCGGCCCGTCGCAGTTCCGGGTCTCCGGCTCCTATGTCTATCTGGACAAGCTGATCCAGGATGGCGGTCTTGCCACCCGCAACCGGGAGGAACTGACGCTGGGCATCTCCTCGGCGCTCAGCGACCGCTGGTCGGTGGGTCTGGCGCACCGGCGCGATCTGGCGCCCGGCGGCGGCCCCGTCCTGTCCAGCGCCACAATCACCTATCAGGAAGAATGCCTGACCTTCCAGCTTGTGGCGGAACGCGATAATACGCGGCGTACCGGTATCGACCGTGGCGACCGGGTCTTCTTCCGTGTGGCCTTCAAGAATCTGGGGGAGTTCATGAGCCCCGCCCTGTCCGGCTCCGTCTTCGGCCCACAGGACCGCTGATGGAACAGCCGGCGATCAGCGACGATGACCTGTTCCGCTGGCTGGGCTTTCTGGAGGATTATGCCCGCGACTGGGACCGCGCGTTCGAGAACCGGCCCGGCTATTTCACACAGGAATATTGGTACCTGTTCGTGGGCTGTACCGTCAGCCATTGGCGCGGCTCGCCCCTGACGGTCAGTGCCGCCTGTCAGACCATGAAAAGCGGGTCCAACCGCACCCGCGAGGACCGGATCAAGCGCGCCGTCGATGACGGCTATCTGGAAAAGCGCCGCGCCGATCTGGATGGCCGCAACGCCCTGGTGGTGCCCACCCCGAAACTGGAACAGGTGATCCGGGGCCATTTCCAGCGCACCCTGCATATGGCGCGGCAGGCGATTGCCTGAACATCAATATACATGTCTATTGTGTGTTATTATCAGCACCACATAGCTGACGCGTGAATTCGCCGATTGTCGGTGCCGCTTCCCCACTTCACTCTTTGCCATGACAGCAATCCAGGGCAGGATCGGTCAACGACCGCCCGATGAGTGACATGGACGCGATTGTGACAGGACAGGACGCATCCGACGCCGCCACCGCTGAGGTGATGGTGCGGCTGGCGGGTATCGCCAAGACGTTCCACGGCAAGGACGGTCGGGCCGTGGCGGCCCTGGCCGGCATCGACCTTGATATCCCCCGGGGCGGGATCACCGCCATTGTCGGGCCCAGCGGGGCCGGGAAAAGCAGCCTGCTGCGCGCCGTCAACCTGCTGGAACGGCCCGATGCCGGCACCGTCATCGTGGGTGGTCGCGACCTGACCGGCCTGGATGAAGAGAGCCTGCGCCGCGCCCGGCAATCCATCGGCATGATTTTCCAGCATTTCAATCTGCTGGCCAACCGTACCGTGGCGGGCAATGTCGCCCTGTCGCTGGAACTGTCCGGCTGGCCCACGGCGAAGATCGGTCCCCGTGTGGCCGAGCTGCTGGACCTTGTCGGCCTGACCGATAAGGCGACGCAATATCCCGCCGCCCTGTCCGGTGGGCAGAAGCAGCGGGTGGGCATCGCCCGCGCCCTGGCGCCCAATCCGCAGCTGCTGCTGTGTGACGAGGCGACGTCGGCGCTGGACCCCGAAACCACGCGCCAGATCCTGGCCCTGATCCGCCAGATCAACCGGGAACTGGGCCTGACCGTCCTGCTGATCACCCATGAAATGGCCGTGGTGCGGGAGGTTGCGGATCAGGTGGTGGTGCTGGAGGCGGGCCGCATCATTGAACAGGGTCCGGTGGCCCAAGTCTTAGCCCACCCGGCGCATCCCACCACCCGTCGCTTCCTGCTGGGGGAAACCGGCACGGAACTGCCGGCTGCCCTGGCCGCCCGCCTGTCCCCCGCACCCATCGCCGATGGCGCCATCCTGATCCGCCTGCATGCCGTGGGTGCTCTCGCCGCCTCCCCGCTTCTGTCCGATCTGGGGGCTGCCGGCATCAGCGCGCGTCTGGTCGCAGGGCGGGTGCAGCCGCTGGGGGAGCAGCCTTTTGCCGGCCTGATCGCAGCATTGACGGGCGATGCCGGCGCCGTCGACACCGCCATTCATCAATTGCGCGCCCGTGGCGCGGAGATCGAGGTTCTGGGCCATGTCGCCACAGATGCTGTCACTGCTGGCTGACGCCACGGTTCAGACCCTGCTGATGGTCGCGGTCGCGGGCGGGTTGGCCACGCTGGCCGGCGTGCCGCTGGGCCTGTTCCTGGCCCTGTCGGGGTCGGGCGACCTGCTGCCCCGCCCGGCGTTACAGCGCGTGGTCGGCCTGATTGTGAACGCCACCCGCTCCACCCCCTTCATCATCCTGGTGGTGGCCATCGTGCCGCTGACAAGGCTGCTGACCGGCACCTCCATCGGTACCGCCGCGGCGACGGTGCCCCTGACCCTGGCCGCCATCCCCTTCATTGCGCGTGTCGTGGAAGGGGCGGTGCGGGAGGTGGATCACGGTCTGCTGGATGCCGCCCGCGCCATGGGGGCGAAGCCCGGTCAGGTGGTGACCAAGATCCTGCTGCCAGAGGCACGGGCCGGCATCGTGCGCGGCCTGACGCTGGCCGCCGTCAATCTGGTGGGCTATTCCGCCATGGTCGGCGCGGTCGGTGGCGGCGGCCTGGGGGATCTGGGCATCCGCTATGGCTATCAGCGCTTCATGCCGGAAATGATGCTGGCGGTGGTACTGATCCTGATCGTCGTCGTGCAGGTCCTGCAATCGGGCGGCGAGGCGCTGGCCCGCCGCCTGGACAAACGCAACCCTTGAGAATGTGAAGGCCCGAAACCATGCGCATTTCCGCCCTGCTGGCCGTTACCGCCGCTCTCCTGGCCGCTGCCCTGCCCGCCCAGGCAGAGAAGGTCCGGATCGGTGTGACCCCCGGCCCCCATGCTCAGATCATGGAAGTGGTGAAGAAGGAGGCGAAGGCCCAGGGTCTGGACCTGGAAGTGCTGGAATTCAGCGACTATGTCGTGCCCAACGCCGCCCTGGACAGCGGCGACCTGGACGCCAACAGCTTCCAGCATCAACCCTATCTGGACAATCAGATCACCGACCGGGGCTTCAAGCTGGTGTCCGTGGGCAAGAGCGTGACCTTCCCGCTGGGCATCTTTGCGGCCAAGGCCAAGTCCCTGGACGCGCTGCCCAAGGGGGCCAAGGTCGCCATCCCCAACGACCCGACCAATGGTGGCCGCGCCCTGCTGCTGCTCAGCCATGAGGGCCTGATCGGCGTCGATCCCAAGGTGGGGCTGAAGGCCACGGTGCTGGACATCACCCAGAATCCGAAGAACCTGAAGATCGTGGAACTGGACGCAGCCCAGCTGCCGCGCAGCCTACGCGATGTCGACGCCGCCGCCATCAACGGCAATTACGCGCTGGAGGCCGGGCTGGACCCCGTCAAGGACGCCATCGCGCGGGAACCCGCCAACGGCCCCTATGCCAATGTCATCGTCGTGCGCGCCGCCGACAAGGATAAGCCTTGGGTGAAGAAGCTGGTGGCCGTCTATAATTCCGCGCCGGTGAAGGCCTTCATCGAGACAACGTTCAAGGGCGCCGTGGTCCCCGCTTGGTAAAATCTGGAGTCCCTGTGATGTTCTGACAGGCCACTGGTATGATTGCCGTAGGTCGCGGGTGAGCCGAAGGCGAACCCCGACATCAATGGCACCGTCGCTCGTCGGGGTTCACTCGCGTTCACCCACGACCTACGGCACGGGTCAGGTAGAACCACAGGCAGCCACAAAAAAGGCGGGCACGAGGCCCGCCTTTTTCATGTCCATCCAGCGGGCGTGTTCTTACGCCAACCCCGCCGCCGCGTGCTTCTTGCGCAGTTCGTAGATGACCAGGCCGATGGCCAGCCAGATACCCAGGCGCAGATAGGCATGCTCGCCCAGAACCGAGATCAGGTAGCCGCAGACAACGATCGACACGATGGGGATCAACGGCACCCATGGCACCCGGAACGGGCGCGGCGCATCGGGCCGGGTACGGCGCAGGACGATGACGCTGACCGACACCATCATGAAGGCCAGCAAGGTGCCCGACGACACCAGTTCCGCCAGGAAGTCGATGGGGAACAGGGCCGCCAGCGACGCCGCGATGCTGCCCGTGATGATCGTGCTGACATGCGGGGTGCGGTATGTGGGATGCACCTTGGCAAACAGCGACGGCAGGATGCGGTGCTGCGCCATGGCGAAGAACACGCGCGGCTGCGCCACCAGCAGCACCAGGATGACCGAAGTCAGGCCCGCGATGGCACCCAGCGATACCAGCGGCAGTATCCAGGACACGCCCTCACCCATATTCGCCACGGCCAGCGCCACCGGCGACGGCACCGACAGTTGCGTGTAGGGCACGGTACCGGTCAGGACCAGCGACATGGCGATGTAAAGGACGGTACAGACGGCCAGCGAGCCCAGAATGCCGATGGGCACATCCCGCTGCGGCTTGCGCGCCTCCAGCGCCGTGGTCGCGACCGCGTCGAAGCCGATATAGGCGATGAACACCACGCCCGCCGCCTTCATGACACCGCTGATCCCATACTGGCCGAAGGTGCCGGTATTTTCCGGGATGAACGGGGTCCACAGGGTCGGATCGACATGGAAGGCGCCGACGGCGATCACCACCAGGATGACCGTCACCTTGATCAGCACCACCACCATATTGGCCGCTGACGAGCGCTTGACGCCGATCACGGCGCAGAGCGTGGCAAGCCCGATAATCATGGCCGCCGGCAGGTTGATGATGGCGCCCGTGGCCTCCAGATGGCCATTGGCCAGCTTGAACGGCGCGCTGGTGAAGGCCTTGGGCAAGGACAGGCCAACACTGTCGCAGAGCGCCGAGAGATAACCCGACCAGCCGACAGCCACGAAACTGGCCGCCACCAGATATTCCATGATCAGGTTCCACCCGACCAGCCAGCCGATGCGCGGCCCCAGCGCATCGCGCGTGTAGCTGTAGGCACCGCCCGATTCCTTCGACGTCGCCGCCAGTTCCGAATAGCACAGGCCCGCGCAGGCGCAGGCAAAGGCCGCCAGAAGGAAGGAAAGCGACACGGCCGGGCCCGCATAATCCGCTGCGGCCGAACCCGTGATCACGAAAATGCCGGCGCCGATGATGCAACCGACCCCCAGAAGCACCAGCTGCACCGGGCCTAAGGCCGGCAGCAAGCCGCTGCGATGATCCCCGCTATCTTTCATTATGACCCCTGAGGTCTGTCGTTTATGCACGCTTTCTATGTCGTAGACGCATCGGGGGCAAGAACATATAGTTTCATTTGAAACGATTATCATCCCAACACTTTCCGCAACCGGTGTCATTGCAATTGACACCGGTTTCCACTAGGGTCTGCTGCCAGATAAGGGCTGCGTCAGACGGCTTGGCTATATCCTGCAAGACCCAGGGGAAAACGATGGGAAGTGAAACGACCGAGAATAGCGGCGTCAAGGTCGGCATGGTCCGCTGGATCGTGGTGGCTTTGCTGTTCACCGCCATGGTCATCAACTATGTCGACCGTGGCATGCTCGGGTTCCTGAAATCCGATCTTTCCAAGGAATTTGGCTGGTCGGAAACCGACTATGCCGACATCGTGCTGTGTTTCCAGGCAGCCTATGCCGTGTCGTACGTGGCCTTTGGCCGGGTGATGGACAAGATCGGGGTGCGCTGGGGCTATGCCCTGGCCTTTACCATCTGGACGCTGGGCCATATGTGCCATTCGGCGGCCCGCTCGCTGGTCGGGTTCATGATCGCCCGCGCGATCCTGGGCGTGGGTGAAGGCGGTGCCTTCCCCGGCAGCATCAAGGCCGTGGCCGAATGGTTCCCGCGCAAGGAACGCGCCTATGCCACGGGCCTGTTCAATGCCGGCAGCAATATCGGCGCGATTATCACGCCGCTGGTCGTGCCCTTTCTGGCGCTGACCTATGGCTGGCAGATGGCGTTCATCATCACCGGTATTGCCAGCCTGCTCTGGCTGCCGCTGTGGATCATCGTCTATCGCCGCCCGCGGGAGAGTAAGCTGCTCAGCCCCGCCGAACTGGCGCATATCGAAAGCGATCCGCCCGACACGACGGAAAAGATCGGCTGGCTGCGTCTGCTGCGCGTGCGGGAAACCTGGGCCTATGCCATGGGCAAGTTCCTGATCGATCCGATCTGGTGGATGTTCCTGTTCTGGCTGCCTGACTTCCTGGGCAAGCGGCATGGGCTTGACCTGAAAAGCTTTGGCCCGCCGCTGGTCGTTATCTATCTACTGTCGGACGTGGGCTCGGTCGCCGGCGGCTGGCTGTCATCCAAGCTGATCCATCGCGGCGCCACGGTGAACCGGGCGCGCAAGCTGACCATGCTGGTTTGCGCGCTGTGCGCCACGCCGGTGGCCTTTGCCGCCTTTGCCGATCAATTGTGGGTCGCGGTTCTGATCATCGGTCTGGCAACCGCCGCACACCAGGGCTTCTCCGCCAACCTCTACACCCTGCCGTCCGACGTGTTCCCGCGGTCGGCAGTAGGGTCGGTGGTGGGTATCGGCGGCATGCTGGGTGCCATCGGCGGCATGGTCATGGCCAAATATGCGGGCTATGTGCTGGACAAGCTGGGCACCTACACGCCGATCTTCGTGGTCGCCGCCACGGCCTATCTGCTGGCGTTGCTGGTCGTGCACCTGCTGTCCCCACGCATGGAAGCGGCACAGATCAAGGATTGATCCTTCATCATCCCTTGTCGCGTGAAAGGCCGGCACCCCCACGGGTGCCGGCCTTTTTCTTTTGCGCCTACTTCACCATGTTCGGCAGGGCCAGCGACAAAGCCGGCACATAGGTCACCAGGATCAGCGCCACCAGCAGGGCCATGTAGAACGGGAAGATGGTCTTCACCGCCTGTTCGATGCGGATCTTGCCGACTGCCGCGCCGACGAACAGCACCGATCCCACCGGCGGTGTGACAAGCCCGATACCCAGGTTCAGCATCATGATGATCCCGAAATGCACGGGATCGACCCCCACCTGCATGGCGACCGGCAGCAGGATAGGCGTGGTGATGACGATCAGGGGCGACATGTCCATGAAGGTGCCCAGCAGCAGCAGGGCGACATTGATGATCAGCAGCACCAGGATCGGGTTATCGGTCAGCGCCGTGATCAGACCGGCCAACTGCGCCGGTGCCTCCATGATGGCCAGCGCATAACCAAACGCCGTGGCCGCCCCGATGATCATCAGGACCATGGCGGTAATCCGCACCGACTGAGTCACCGTCTCCAGAAACTTGGACAGGCCGAGAGAGCGGTAGACCAGGGCACCGACAAGCATCGTATAGACGACCGCGATGGCGGAGGACTCGGTGGGGGTGAAGATGCCCGATAGGATACCGCCCATGATGATGACCGCCGTCATGATCCCCGGCATTGCATAGAGCAGTGCCTTGAACAGGGCGGACCAGCCCGGAAATGTCCCCGTCGGGTAATTCCGCCGCCGCGCCACCAGCCACGCCACCACCCCCAACAACGCCGCCGACAGCAGACCGGGAACGACACCGGCCAGGAACAGGTCGCTGATCGACACGCCGATGCCGCTGGCAGCCGAATAGATGATCATGTTGTGCGAGGGCGGGATCAGTAGACCGACAATGGCCGCCGTGACGGTGACATTCACCGCATAATCACCGTCATAGCCCCGCTCCCGCATCAGGGGGATAAGGGTGGAGCCCATGGCACTGGCGCTGGCGATGGCCGAACCCGACACGGCCCCGAACAAGGTGGAGGCACCGACATTGACCAGACCCAGCCCGCCGCGCGCCGGTGCGAACACCGCCCCCGCGACCTGTACCAACCGTTCGGCAATGCCTGATCGGTACATCAGGTCGCCGGCAAAGATGAAGAACGGGATGGCCATCAGGGAAAAGACGCTGATCCCCGATGCCATGCGCTGAAACACCACCACCAGCGGGATATCCAGCGCCATGAAACAGGCGATGGACGCCCCCAGAAGCGCGAAGGCCACCGGCACGCCCAGCATCAGCAGGACAACCAGGGCAATGCCCAGAATTGCGATTTCCATCACACCACGTCCTTTTCCGCCGCCGCCGGCCCCGCCAATGTCTTCAAAATGCGTTCCAGCGCGAACAGCACGATCAGCCCGCCCGCCAACGGCAGGCCCAGATAGGCAAAGCCGCGCGACAGGCCTAGCGACGGGATGACATGTCCCCAGGTGCGGATGACCAGATCACCGCCCCAGAACAGCATGGCCGCCCCGATACCCCCCACCACCAGTTCGGCCAGCACATGCATGGCCTTGCGCAGCGGCGGGGACACCATGTCCTCCACGGCGGTGATGCGGATATGGAACCCCTCCCGCACGCCAACGGCTGCTGCCAGGGTGACGAACCAGATCATCAGGGTCAGGGCCGCCTGTTCCGACCATGACGGGCTGGAATTCAGGATGAAACGGCCAAAGACCTGCCAGGACACGATGGCCGTCATCGCGATCAGCCCCAGCCCCGCCAGCCCGATAAGCAGGTTTGATGCCAGACGGGTAAGATTTGCCAGATGGTTCATGGTGCGCCCTCCCCTGTGCCGGCCCCGTCATCCATCGCCTCAATCGCGGCGACCAGACGCTTCTGTTCGGGCGTCGTGACGAACCGGTCCCAGACCGGTCGCATCAGATCGGAAAAGGCGGCGATATCGGCCACCTCATTGACCTTCACGCCACTGGCCAGCAGCTTTTCGGTGGCCTCCGTCACGCGGCGATCCCACAGCGTGCGCATGAAGGGCACCGACTGCCGCGCCGTCTCCTGCACCAGTTCCCGGTCAGCGGCTGACAGCTTCTCCCAACGTGCCATGGACATGACCAGGATCTCTGGCGCCATGACATGCCGGGTCAGGCTGTAAAACGGAGCGGCTTCGAAATGCCGGCCCGTGAAGTAAGACGGCTGGTTATTCTCCGCCCCGTCTATCACGCCCTGCACCAGGGCCTGATAGACCTCGCCTGCATCCATGGGCGTGGCGTCGGCTCCTAGCGCCTTGATCATGGCCACGAACAGGTCGGAATTCTGCACCCGGATTTTCAGACCTTTCAGGTCTTCCGGGGTCTGAATGGGCCGCTTGGTATTGTAAAAGCTGCGTTCGCCGCTGTCATAGAAACAGAGGCCCACCATGCCGTGGGGCCGCAGGCTGTCCAGCACGGCCTGCCCTACCGCCCCATCCAGTGCGGCCCGCATAAGGGCCGTGGACCGGAACAGGAAGGGCAGTGACGGGATCACCGTCATCGGCTCAATGGCGGTCAGGGGGGCAAGATTGACCCGGTTCATGTCCAGCCCGCCGAAGGTGGTGATCTCCAGCGTGTCCCGCTCGGCCCCCAGCTGCCCGCCGGCATAGACATGGATGCCAAGGCGCCCATCTGTCCGTTCCGACAGAAGCCGCCCCATCTCGTTGACGGCCTGCACCGTGGGATAATCAGACGGGTGTGTATCGCTGGAGGTCAGCATACGCCCGCCCCGACGCTCACAGCCTGATAACAGGCCAAGGGCGCCCATGCCGCCCGCCCAGCCAAGGACGGCGCGGCGCGTCATAAAATCTGTCATGTCATGCACCCGATCCAGATGACGGGGCACGAAGTGCTGCCATCCCCGCCACCAATTTTTGTTTATTGACGAAGGTAACCGGTATCATAACGCGATCAGGAAACACTCCCGCACCAGGGCCGACGGACAGGTCCGACAGGCCCCGGGGACAGGAAAGCTCCCGGACCTCGCTACAGATATGTATGACAACCCCGATTACGAGGGGTGATGTGCAGGATCGGCGGGATTTTTCGCCACGCGTGCGCGGCCTTCGGCCCTATCGCCGCATCGCCTCGGCCAACGCCATCATCAACGCACCGACGCCCTTGGGGTCGTTGGGGACCACCGGTTCTGACAGGTAATACGCGTAGCTGCCGTCGCGATAGGGATCATTGCCCAAGCCCGCGACGCCGCAGATGCCATCCAGTTCGGTTTCGGTCAGGAAGTCGCGGATAATGGTCCGCAGCGCCGCCTCCCCCGCCCGCCCGTGATCGGGCGGCAGCAGGCCCAGGCGGCATCCGGCCATCAGGGAATAGGCGATCATCAGGCTGGCCGAGGTTTCCTCATAATTGCCCTCGTCCCCGCCCCGGTCCAGCACCTGCCACCACAGGCCCCGCGCGCTGCGCACCGCCATCAGGGCGATGGCCGCGTCCTGGAACATGGCGATCAGGGCCGCCCGGCCCGGCCCGTCGAACAGGGCGGCGAGTTCGATGCAATCGATCATGGCCATCATGAACCAGCCCATGGCCCGGCCCCAGAAACAGGCCGACAGGCCCGTCTCAGGATCGGCCCAGCGTTCCTGCCGGCTTTCGTCCCAGCCATGGTAGTAAAGCCCGGTGCGGGGGTCGCGCATATGGTCGCGCACCTGGATGAACTGGTGGACCACATCCTCCCAGGCATCGCGGTCACCGGTCGCCACCGCCTGTGCCGTCACCAGCGGCTGCGCCATGTACAGCCCGTCCAGCCAGACCTGCCAGGGATAAATCTGCTTGTGCCAGTAATTGCCGGACTTGGTACGCGGATGGGTGCGCAGTTGATCGATCTGGGTTTCGATGGCGCGGCGGAACCGTTCCTCGCCTGTGCGGTCATAAAGCGGGAAGAAGACCTTCGCGGGCTTCACATTGTCGATATTATATTCGGCGGGATCAAAGCCCGCGATCACGCCTTCCTCGTCGACCCTTGCGCCCACCTTGTCATGGACGAAGTCGGAAAATTCCGACCGGCCCGTGGCGTCGGCCAGGTCCAGGCAGCCCTTGAAGATGCAGCCATCCTCATAATTCCAGGTCGGCTTGAAGAAATCCCAGCCCCCCAGGTAATGGCGCAGGAAGGGCAGGACCTGCGGTCCGAAACGGCGGAAATCATGCATGATGGGGCAGGCACCGCAGGCGGGAGGGCGTTGAATGATCGTTCAGCTTAATCGAACTGGAAACCGGTGTCATCATTCCCATCACTCTATCGTCCCGGCTAGCCGTTCGTTTTCCTCAAACGCCGGCGCCGCATCCGCGGCTTGGCTTCACGCCGCACGTGCGGCACGGCGGCAGTCGCCGCCGGAGCTGTTTCCGGTATACCGAAAACAGCTCTATCTTATCACCCGTTTCAGAATGCCGTTGATCTCCCGCTCCATGGCGTGCCCGGCCTCTTCCGGGGTCAGCATGCCATAGCCCAGTTTCTCCAATATATCGTTGAAGCCGTCGCGCACGCGGGCATGCTCATAATACCCCGACAGGACAATGCCGCGCGGCAGGCTTTCGATCTGCCGCTGCCCTTCCAGGGCCAGACCCGTCAATTGCCCGTCCTCCTCCAGGGTGCGCCGGGCCGCCGCACTGGCCGGCACCCCGCGCCGCGCCCCCAGGATGCGCACCCCCTCCGGGTCATTCAGCAGGAATTGCAGCAGCAAGGCCGCCTCGCGCGGGTGCTGCGTCTGCCGGTTGATGGCATACATCATGGCGGGTTTATAGAGCAGACCCGGATCGACGGCCCCTTCCAGCATGGGATAGGGGGCCAGGACCATTTTCTGCCCCGGCTCCAGCGTTTCCACATATTTGCCGACCGAACTGGTCCATTGATAGATGCCGGCATAGCGGCCCGTGATCCAGGGCCGCGTCTCCTGTAACTGCACATGCCCGAAGCTGGCACGTTCGCGGGCCGTGGGCACCACATGCTGATCCACCAGCCGCTGATAGAGTTTTGCCGCCGCCACCAGCAGGTCGCGGTCTGCGGTCAGGCGCCTTGCCTCCTCATCAATGAAGGGCAGCTGGGTTTTCTGGCTTATCCAGCTATAGAGCAGGGCCACCGTATCCTGAAAATTCATGTCCAGCGGGTAATAGTCGGGACCCAGCCGGTCCCGGAACAAGGGGCCTGCGGCCAGTAGCGCGTCCCAACTGTCAGGGATGGGCAGGCCCGCCTTGGTGAAGGTGGTCTTGTTGAACCAGAACAGCCGCGCGGTCATGTTGGGCGGCAGGCCGTTCAGCCGCCCGCGCACCGACGACATGGTGATGGCGTCCTGGTCGAACTGGCTGAGGTCGATGATATCGGCGACCTGGGCCAGGTCCAGGAACCCTTCCCCATCGCGGGAGAACAGCTTCAGCCAGTTCCAGTTGACCATCATCACGTCGGGGGCGGTGCCGCCGGCGATCTGTGTGGTCAGCCGTTCCAGATGACCGACCCAGCCCGTATATTCCGCTGTCACCTTGATACCGGGATAGCGAGCCTCGAACGCCTCCAGGGCGCGCAGCTGGGCGCGGTGGACATCATTGCCGCCCCACCAGGACATGCGCAGATGCACCCCCTCCTGCGCCCGCACCGCCGGCACCGCCAGCATGGCCGCCGCCGCCAGGAATTGCCGCCGCCCGATGGCCAACCCGCCCCCTCCCTGCCCGCTTATCCTTGTCCCCTTAGGTAACCGATTTCCGGCGCGTTGTCAGTTTATCAGCCTGAGATACTGCCCGATGCTATAGCCCTCACCCTCCCACCGCTATGCGGTGGGCCCCTCCCTCTCCCGCAAGCGGGCGAGGGGCAAAAACTTCTCCCCTCGCCCACGAAGGTGGGAGAGGGAGGGGCCCATTGGCGCAAGCCAATGGGAGGGTGAGGGCAAAATCCCAACTATCGATCAATCTTTCCAGCCAGCTTGTCAGTTTATCAGACCGTGCCATAGGCCTTGGCCACGATGGCCGCGACCTCGGCATGGATGATGTTGCGGACGGCCTTGTCCGCCGTGGGATTGGCGTAATAGCTCGTCAGCAGCAGCGGCCCGCCCGCGGGCGGCCACAGGATGGCGACATCATTGTTGAAGGCGCCATAGGTGCCGGTCTTGTCCCCGATACGCCATCCCGCCGGCAGACCGGCGCGCAACCGCTCCTTGCCGGTACGGTTATCGATCATCCAGTCGGTCAGGCGCTGACGCGACGCCGGGGTCAGCACATCGCCCAGCAGCAGCGACCGCAGCAGACCCAGCATGGAAACCGGTGTGGTCGTGTCCCGCAAATCACCCGGCCCCACCACATTCATCGCAGGCTCGATCCGGTCCACCCGCGTCACGCCATCCCCCGCCGCGCGCAGAAAGGCCGTCAGCGCCGCCGGCCCGCCGCTTTCGCGCATCAGGACATTGGCACCCGTATTGTCGGACTGGATCATGATGGCCTGGCACAGGTCGTTGATGCTCATCCCCTTGTCCACATACGGATCTGTTAGGGGCGACCAGTCGACCAGATCCTGCTTGCCGAACGTCACCATCCGGTCCAGCCGCTCCTGCCCCGCATCGACCCGCGACAGGATGTAGCCGGCCAGCAGGAACTTGAACGTGCTGCACATGGCAAACCGTTCATCGCCGCGCCAGTTCATGGCGGCCCCTGTCTTCGTGTCCAGCAAGGCCACGCCCAGCCGCCCAGCCCGCGCCCGCTCCAGTGCGGCCATAGCTTCCCTCATGCCATCCATGGGGGCGGCACCGGCTGGCATCGGCGCCAGCCCTTTCAGGGAAGCGGCGGCCAATGCGCCAAAGAATACTGTATTTCCAATAAGTTGTCGTCGCGTCAGCATCTCTGTCTCCCTTGTTGTGCGGACAAGGTAATGGCGCTGTCAGACCCCGACAAACTGTGATAAATCGGATTAAGCATTAGAAAAACTAGGCTATTCATGACCCGCCCGCACCTGCCCCTGAACGCATTGCGCGCCTTTGAGGCGTCGGCGCGGCACCTGTCCTTCACCAAGGCCGCCATTGAGCTTTGCGTGACGCAGGCCGCCGTCAGCCATCAGGTGAAGGGGCTGGAGGCCCGGCTGGGCGCCACCCTGTTCCGCCGCCTGCCGCGCGGTCTGGTCCTGACGGATGAAGGCATGGCCCTGCTGCCCGGCGTGCGCGACAGCTTTGATCAGATTGCCCGCCTGCTGCACCGGTTTGATGGTGGGCCGGTCACAGAATTGCTGTCGGTCGGTGTGGTCGGCACCTTTGCCGCCGGCTGGCTGCTGCCGCGCATCGACGGGTTCCTGGCCGACCATCCTTTCATCGATCTGCGCCTGTCCACCAACAATAACCGCGTCGATATCCAGGCCGAAGGTCTGGACGCCGCCATCCGCTTCGGTGACGGCGCATGGCACGGGATGGAGGCGCAGGCCCTGTTCACGGCGCCGATGTCCCCCCTCTGCATCCCGGCCATCGCCGCCCGGCTGCAAGGTCCCGCCGATCTGGCGGGGGAACGGCTGCTGCGGTCATACCGGTCGGATGAATGGCCCAACTGGTTCGCCGCCGCGGACGCCACCTGCCCGCCCTTGCGCGGCCCCGTCTTCGACAGTTCCTGGATCATGGTGGAGGCGGCGTTGCAAGGCCATGGTGTGGCCATCGCGCCCGTGATGATGTTTGCCAAGGAGATCGCGGCAGGCCGTCTGATCCAGCCCTTCACCCCCACCATCACCACGGGCCGCTACTGGCTGACCTGGCCCAAATCCCGCCTGCCCGGCCCCGCGCTGAAGGCGTTCTCGGCATGGCTGGCGGGGGCGGTTGGAGAGTTATCTTGACTTTCTCTCACCATCACCCAGCATACTCGTATGGAAACCAAGCTCACTTCTGACCTGGAAGACAGAATCGCCATCTTGGCGGATGTCCGCGCCAGTATTGATGCTGCTGAGGCAGAATGTGCCGTTGGTGGTGGGCTGGTCGTGTCATCGGATAATGAGCGTCTGGTCATCGACATGATCAAGCGTCATGGCCGCGCCATAGCCGCTGTCAGCCCTCACACCTCCGCCCAGCGGCGCAGCAGATTGTGATAGGTGTTGGTCAATGACAGGATGCCCGGATGATCAGGCATATCCTTGTTCAGCGCCAGGATGGCCATGTCCATGTCGAACAGGGTCCGGCGCTCGCCATCATCGCGCACCATGCTTTGCAGCCAGAAGAAGGAAGCGACGCGCGCGCCGGCCGTCACGGGCCGGACATGGTGCAGGCTGGAACTGGGATACAGCACCATATGCCCCGCCGGCAGCTTGACGGCATGGTGACCATACAGGTCCTCCACCACCAGCTCTCCGCCCTCATATTCATCGGGATCGCTGAAGAACAGGGTACAGGACAGGTCGGTGCGGATGCGCGGGCCGCCGAACGGCACCTGACGGATGGCATTATCGACATGGGGGCCGAAATGCTGCCCCCCGGCATAGCGATTGAACAAAGGCGGGAATACCCGCGCCGGCAGGGCAGCCGACATGAACAGCAGGCTCTTTGACAAGGCATCCAGGATCACCTGACCCAGCTGCTGCGCCACCGGGTGGCCTTCCGGCAGCTGGCTGTTCTCCTTGACCTTGCCCGACTGGAACCCCGCGGTGACCTTGCCATCGACCCAGTCGGCGGCATCCAGCGCCGCGCGGCACTGCCGCACCTGCTCCGGGGTCAAAACGTCGGGAATGCTGATCATCATGATGAAGGGTCCTGGCAGAAAGCTGTGATACCAATGGTCATAATTTATGACCGTTGGTACGGCGGTGACTACCGCCGCGCCGCCCATGCGGCGTAGCCAAGGGCGCGGATGCGCCCGCCGGCGACTGAGGGGCACGAAATCTTGACCATCGGTCATGATTTCGTGTCACTGGGATGAGGCGCAGCCTATAACATCCGTAAATGCGATCCACTCTGATTTGCATCAAACCAACCATGAAAAAGGCGGCGGCCGCTTCACGCGACCGCCGCCACAGCTTCCAATCCCGCGGGACGGGCGGATCAGAAGCTGTAATTCACCGTCAGCATGGCGTTGCGCGCCTCGCCCGGCGTAGCCCAGCCGCTGGCCGCAACGTTGCGGACGCGGGTGTAATAGGTCTTGTCGAACAGGTTGTTGACGTTCAGTCGCAGTTCGATCTGATCATTGACGAAGTAGCTGGCCGAGGCGCGGTGGACCCAGTAGCTGGGAACCGCATTCATCAGCGTCGTGGAGTTGCTGGGATAGATCTTGCCCTGATATGTCGCGCCATAGCCGACCTGGACACCGATGGGCAGATCATAGGTGGTCCACAGGCTGAAGGCATGCTTGGGCGTGCTGGTCAGCGGCGCACCCTTGCGGCCATTATTGGCGGCCAGTGCCGTGGCGCAGGCGGCGACCGTCGGGTTGGCCAGACAGAAGTCGGACACGCCCTGCAGAACCTCGCTGTCCAGATAGGTATAGTTGGCGAAGACATTCCAGCCTTCGGCCACCATGCCGGCCACGCCCAGCGCCACACCATCCACGCGGGACTTGCCGTCCAGCTGCTGATCCGGCACCGCCGGGTCGTTGGAGGTGACCTTGTAATTGGTGCGCTCATTGCGGAACAGGGCGGCCGTCAGGGCCAGACGGGCGTCCAGCAGGTCCCACTTGGTGCCGATCTCGTAATTCTTGGCGGTTTCCGGATCGACATTACAGGTGGTGCTGGTACCGGTCGCGGTGCAGGAGCCGTTGACCGCACTCTGCGACGGGGTCTTGGAATTGCCGATGGCGACATAGACACTGCCATTGGGCAGCGGCTTGTATACGGCGCCGGCGCGCCAGGAGAACAGGTTCTCCTCATTGCGGGCCACGGGAGCCGCCGTCGTCGTCACGCCGGTGGTGGCATAGGCGAAGCTGGTGGTCTGATAGCTGCCCTTGTTATGCTCCCACCGCACGCCGCCATTCAGCTCGAACTGGTCGTTCAGCTGCACGCGGTCGAAGAGGTAGAGCGCCTGATTCTCCAGCTCGCTGTCGGCATCGGCGGTGACGGCGAAGTTCACCGGGCCGTTCCAGACATTCTCTGGATTGGCGATGGTGATGGGGGTGAAGCTGGCGGTGGGCACGGTGCCATCGGCATTGCGCAGGCGGTTGCCCGACTTCTGGTCAAAATTCTCCGACGAGATGGAGGCACCCAGCACCAGATCATGCGTGATGCCGCCCGTCACGACCTTCGCCTTCAGGTCGGTCTGGTTATACAGCATGGTGGTGGTGGCATCGCGGGTGATGCCGCGGTTGGTGTTGGGCGTGAACAGGCCGCGCGTGGTGCAGGCCGCCCCCGTATAGGCGTTGATGCCGCTGGACAGGCACCAGGTACCCTGCAGGTAGGACGTGGTGACGAACGCGTCCACCTTCTGCCAGCGCGACAGGTTGCTGACCGACAGGCTGTCGTTGAAGCGATGGTCGATCTTCACCGTACCGGCATTGACCGTGCTTTCCTGGGTGTCGATGTTGCGATAGCCGTAATAGGCCTCAGCATCGGCCCCCGGCAGAATGCCGTTGGAATAGGCGTTCAGGGCGTAGGGCACGCCATATTGCGGGATATTATTATCTTCCTGATGGAAGTAGCTGAACGAGACCTGCGTATCGCTGCGCAGACCCAGGGTCAGTGACGGCGCGATACCCCAGCGCTTGAATTCCTCCACATCGCGGCCCGGCACGTCATTGCGGTGCCACATGCCGTTGATGCGCAGCGCGGTATTGTCGTCCAGCTTCTGATTCGCATCGACGGTCGCGCGATAGTAATTGTCGGTGCCGATGCCGGCGCTGGCCTGGGTGAAGCTATCGTCCTTGGCGGTCTTTGACACCAGATTGATGGTGCCGCCGACGGAGCCGGAACCCGAATAGACGGAATTGGCACCGTTCGTGACCTCGACCTGTTCCAGGTTGAAACTGTCGGAACGGACATAGGCGCCGCTGTCGCGCACGCCATCCACGGCGATGTCGCTGGTGGCGCTGTACCCACGCATGGTGATGCTGTCGGAACCGCCGGCCCCGCCCTCACCAGCGGCAAAGGTGATGCCGGGCACGTTGGACAGGATATCCCGCAGGTTCAGCAGGTTCTGTTCCTTGATCACCGTGCTGGGGATAACGGTGATGGTCTGCGGCGTCTCGCGCAAGGGCGCCGCATATTTCGGGGACGCGACCACTTCCGGCTTGTTGGCGGGTGCCGCCGCCTGACCTTCCACCCCCAGGGTCGGCAGAATGACGGTCTTCTTCTCGCCTTCCTTGGCGGTGGGCGCCGTCGCCTGCTGGGCCAGCGCCGGGGCGGCAGAGGCCGCCACACCAACGGACAGGGCCGCCATCAGGGCCATACGGCCGCGCGCCACCTGGGAATTCATCTTCTCGTCCATCTCTCTCAAACCTTTCTGGTGCGCCCCACAGGTACGCAAATGCTTCTTATTCGCTTATGATGTCAGCAGTTTTCCCGACATCACCGATCCCGTCCGGCAGAGACTATATTGCGAAGCGTTCGCATTCGCAAACTATGAGGTGGGCATATCCATGCGACATCAACGCACGGCCTATGCGGATGGAACATAACAGGGGGTGGACTTCTGAGAACCAGGCAATTATGAGTAAAAATCGCACGCAAAAACACCAAGATCGCAGCCCACATATGTCACCTCAAATTCCGCTCCCCCACCAATTTTCCCCAACAGATGAGAAACAAAAGAAATTAACCACAACACATATCCTTCCATTATTGAATGAAATCTTTGATTTACTTCTAAAAATCAGGGCAAAAATTGACCCAACCTTAAGTTCAATTCACAACAAGGATCCCAAGAAGCCATACCCCTTGGGTCTTTGCCGTGAAATCACGGATGCGGTCCGCGACGCCTTGTTCCTGAGGCTGCGGCGGCCACGCAGCCGTGTTGACCGCGCCTTGGTGGCCTTCCTGCAGGAAGGGGGCATCATCCGTCCCATCTGGGGGGCTTTGCGGGGACGTTACTTTCAGAATGCCACGCAGATCGGCACGCTCTATATCGACGTCTCGAACGACACGGTGGCCGTGATCAAGCCCAAGGTGGAAATCCTGCCGATCGAGAGAAGCGGGATGGAAGCTGTCCGCGACATCGCCCATTACCGGCAGATCGTCGGCCTTTACTGGAATGTGGAACTGTATGCCAATCTGGTGGCCCCGACGCTGGCCCCCATCCTTCCGATGGTCAGTGTGGACAAGCATGGAGCGGCGCAGCTGCAGGCGGTCGGCGATTACATGATTGCCCTGGCGATGCGCGACCAGTTCCGCAATGCAGAGGAATGGCTGACAGACGGGCCGGCGCCGCCGGCGCATGTTATCGACGCGTTCCAGGCAAGCTTGCCGCCGGATCTGCGCCTGCCGGCCGGACAGGATGCGCGGCAAGCCGCGATCCAGGCTTGTCAGATCGCCCGGACGGAGCGGCGCGATAGCGACATGGCATGGCGGCGGGATCGTCTGCTCGACTATTACCGCTTCCGCGACCATGCCACCGCCATGGCCGGCGCCTGACCTTACGGCGGGCTGTCCAGTGCGAACAGCAGGACCAGGCCGGCAGTGTCGGCACCACCCCCGGCCTGGCGCAGGTCAAGCGACCGGCAGGCCGGTGCCATGGGGGCGGCGACAGCGCTGTTGACGAAACGGGAGAACACGTCGTCGGTCATCTCCCGATTGCCCCCAAGGAAGGCCGCCCCCCGCACCTTGCCGTTCGCGGGGTCGAAATAGATGCCGATTTCAGCACGGAAACTGCCGGCCCCGCGCGGCAGCGGCGGGGGTTCCCAGCAATCCATGATTTGGCTGCGCAGCAACGGCCCGGCCCGGCCCGACAGATCATCAATCTTGGCCCAGTTGACGGGCGGCGCCGGGGCTTCGGCGATGGTGGTTTCGCCCTGCTGATGGCTGGGCGGCGGGGCCGGCAACCGGCTGGACATGGAAGGCTGCTTGGCCTTGGGCGGTGGAGCGGCTTCCTTCTGCACCTTCGGGGTCAGCGCCTCGATCCGGAGTCGCGCCAGGGCGGAGAAGCGGCCCGCCGGATAGGCGTGGAGATAGGCATAATATTCGGCAATATCCTTGGAATCCCGTACGCTTTCCCAGAAGACCAGTTCCGGGTCAGCAGGACGCACGGGTGCAGCCGGGGTTTGCACAACCGGTGGCGGACTGCCGCAGGCCGCCAATGCCAGAAGACCAGTCAGCGCGATGCAATGACGAAGGGCGATGGCCAAGGCAACATCCTCTGGGATGGGCAGGCGGCGGTACCGCCAAGCTTTTGAACGGCAGAAACAGGAAGAGACACGCTTCTCCTTGGCATGCCCCCCCTGCGCTGGGTTATAGATTAAGCATGTTGATCATGAAAGACCCGCCATTCGGCGCGGCCTTCGCGAACGCCCAAGAAGGATAAGCATGAAACGCGCACGCAAGCGGGTATTGGTGGCTGGGGGTGCCGGTTTCCTGGGATCACACCTGTGCGAACGACTGCTGAATGACGGACACGAGGTGCTGTGCGTCGATAACTTCTTCACCGGCTCGCGGGAGAATATCCGGCACCTGATCCCCAACCCCTATTTTGAGGTGATGCGCCACGACGTCACCTTCCCGCTCTTTGTGGAAGTGGATGAGATCTACAATCTCGCCTGCCCCGCATCGCCCATCCATTATCAGTTCAACCCCGTGCAGACGACGAAGACCTCTGTCCATGGGGCCATCAACATGCTGGGGCTGGCCAAGCGAACCAAGGCCAAGATCTTCCAGGCCAGCACGTCGGAAGTATATGGCGATCCGACGGTACACCCGCAGACCGAAGATTATCGCGGCAACGTGAACCCGATCGGGCCCCGCGCCTGCTATGACGAGGGCAAGCGCTGCGCGGAAACCCTGTTCTTCGACTATCATCGCCAAAGTGGCGTGAACATCCGCGTGGCCCGCATCTTCAACACCTATGGCCCGCGCATGCACCCCAATGACGGGCGCGTGGTGTCGAACTTCATCGTGCAGGCCCTGCAGGGCCATCCGATCACCATCTATGGCGAAGGCACCCAGACCCGGTCCTTCTGCTATGTCGATGATCTGATCGAGGGCTTCATCCGTCTGATGGCCGCCCCGGATGAGGTGACCGGCCCCATCAATATCGGCAATCCCGGCGAATACACGATCCGTCAGCTGGCGGAGAATGTAGTGCGGCTGACGGGCGCCAAATCGGAATTCGTCTGGAAACCCCTGCCGCAGGACGACCCGCTGCAGCGCTGCCCCGACATCACCAAGGCCAAAACCCTCCTGAACTGGCAGCCGACCATCCATCTGGAGGAAGGGTTGACGCGCACCATCGCCTATTTCGCCGATCAACTGGGCGTGTCCCAGGCCTGATCATCCGTCCCGTCAACTGACGCGTTGCAAGCCATGGATATTTACGAGCTGTTTGCCCTCGCCCACGCCACCGAAGCGGAGCATGGCAAGGGAGCCGCCATCCGTGTCTATCAGGAATGGCTGGCGGCCAATGAAGGGCACCCGGCCATACATGCGGCCTGGTTCAATCTCGGCTCACTGCAATTGAGCGGCGATGACGGCAATGGCGCGCTCTATTCCTTTAATGAGGCGGTGCGTGTGCGGCCGGATTTCACGCCCGCCGTCATATCGCTGGGGTCCGCCCTGGAACGGGTGGGCCAGATCGATATGGCCCTCAACTATTGGGGCCATGCCGTCAGCAACCTGTCGGGCGTTTCCTCCGACACGGTCAATTACAAGTTGACGGTGTTGAAGCAACTGGCCCGCGTGCGGATGAGCCGGCAGGAAATGTCCGAGGCGGAGGAGGTGCTGCGCCTGTCGCTGGATGTGGCGCCGGGACGGCGGGAGGAAATGCAGCACTGGGCCAATGTCCGTCAACGGCAATGCAAATGGCCGGTGCTGCAATCTTTCGGCCCCGTGACGCCGGAAAAGATCATGGCCACGCTGGCCCCTCTGACCCTGGCCTATTTCACCGACGACCCCATACTCAGCCTGGCCAATGCCTACTCGCACAATCGGCTGGATGTGGGTTGGCCCGATGAGTTCAAGACCAACGCCGATTTCGCCCATCGCCGCCGCGCGCCCGACGGGCGGCTGCGTATCGGGTATCTCTCGTCCGACCTGCGCAACCATGCCATCGGCCACCTGACGGTGGAAATGTTCGGCCTTCATGACCGCTCCCGCGTCGAGGTGACGGCATTTTATTGCGGCGTCCGCCTTGAGGATGCGGTGATGCAGCGCATCCGGGGCAGTGTTGACCACTGGCACGATATCACGGGCCTGGATGATGCGGCCGCAGCGGCTCTGGTGGAGGAGTGCGGGATCGACATCCTGGTCGATATCAATGGCAATACGCGGGATGCCCGCACACGGATGCTGGGCCGCCGGCCCGCCCCGGTCATCGTCAACTGGCTGGGCTATCCCGGCACGATGGCCAGCCCCTATCACCACTACATCATCGCCGATCCGGTGATCATTCCGCCCGGATCAGAGAAATATTACAGCGAGAAGGTGGAACGGGTCCCCTGCTACCAGCCCAATGACCGCTACCGGGTCATCTCGCCGGAACCGCAGACGCGGGCCCAGCATGGATTGCCGGAACAGGGCGTGGTGTTCTGCTGTTTCAACGGCCAGCAGAAGATGACCCGCTTCAATATGGCCCGCTGGCTGGATATCCTGCGGCAGGTCGACGGTTCCGTGCTCTGGCTGCTGCGCGGCGGAAACGAGGGTGATCATCGCCTGCGGGAAGAGGCGGCCAAGGCCGGTATCGACCCTGCTCGTCTGATCTTCGCCCCCTATGCCCCTAATGCCGATCATCTGGCACGCTATGTCCTGGCCGACCTGTTCCTGGACAGCAGCCCCTATGGCGCGCATACGACGGCATCGGATGCGTTGTGGATGGGGGTGCCCGTCCTGACCCTGCCCGGTCGGGGCTTCGCATCCCGTGTCTGCGCCTCGCTGGTGACGGCTGCCGGCACGCCGGAATTCGTGTGTGACAGCCCGGCAGCCTATGTGGAGATGGCCGTGCGGCTGGGACGTGACCCGGCAGCCCTGGCCGCCGCCCGGCAAAAGCTTCTGGACCTGCGCCACACGTCCGTTCTGTTCAACACCAATGGTTTCGCCCGTGCGATGGAGGATGCCTTTGACCGCATGTGGGCGGAATGGGAGGCCGGCGCCCTGCCCGTCCCTGACCTGACCAATCTGGACCTCTATCTGGAAATCGGCAGCGCCATGGACCATGATGCCGAGGAGTTCGGCTTCCTGCCGGATTACGAGGAACGGTACCGCAAGGCCCTGGCCAAGCGGCACGCCCTGACACGGGTGCCGCGCGATGTCAGACTGTGGACACAACCGGCATGACGGCGCTCTGCGCTATCGATCTGCTGATCGCCGATCTGCGGGGGGCGCCGCCGGGCCTGTCCCCGGTTGATCCGGCAACGCGCAGCCGCTGGCGGTCTCTGCTATCCGGCTTGCCGGCGATTGAGGCGATGGCCGCCGTGGCGCAGGCAGACCCAATGCCCAACCGGCACTGGGCCGCCGACATGCTGCATGAATGGCTCGTTTCGCCCGGCAATGGCGGTGTCGACAGCGCCCCGATCTGGTTCAATCTGGGCGTCGAACTGGCCGCACGGGGGGATACCGGCGCAGCGGCAACCGCCTACAGCAACGCCCTTCTGTTGCAGCCGGCCTTGTGGCAGGCCACCATCAATCTCGCGGGCATCCGCGAGGCGGCGGGCGATACGCAAACAGCCCTGGCGACCATCAACACCGCGCTGCAGGATGACGAAGCGCGAACCAAGCTGCTGAACCAGCGGGGCCGGCTGCTGGAAAAGCTGTCCTGCCTGGATGAGGCGGAAACAACTTATTATCGAAGCCTGCTGACCAAACCCGACCAGCATTATGTGGTCCAGCATTGGGCCTTCGTCCGGCAGAACATGTGCGCTTGGCCCTTGTTCGGGCCGGGCATCCCCGGCTTGACGGTTGAACAGCTGCGCGACCAATGCGGTGCGCTCGCAACGCTTGCCTTGGCCGACAATGTGGCCGAACAGCACCGGACGGTGCAATCTTGGCTAGACCGCCGGCCCGTGCCTGCGACCCAGAAACTTGCTCCGCCCTCCGGCTATGCCCATCGCCGGCTGCGCATCGGCTACATGTCGTCGGATTTCTGCCGCCATGCCATGACTTTCCTGGTGGCCGAACTGCTGGAACGGCACGACCGTGACCGGTTCGAGATCTATGGTTATTGCTCCAGCCCGGATGATGGCAGCGACATGCGGGCCCGCGTGCTGGCGGCCTTGGATCATTGCCGCCTTGTCCGCGACAAGGACCATGAAACGGTCGCCCGCCAGATCCGGACCGATGAGATCGATATCCTGATCGACCTCAACGGCATCACCGTCGGCGAACGGCTGGACGTGCTGCGCTGGAAACCGGCGCCGGTGCAGATGACCTATCTCGGCTTCATCGGGCCGGTACCGATCCCGGAGCTGGACTACATTCTGACCGACGAATATGCCATCCCACCTGCCATCGCGGATCAATATTGGCCCCGCCCGCTCTATCTGCCCGGCGTCTACCAGGCCAATGATGGCCTGCCCGTACCGATGGCCGATATCAGCCGCGCGGATGAAGGACTGCCGCAGGACCGATTCGTCTTCTGCTGCTTCTGCGGCTCCTACAAGATCTCCGAAGCGATGTTCGCCCTGTGGATGCGCATCCTGGCCCGCACGCGCGACAGCGTCCTCTGGCTGCTGGAGGATAATCGCTGGGTGGTGGGCAATCTGCGGGCACAGGCGGCACGGCACGGGGTCGATCCCGACCGACTGCTCTTCTCCCCCCGTGCCATGCCAGACCGTTACCGCGCCCGCATGGCGCTGGCCGATCTGTTCCTGGATACGACACCTTATAATGCCGGCACCGTGGCCAGCGACGCGTTGCGTGCCGGTCTGCCGATCCTGACCCTGTCACGGGAAACCTTCGCCAGCCGGATGGCCGGGGCCCTGTTGCGGGCTATGGACCTGCCGGAACTGATCACCACCAACGATGATGATTATGTCGACCGGGCCGTGGCACTTCACGACACGCCAGACCTTTACCGGGCGATCCGCAGCCGGACCACGCCCGAACGCTGGCAGGCCACCCTGGGCGACACGCAGACATTCGCGCGCGGGTTTGAGGCGACGCTGGACCGCGTCGCCATCCGGGCGGACTGATCAGGGTTCGTTCAGCGACTCGTCCAGGCCGCGCAGCACGGGATAGAGGAAATAGGACATCAGGCTGCGGCTGCCGACCTTGATTTCGGCCTGCACCACCATGCCCGCCGTCAGAACCGCACCCTGCGGCATGCGCTCCAGCGTCAGGCTTTCAAGATCGACCTGCGCCGTATGCACATAGGCACCGGCAACCGTCGGCGTGCGCAGCGCGTCCAGCGGCTCCGCCGTACCCGGCACAAAGCTCTGCCGGGAGACCGACCGCAGCCGGCCCTTCAGCATGCCATGGCGCTGGAACGGGAACGGCCCGACCTTCACCTCCACCAGATCGCCCGCCTTGACATAGCCGATGTCACCGGACTGGATCACCACCTCGGCAATCAGCGGCGTATCCAACGCCACCAGGGTGATCAACGCTTCGGCTTCCCGCGCGATGGAACCGGGCGACAGGCGCGCCACCTCCTGCACAACGGCATCGGCAGGGGCCGTCATCTCCACCAGATCGTTGCGGCGGACGGCCTTGGCCAGATCCTCATCGACCTGGGAGGCCTGACGGCGCGTCTCCACAAGCTGTTCCAGAAGCTGGCGCTGCCAGTCATCGACAAAGTTGCGCCGCTCGGCCCGCTTTGCGGCCAGATCGGCCTGCAATTCCTTGATACGGTTGCTGGTGGCCTGAAGCGACCGCTCGGTCTCCAGACGCTGGGCTTGGGCCTCCAGAAGCTGTAGCCGCGACCCCGTCTGCGCCTTGAAAAGCTGGGAGCGCAGGTTTTCCACATCGCGATAGACCACCATCTGGGCCATCAACGACTTCTCATCATCCTGGGCGGCCCGCTGCGAGGCATCAAGACTGACAATGCCGCTATCCAGACTGTCCAGATGCGACCGGTACTGGGTCTGGCGCTGCTGGAACAGCCGGGCCTGCAACGCCATGTCTGGATCGTCACTGTTTGCCATGGTCTCGGGCAAGGTCTTGCCCGCCGCTTCCGCCTCCAACCGCCGCAGCTGCGCGAACAGGGCGCGCTGCTGCGCCGACAGGGCGCTGCGGTCGGCCAGCGTGAAGGTCGGGTCCAACGTGGCCAGCAACTGCCCCTTGGTCACACGTTCACCGGGCTGCACCAACAGCTGACGCACGATGGAACGTTCCAGCGGCTGCATCACGATGGGCGGCACCTGCGTGGCCAGGCGGCCTGTGGACACCACGACACGGTCCATCTGAACGAAGCACGCGATGATGGCCAACAGCGCCAGCATCCCCGCCGCAACCAGATGGGGGGCCCCCAAGATGGGTGGCGGCGGTTCGCGGACGATCACCTCCAGTTCCGACTGGTACTCGATGGCTTCGGGGGCCACATGCAGACGCGGGGCCGGCGTCCCGTAGAACCGCCGCCAGCGCTCACGCAGACCCTGGAAGGGCCGCATCAATGGATGTGCTGTGTCTGGGTTTGCCATAGGTGCCGATAAATGTCGCAGCGTTGCAGCAGGATGGAGTGCGGGGCGCAGTCAACCAACTTGCCCTGTTCCAGAACGATGATCTTGTCAGCCTTAACCAAAGATGACAGCCGGTGCGAGACGATGATCATGGTACGTCCCTCGGCGATACGCGTCAGGTTACGCTGAACAATGGCCTCGCTGTCCGGGTCAAGCGCGCTGGTCGCCTCATCAAAGATCAGAAGACGCGGCTGTGTCACCAGGGCACGGGCGATGGCGATACGCTGGCGCTGACCGCCGGAGAAGTTGGAAGCATTCTCCTCGACCATCGTGTCATAGGACAAAGGCAGCCGGTCGATAAATTCGTCGGCGCCCGCCATCTGGGCCGCCTGAAGGATTTCATGAAGGGGCGCGTCGGGACGCGCCGCCGCGATATTCTCACGGATGGTGCCGCGGAACAGAAGATTGTCCTGCAGCACGACGCCGATGGACTTGCGCAGATGGTTCAGCTCGATATGACGCAGATCGACACCGTTCAGCTTGATCAGACCTTCCTGCGGGATATGGATGGACTGGATCAGGCGGGTGATCGTGGTCTTGCCCGATCCTGACCGGCCGACGATACCGACAACCTGACCCTCCTCGATATCGAAGGACACACGGTCCAGCGCCGGTGTGGCGCCGGGAGCATAGCGGAAGGTCACATCCTCGAAGAACATCTTGCCCGTGATATACGGACGGGACTGACGGGAATGACCACTGCGCTCCGGCTCGGCATTCATCACCTCGCCCAGCATGCGCACCGACAGGTCCGCCTCCTGATACTCGTTGATCAAGGCCACGATCTGAAGCAGCGGCCCCGTGACGCGACCCGACAGCATGTTGAAGGCGATCAGCGCGCCCAGTGTCATGGCACCGTCGAAGACCTGAACGGCACCGATGGCAAGCACGCTGATCTGCATCAGCTTTTCCAGGCCGCCGGTCAGCACGGTCCCCAGGATGCTGATGCCGCCAACCTTGGCATGGCGCCGGACGGCCAGGGCCACCTTGCTGTCCCATGCCTGTTGCCGGTTCTCTTCAAGCACCAGTGACTTGACGGCGCGCATGGAATGCAGCGTTTCGACCAGATGGGCCTGACGGCTGGCCTCGGTCTCGTACAACCGTCCCAGGTGCAGCCGGAAGATCGGCACCATGAAGCCGATGATCGCCGCGATGACAACCGAGAAGGCCAGCACCACAGCCGTCAACAGGCCGCTGTAAAGGAACAGCAGCACCAGCAGCACCGGCAATGTGACGGTATCCAGGAAAACCTGGAACAGCCTGCCGGTCAGGAAATGACGCAGCTTCTCCGTCTGCTGCATGTGCCGGGTCAGGATACCCGCACTGTTGCGCTCGAAGAAATGCAGCGGCAGCGAAAGAAGGTGCCGGAAGGTGCGGCTGGTCAGCTTGGCATCGATCTTGTTCGATGCCAGCAGCATGAGATTCTGGCGGACATAGCCAAAGAACCCGTCGAAGACCGTCAGCAATATATAAAGCAGGACGATGACAAACAGCGTCTGGTAACTATGGTGGGTAATCACCTTGTCGACCAGCACCTGGAACATCATCGGCAGCGCCAGGCCGATCAGATTGGCCATGATGGCCGCGATGGCGACGCCACGGAAGAATTTCGCGTTGCGCAGAATCTCCGGCAGGAACCAGCGAAAACCGAAGGGCTGGTTCTCATCCATCAGTGCCCAGACACGCTTGGCCAGGATGATCTCGCCCGTCCAGGTGGAGGTAAATTCCTCCTCGGACAGGAACCGGACGCCCTCAGCCTCACGCATGGGGTCCAGCACGGCGGCCGACATCCGGCCCTCCACCTCCATCGCATAGGCAAGAATGACCCAGCTGCCATCCTTCCGGATCGCAATTGCCGGGTAAGCACTGCCTAGGTGACAGGCGGACTTCCAGCTGACGCGTGTCTTACGGCCCTTAAGGCCAGCGCCATGCATGCACTTCAGTACGGCCGGTACGGGATCGCCGGGCACATCGGGCGGCAACTCATCCGGATGGAGTTGCACGCCATGGTGCAGCGCCACCAGAAAAAGACACCTCAGAACCGTCATGTAAGGGGACAATCGCCACGTCCATCGGCAGGAAAGGGGGTCAACGTGACCCGGAAACTAAAGCGATTCTCCAAAACACACGACAAAAAAGCGACATGCCCGCTCCCGAAGGATGCAATTGATCCATCATCTAGGCCCAAAGGCATAAACGATCTGAAATACCTCAGACGCAATACAGGTCGCGGCGCGTTTCGTGGGGGGTACACCGAATGTAACTTGACTCATCCTCATGATGGGTATTCTATCCACACTGACCCAAAAAATTTGGGCGCCTATACCAAAAGGGGAATGAACACGGCCTTGCGGCTGCGCCTGTTGTTGCGCGTCCGCGGTTGGGTACCTTTCCGGTTGTCGGCTCCAGATTGCGTGGGCTTCGGTTAATTCGGCATATGTCTTGCAAGGCAAATTCGGATTAATCGAGAAGGAGATCTTCCAGGCAGGGAGGGTTTCCGTAGATCCACTTTTTCATTCTCTGGAGTCCTAGCCATGTCGATCCTCTCGTTTCTCTCGACTACTCAGATCGGCCAGCTGAGCACGACGGCAATCGGCAACTGGACGACTTCAGACCTTCGTCAGCTCTCCTCGACACAAACCAGTGCGCTGTCGACCACCCAGATTGGGGCTCTGACAACGACGCAGATGGCGGGGCTGCTCACAACGCAGCTGTCGGGACTTGCGACGACAACCGTTGCCGCGCTGACCAGCACGCAGCTGAATTCGATTTCGACGGCCAACCTGACGGGTTTGAGCACGACGCAGTTCACTGCGCTCACCACAACTCAGGTTTCCGGCCTCAGCACCACGCTGGTTCGCAGCCTTAACAGCACCTACATTGCCAATCTCTCGACGACGCAGATCGGCGGATTGAGCACCACCCAGATCACCTCGCTGACCACCGCCCAGGTGCAGTCGCTGGAAACCACGGACGTCGCGGCCCTGTCCACGACCCAGATCGTGGCCCTGACC
>NZ_JBMDKE010000026.1:0-101124 GCF_057809555.1 Niveispirillum sp. FG156 | reverse complement strand
ACCCGCGGCCTCCGGCGTGACAGGCCGGCGCTCTAACCAACTGAGCTACACCCGCATACTTTTCAAACAGCGCCGCGACCGTTTCCAGCCCCGCCGCCGCTGAGGTGGGCGGGTGTATATTCGACCCCGCCCACCTTGTCAAACATGAAATCGACAGGAAAATGCGGATCAGCCGCCCTTGGCATGGCGCAGGGCGAACAGCCGGTCCAGCACATCGTCCAGATTGGCCGGCGAGTCCCGCTTCTCGAACGCGTCCGGGCCGCCATAGCGGCTCAGCGCCAGCTCCAGGGCCCGCCAGAGCTGTTCGGCGATTTCCAGTTCCTGTTGGTCGATGGCCAGTTCCAGCGCAGCCAGGATACGGTCGCCCAAACGACGATCAGCGGAATCGATCACGAAACGCCTTCCTCTTTCCCGTGCGCAGCCGTGGAGAACGACCGGTGGCGCATCATACCCGTTCCACCGGCGCTGCGACAGGTGGAATGGAAGATCAATATCAGGGATATGGAGGTGAATGGTGGGCGGTGAGGGGATCGAACCCCCGACCTGCGGTGTGTAAAACCGATGCTCTACCTCTGAGCTAACCGCCCGTACCTTATCGTTGGCCGGGACAATAGCGACCGGAACGGGAGAATCAACAAAGAAGTTGGTTCGCCCCCGACATGACAGGGGCCAAAAATGAAAAACGGGCGCGCCCAAGGGGGCCGCCCGTTATCTCACCGTCAGGCCGCCCGGCTATCGCCGGGCATCCCTAGATAGGCGTCGCTCAGTTCAGCGCGTCCTTCAGGCCCTTGCCGGGCTTGAACTTCGGCTGCTTGGAAGCGGCGATGGAGATCTTCTCACCGGTGCGGGGATTGCGGCCCTCGGAAGCGGCGCGTTCAGCCACCGCGAAGGTGCCGAAGCCAACCAGACGCACTTCGTCGCCCTTCTTCAGCGCGCCGGTGATCCCATCAAAAACCGCATCGACGGCCTTGTTCGCGTCCGCCTTGGACAGACCAGCCGCTTCGGCGACCGCGGCAACGAGATCGTTCTTGTTCACTTAAGGCCCCCCTCATCAAGAGAGTATCGGTTGCAACATGCCCGAGATGTCTTCCCAGGCATCAAGGGATTGGGTTCCGCCGCCAACACAAGGATTTGTGCGGGTGGCGGCGGAACCCAATTCACACGATTTCCAATCGCACTTCAATGGCGAATCACGCCATCCCGCTCTTCATCCCCAGCTTTTCCGGGGACCTGAGCCACTTCTTCGGGCTCCGACCACTCAATACCGACCGGTGCCGTCACCAAAGCCTGCGCCAGAACCTCATCTACGGTTGAAACCGGGATAATGGTCAGGCCCTTTTTCACGTTATCGGGGATTTCGGCCAGATCCTTCTCATTATCCTTGGGAATCAGCACGCGCTTGATTCCCGCCCTGAGCGCCGCCAGCAGCTTTTCCTTCAGGCCACCAATGGCCAGAACCTTGCCGCGCAGGGTGATCT
The DNA here is from genome assembly GCF_057809555.1 of Niveispirillum sp. FG156. Classification (NCBI taxonomy): domain Bacteria; kingdom Pseudomonadati; phylum Pseudomonadota; class Alphaproteobacteria; order Rhodospirillales; family Azospirillaceae; genus Niveispirillum; species Niveispirillum sp. FG156. Next base: position 99,646 of record NZ_JBMDKE010000026.1, on the reverse strand, counting down.
CACCCGTCATGGCAATGTCCTTGGCGACCGCGATGCCGGTCAGGACGGAGACGATGGTGGTGATCATAGCCACGCCGGCCGACGGGCCGTCCTTCGGGGTTGCCCCCTCCGGCACATGGACATGGATGTCGCGCTTTTCGAACAGGGTCGGCTTGATCCCGAACTTCAGCGCGTTGGCCTTCACATAGGATTCGGCGGCCTGCACCGATTCCTTCATGACGTCGCCCAGCTTGCCCGTGGTCTGGATGCGGCCCTTGCCGCGCAGCATCACAGCCTCGATGGTCAGGATTTCCCCGCCCACCTCGGTCCAGGCCAGACCGGTGGTTGCACCGACCTGATCCTCCAGCTCCGCCTCACCGAATCGGAAGCGCTTTACGCCTGCGAACTTTTCCAGGTTCTTCGGCGTGACCTTCACCTTTTCAAGACCCTTCATCAGGATCTCCTTGATCGCCTTGCGCGCCAGATTGGCGATCTCACGCTCCAGCGAACGCACGCCCGCTTCGCGCGTGTAGTAGCGGATCACGTCGCGCAGGGCATCGTCGGTGATGGTGAACTCACCGGGCTTCAGACCATGGTCGCTCACCTGCTTGTCGATCAGGTGGCGCTTGGCGATCTCCACCTTCTCATCCTCGGTGTAGCCGGCCAGACGGATGATCTCCATACGGTCCAGCAGTGGCTGCGGCATGCGCAGCGAATTGGCCGTGCAGACGAACATCACGTCAGACAGGTCGTAATCGACCTCCAGATAATGGTCGCTGAAGCTGCTGTTCTGTTCGGGGTCCAGAACCTCCAGCAGGGCCGAGGACGGATCGCCGCGCCAATCGGCACCCAGTTTGTCGATCTCGTCCAGCAGGAACAGCGGGTTGGAGGTCTTGGCCTTCTTCATGCCCTGGATGACCTTGCCGGGCATGGAGCCGATATAGGTGCGGCGGTGACCGCGCACCTCAGCTTCATCCCGCACGCCGCCCAGGGACATGCGCACGAAATTACGGCCCGTGGCCTTGGCGATGGACTTGCCCAGCGAGGTCTTGCCTACACCCGGCGGCCCTACCAGACACAGGATCGGACCCTTCACCTTATCCATGCGCTGCTGAACCGCCAGATATTCAAGGATACGCTCCTTGACCTTCTCCAGACCATGATGGTCGGCGTTCAGGATGGTCTCGGCGCCCTTGATGTCCTTCTTGACCTTGCTGCGCTTCTTCCACGGAATCGACAGCATCCAGTCCAGATAGTTGCGCACCACCGTCGCCTCGGCGCTCATCGGGCTCATGGTGCGCAGCTTCTTGACCTCGGCCTGGGCCTTTTCGCGGGCTTCCTTGCTGAACTTGGTCTTGGCGATCTTTTCCTCGATCTCCGCGACCTCGTCCTTGCCGTCCTCGCCCTCGCCCAATTCCTTCTGAATGGCCTTCATCTGCTCATTCAGATAATACTCGCGCTGGGTCTTCTCCATCTGGCGCTTCACGCGGTTGCGGATGCGCTTTTCCACCTGCAGGACACCGATCTCGCCTTCCATGAAGGCATAGACCCGCTCCAGCCGCTCGGCGACCGTCGGGGTCTCCAGCAGCTGCTGCTTCTCAGGGATCTTCAGCTGGAGATGGCTGGCGATGGTGTCGGCCAGCTTGCCCGGCTCCTCGATCTGGTTGATGGAAACCAGCACCTCGGGCGGGATCTTCTTGTTCAGCTTGATATATTGCTCGAACTGCGACACGGCCGCGCGCGACAGGGCCTCAAGCTCCTGCTGCTCGCCCACCTTCTCGTCGATCAGCTCGGCATAGGCCTGGAAGAAATCCTCATTATCGCCGAACTTCGTGATGGCGGCGCGCTTGCCGCCCTCCACCAGCACCTTCACGGTCCCATCGGGCAGCTTCAGCAGCTGCAGCACCGTACCGATCGTACCGACGGAGAAGATATCAGCGGGCGTGGGATCATCCTGGGAGGCGTTCTTCTGGGTGACCAGCAGGATCTGCTTGTCATCCTTCATCACGTCTTCCAGCGCGCGGACGGATTTCTCGCGGCCCACGAACAACGGGACGATCATGTGCGGGAAGACGACGATGTCTCTCAGCGGAAGGACCGGGTAGAGAACACCGCGGGGGATGTCCAGCATCTTAAGTCAGCCTTCTATATTCATGCCGCCAGCCCCGCTGGGCCTGGACCGACCGCCCGCCCCAGATGGGCACGGGTTGAAACGGTCGTGACGGCGTCAGGCGTTAACGTGGCACACCAATACCCCCCCTTCAAGGGCTTGAACCACGCCAAAGGCGTACTACCGGTTTGTCACACGCACAAAAAGGGCCGCACGGCTTTGCCGGCGGCCCTTTTTCCCAAATCGCAATGGTGCTTCGGCGACCTTTATACCTTGCCCAGCAAGGCGGCGAAGGTCAGCACGACATAGCCCAGCACCATGAACAGCACCGCATAGCCCCAGCCGATGAAGAAATGCAGCATCATCATCAGCAGGAACAGCACCACGGCGATGATGCCGATGGTGGTGAAACGGGTAAAGGCATGCCAGCCCTCGGCATGTTCCTTCACGAGCTTGTTGTCGACCACCACGGGCCCATGTGAGCCGGCCATTTTCTTCTCCCCGGTACGAGACGATGGAATTCTGGGCGATTGTGTAAGGGTTGGTGGGGCGGTTGACAAGACCTCTCGAACGGTTCTGGGTGCTACCGAATGTCCTTCACCAGCCGCAACGTCTCCTCGCCATAGCCAAGGCGGGCGTAGAAGGCACGGCCACGCGCATTGCTGGCGAACACGTCCAGCGACAAGGACGCATAGCCCTGGCGCTTGGCCCACTCCTCCACCGCCGCCATCAAGGCCTTGGCCGTCCCCTGCCCCTGCGCGGCCTCTGTTACGGCCAGCAGCGGGATATAGGCGGCGATCTGGTCCGTGAAGATGTCCAGCATGGGTTCGGCATGCACGAATCCCAGCCGCTCGCCAGCCCCATCGTCGGCGACAAAGGTCACGGCTCCCGGCTTGGGCACCTCCAGCGTCTCATGCATGAAGCTGCGCTGAAACCGCATCACCTCTTCTGGCGACCTCCATGGTAGGTCTGCGGCACCAGCAAGACGCGGAGCCAGCGCGTGGATGAAGGGCAGGTCGGCGGCGGTGGCGGGACGGATGGGCATGGTGTCGATATTGATCAAAATTGAGAATAGTCCACTAAAATCTCCCGTTATCCATCTGAGCCATGAACCCATTCGCTAGCCACGCCGAGAATGCTTGATGGCTACGCGCTCCTTAACTACGGAGGCGAAACAGGAGCGCACCATTTCTGGATCATGCTTAAACTCCAAGGGAACAAGCGTAAAAAGGACACGTGCCATGTCTTGGTAAAAGCTAAGAAATCCGTAATTTATACCAGCCCCAAGAGCACCGCCAACAAGCGGCACCGCTTGAGCCGCAATTTTGGGTGACAGATTGATGGCATAGCGCAGCGCGACCCGAGCGATGACCTCAGCGAGCTGGCCGGTTCCTAACTTGGCTGTAAAGAACGTAACATCGGCATCATCATCTTCATCCAACGGACCGCCGTAGGCGAAAGCCTCAAAACAAACAGCCTGAATGCGCGGATCCGTTAGGTCATGTCCCATGGCACGGGCAATATCTGCAATTGAACGAAAAAAAAGCATCGTCGTCGTGGGCAACTCAACCAGAAGGCCCGGTAGCCCAGCCGCACCACCCCCTGCTCCTGACATCATCACTAAGGCCTTGTACATACCGTCCGATGATTCACGTCCAGGTTCGTTATCCATACCAGCGGTGGCAAGCTTTTGTGCTTCCTCCAGAACTACTCGTACCTTCTCTACGATCTGCCCCTGCCAATCGTCAGGAAGTTTTTTAAAGCCAGACTCAATTGCACCTCCAAAAGTCGAAACCACTTTAGCAAAAACATTCCGTGCTGCGATGTATTTATCCGCAGCCTCCACGACTACTTTGATCTCATCCGGAGAAAATATTGCACATGAGTTGTTTTTGATAACGATTTCGTCCTTCATTTATTTACTCCACGGCAGAGAAGGTTGGGGGCAGAGAAAATTTTTATCGACGCCAAACTGGCATGGCGAATAATGGATATCTAGTCAGACCACCCATCAAGAAAGGAGATTATATGCATCCCAAAAGTGAATAAAAGGAGAAATAAAAATTAATTGAAAACACGATATCTGGTGTTCGGATATGCGCATAAAAATGAGCTTGCCATTCATAGAACGTAGAACAACCTCAGCTGCTTAACCCAATGGCGCGATCATCGCGCCGACATACCCATCCGCTTCACTACCGCCGATAGCCCCCCCCGGCGACCAGTCAAACGGCCAGCGGATAGGCCTTTTGATACCGAGGCGCAACACCGGTCACGCCCACACACAATCGCCCTTGACGACCGTCCATTTCTCCTACACCGTATGCAACATAACTCATACAGGGTATGGATTATGACAGCGGTCGCGAACGCCACGCTTGGACAGTTTGAGCAGATTGTGCTGACGGCCATCCTTGCCCTGGGTGACGGGGCCTATGGCGTCACCATCCACGCCAAGGTGGAGGAGTTGTCACGACCGCGAAAGGTGGTGCTGGGTGCCGTCTACGCCACCTTGGACCGGATGGAGGATAAGGGGTTGGTCACCTCCTGGATGACCGATCCCACACCGGAAAGGGGCGGGCGGGCCAAACGCTGCTTCCGGCTTGAGCAGGCGGGGGAATTGGCCCTGCGGGACGCGGCGACGACCGCCAAACGCATCTGCGATGCAATCGAACAGCAATGGGGAGTGGGGATATGGAAAGACAGCGCAATCGCTTAGACCATCCAGCACCAACAGCACCCGGATTGGCCGCACCCGGATTGGTGGGGCGCCTTGTGCAGATGGTATTGCCGCCTGCCTCACGCGAGGCGGTGATGGGCGATCTGGCTGAAAGCTGCCGCTCGCCGGGTCAACTGGCCGCCGAAGGGCTGCGCAGCGTGCCGCCGCTGGTGGCCGAACAGGCACGCCGGGCTTCGCGGCTGCCGGTGATCGGGCTGCAGCTGTTCATCCTGTTCGCCTGCCTGGGCGGGTTCGAACTGGACCGCACCGACAGGGCCGTGACCAATGCCGCCTGCGCCGCCCTGCCCATGGGGCTGGCCATGGTCGGGCTGCTGCTGCGCAATATCTACCGCAGTGAGGACAACCCGGTGCGGCAGGGCTTTTTTGATGCGCTGACGGCGGCCCTGTGCGTGGTGGCGCAGCAGAGTATGATGCATGTGCTGATCGCCGCCGGCCATGTCGATCCGGCCTGGGCCCTGTCGCGGTCGCTGATCGTGCTGGCCTGCCTGTCCTTCCCCATCCTCTGGACCCTGGGCGCGATGGAGAATCCCGACGCGGTGCGGCGCAAGCCGGCACAGCCGCTGTTCAGCGATTACAATCAGTTCGTCCAGCGCACCCGCGTGCGCAACCGCGCCGAAATGGCGGCATTGGCCATGATCATCGGTGTGTCGGGATATTTCCTGGCGCGGTTTCAGCCGCCGGTCGCCCCGCTGGGCTGGAGCTTTCTGACAGGATATGCCTGCATCCTGGTCTATCTGGCGCTGCGCGGCGCCGCCCGCCCGGCCCCGCTGGATGCCGACAGCGCCACCGTACGGGCGCTTTATGAGACGGAACTGAACCGGCAGAGCCGTCAGCGCCGCCTGATGTGGTGGTTCTGGTTCGTGCCGCTGTTCGCCGGGCTGATGACCAATCTGGTGATGTATGGCGTGTCGAAGGAACAGCCCCTGCGCATCGTCGGCGGCATCGCTGCCATCTTCCTGCTGGGCTACCTGATCGAGCGGCTGCACCGCGACCGGCGCCTGGCCATCCATTTGAAGCTAAACAACCTGGCCGCCGTTCCGGCCTGATAAGCACCATCGGACTGCCTTGTCGCATGCGCCCCCCGGCGCATGCGATCTTGTTTTCAGGGGGTGGGTGCGATCATTGCCGATGTGCGGCATCCGCGTTATCTTCTTATACGAATTACGCGTCAAAGGATGGCGACAGATGCGCAGCGTCGGTGCCGTGGAGGCGGAAAAATCATTCAACAGCCTGCTCGATATTGTCGAGAAGGGCGAGAGCGTGGAGATCACCCGCAATGGCCGGGTGGTCGCGAAGCTGACGCACGTCCAGCCCACCGCCGACCGCGAAGCCGCCTTGCGTGCTGTCGAAAGGGTGCAGGAACTGCGCAAGGGCTTGTCGCTTGACGGGCTTACCATCCGCGAGATGATTGACGAAGGCCGGCGGTGAGCCTTGTCCTGGACTGCTCGGCAACCATCGCTTGGTGCTTCACGTCGGAAACCACGCCGGTAATCGATTCCCTATTTCTTGATGTGGCCGCCAACGGCGCCTGCGCACCCGCGATATGGCAATTGGAAGTGGCAAATGTCTTGATGGTTGGGGTGCGAAAACAACGCCTCAGCCTCTCGCGCCGCTCCGAACTGCTTGAAGAACTGATAAACCTTAAGGTCCACATCGATCATGAGCCAACCGGCAAGACTTGGCGAAATGTCGTCAAGCTTGCCGACCGTCACGGCCTGACTGCCTATGACGCTTCCTATCTGGAACTGGCCGTGCGTTTGGACTTACCCCTTGCAACGCTCGACCAGCGTCTACGCGCCGCAGCATTGGCGGATGGTGTGACTTTGAAGGGCCTTTAACCCACCACGTCCCGTGCCACCACTGCCCGGTCACCCTCTACCCGCACCCTCCCTTCGGCAATCAGGCGCACGGCCAGCGGGTAGGCCTTGTGCTCCTGTTCCAGCACACGGGCAGACAGGCTGTCGGGCGTATCGTCGTCGGCCACGGTGACGGCGGCCTGTACGATGATCGGGCCGGTATCCATCTCTACCCGCACATAATGAACCGTGCAGCCGTGGAACCACACGCCGGCTTCCATGGCGCGGGCATGGGTGTCCAGGCCGGGGAAAGCCGGCAGCAGCGAGGGGTGGATATTGATCAGACGGTTGTGCCACGCCTCAACGAATACGGGCGATAGCAGGCGCATATAACCGGCAAGGCAGACCAGACCGACACCCGCCGCCTCCAGCGCCGCAATCATCGCCGCCTCATGCGCGGCCTTGTCGACGAAATCCTTGGGCCGCAGCACCAGGGTGGCGATGCCGGCGGCGCGTGCCCGGTCCAGGCCCGGCGCGTCCGGCTTGTTGGAGATGACAAGCGCCACCTCCGCCGGATAGGTGGGATCGCTAGCGGCGTCGATCAGGGCCTGGAGGTTGCTGCCACGGCCCGAGATCAAAACGCCCAGACGCAATCTCACGACCAGCGCTCCAGCCCCGAAATGACGACGCGGTGGCCGTCATTGCCGCGCGGCACCACGGTGCCGATGCGCTTCACCGTCTCGCCGCCCTCGGCCAGGATGCGCGCCGCGTCGTCCGCCTTCTCGGCGGGGACAACCACGACCATGCCGATGCCGCAATTGAAGGTACGGGCCATTTCCGGGGCCGCGACATTGCCCGTCTTCATCAGCCAGTTGAACACTGGCGGCAGGTCCCAGGATGCGGCATCGAGATCGACACCCAGCCCGTCGGGCAGAACGCGCGGAATATTCTCGATCAGGCCACCGCCCGTGATATGGGCCAGCGCATTGACGGTACCGGCGCGCACGGCCGCCAGAACCGACTTCACATAGATGCGGGTGGGCGTCAGCAGGGCGTCGCCCAGGCTGCGCGACGAGTCCCAAGGGCAGGCGCTGTCATAGGTCAGGCCCGACACGCCCACCAGCTTGCGCACCAGCGAATAACCGTTGGAATGCACACCCGACGAGGCCAGGCCCAGCACCACATCGCCGGCGGCGACCTTGTCACCGATCAGCACCTGGGAACGTTCGACGGCACCGACCGAGAAACCGGCCAGATCATAATCACCATGGGCATACATGCCCGGCATTTCCGCCGTCTCGCCACCGACCAGGGCGCATCCGGCCTGACGGCAGCCTTCCGCAATCCCCGCGACGATGGCGCGGCCGGCGGTCACGTCCAGCTTGCCCGTGGCGTAGTAATCCAGGAACAGCAACGGTTCGGCGCCCTGCACCACCAGATCATTCACGCACATGGCGACCAGATCGATACCGACCGTGTCATGCTTGTTGGCGTCGATGGCGACCTTCAGCTTGGTGCCCACGCCGTCAGTGGTGGAAACCAGCAGCGGATCATGGAAGCCGGCGGCGCGCAGATCGAACAGCGCGCCAAAGCCGCCCAGGCCCGCATCGGAGCCGGAACGGGCCGTGGACTTGGCCAGCGGCTTGATCGCATCGACCAGTGCGTTGCCCGCGTCGATATCGACACCCGCATCCCGGTAGGAATAGCTGCTCATGCCCTGGCCCTCACTGCTGGCGTAACGGTGCCGGGGTGGGGTAGAAAGCCCATGGTGGCCTGCCGCACCCCGGATTTGGCGCCGAACATAGCAACATCGGAATTCAAGGCAATGCCGGTCATCCGCACCCCCGCCCTGCGCAAAAGCCTGTCTGTCGCCCTGATAGCCCTTGGTCTGGCCCTGCCGGCCTCTGGTCAGGCGGTGGACGACCTGTTCACGGTGCGCGATGTGGGCGTCGATATCTCGTCCGGCAATGCCAATGCCGCCCGTGATCAGGGCGTGCGCGAGGCGCAGCGCAAGGCCTTCGACCTGATGTTCGACCGGCTGACGGTGGATGGTGTCCGCACCGCCCTGCCCCCCGTTCCGTCCGACGTGATCGAACGCATGGTGCAGAGCTTTGAGATCCAGGAGGAGCGGACATCGGCCACCCGCTATGTCGGCAAGCTGGCCATCCGCTTCAACGCCGCCGCCCTGCGCACCTATCTGCGCGCCAACACTGTCGCCTATGCCGAGGTGCGGTCGAAGCCCACCCTGGTCCTGCCTATCGATCAGACAGGTGGCGCGCCGGTCCTGTGGCAGGCGGGCACGGCCTGGCGGCAGGCCTGGGCCGATCTGGCCCCGCGTCAGGGCGGGCTGGTGCCCGTGACGGTACCGTTCGGGGAGGCCGCCGATGTCAGCGATATCGGTGTGGAGCAGGCCCTGGCCGGTGACGCCACGGCACTGCGCCGGATTGCCGACCGCTATGGTGCCGGCGATGTGGCCGTGGTGGTGGTTAGCGGCACGCCGGAGGCCGGCCTGACGGTAACGGTCGCCCTGCATCCCGCCACGGGCAGCGGGGAAACGTTCAGCCTGACACAATCCCCCCTGCCCGCCGACAGCACGGAGGCGGTCAACCCCACCCTGCGCGCCGCAGTGGAAAGCGTGACCCACCGGTTCGAGGAACGCTGGACCGCCGCGACGCAGATCGCCGCCGGGGCCCTGTCGGACCTGAAGCTGACCGCCCGCTTTGCCGATCAGGCCGCCTGGCTATCCATGCGCAAACGGCTGACCAGCATCAGCACCATCACCCAGACCAATATCACCAGCCTGTCGCGCGCCGGCGCCGTCCTGGACCTGCGCCATGCCGGTGATATCGGCCAGTTGCGCACCGCACTGGCGCAGCGCGATCTGGTGCTGGAAGACGGGACCGACGGGCCGGTCCTGCGCAGCGCGCGGTGAGCAACAGACGCCTTTAAATTTGGCAATAAATCGCCTCCCCGGCGAAGGCCGGGACCCAGGGGCCAAGCGCCCGGCCTTGCAGCAGCATTGATCAGGGCAGCACGCAGGTATGAGCCTGTGGCCCCTGGGCCCCGGCCTTCGCCGGGGAGGCGATGAAGCAGGGCGGTCAGCGACACCCCACAGGCCTTGGTAAGCGATCAGAACCCTCAACCTCGGCGAACCCCTACCAGACCATTGTTATCCTTTCGAAAACCCTCATACTGCCGGGCATGTGACCCTTTTGGCTTGCCACGTGTTCATGATGGGAACGTCTGAACACACCCAACGGCGGAGTTGAGGCCCGATGAGCGATCTTGCGCCCGAAACCATGACCACCGATCCCACCCTGGAACGGTTGCGCCGCATCACCATGGGCATCACCGCCGGGCGGCTGCTGTCGGCCCTGCTGATCGGCTGGCTGATCTATAGCGGTCATTATGCCTGGGCCTTCTGGCTGTTCGTGCTGGCCGCGCTTGGTGCCCTGCTGGAAGGGTCGGCGGCCCTGCTGTTCAAGACGCGCACAAGGCTGGGCGGGGTTCTGGACGGGTTTGCCGACCGGCTGCTGCCGCTTCTGGCCCTGACCGCGCTGTCCTATAACGGCCTGCTGCCGCTTTGGGTGCTGATCCCTGTACTGCTGCGGGAACTGGTGCTGGCGTTGGGGCAGAAGCTGCCGGAGACGGCGGGGAACGAGCCCTGGATTCGCGAGCCGCGCTGGCTGTTCCATATCAACATCGTGGCCATGGATGCGCTGGCCATCCTGTTCCTGCTGATCCAGGGGCCTGGATTCGGCGTCGATCTGTTCATCCTGCCGGCGGAACTGCTGGTGGTCGGTCTTACGCTGGCCTCGCTGGTGCTGGCCTTTGTCAGCCGGCCCAAGCCAGAGGATGAATTCCTGAACGACGATCCGGGCAAGGATGCATGATGCGGGCCAATCGACAGTGGAAATTCTGGCTATGGGGCTTTGTCGGCTTCATTGCCGTGGTCTGGCTGCTGCGCTCCATGCTGGCCCCCTTCGTGGCGGGCATGGCCGTGGCCTATCTGCTGGACCCCGTCGCTGACAAGCTGGAGGCGCGCGGCATGCCGCGCTGGGCCGCGACGACGGTCGTGCTGCTGGGCTTCCTGCTGGCTGCCATTATTGCCCTGCTGCTGCTGGCGCCGCTGTTGCAGGCGCAGGTCGTGCAATTGGTGGAGGTGGCGCCCGAATGGATCGCCTGGGCCAAGAAGGAACTGGTGCCGGCGGTACAGCGCTGGCTGCGCCGTCTGCCGGCGGCGGAGGTGAAGCAACTGCGCGAGGCCGCCGGCAATTATGCCGGCACCGCCGTAGGCTGGACCGCCGATGTCCTGCGCAACATCCTGACCAGCAGTGTCGCCATCATCGACATCCTGTCCGTCATCTTCATCACACCCATCGTCGCCTTCTATCTGCTGCGCGACTGGGACCGGATGGTGGCGACGGTGGATGGCTGGCTGCCCCGCCCCTATGCCGCCACCATCCGGGAGCAGGCGCGCGAGGTCGACACGACGCTGGCCGGATTCGTGCGTGGTCAGGCCACGGTCTGCCTGTGCCTGGGCGTGTTCTATGCCGTGGCGCTGACGGCGGCGGGTCTTGATTTCGGGCTGGTGATCGGCCTGATCACGGGCCTTCTGTCCTTCATCCCGTTTGTGGGATCGCTGGTCGGATTCGTGGCCAGTGTCGGCCTGGCCCTGTTCCAGTTCGATGAATTCTGGCAGGTCGGGCTGATCGCCGGCATCTTCTTCTTCGGCCAAGCCGTGGAAGGCAACATCCTGACGCCCAAGCTGGTGGGTGACAAGGTGGGGCTGCACCCCGTCTGGGTGATGTTCGCGCTGCTGGCCGGCGGGGCCTTGTTCGGCTTTGTCGGCGTGCTGCTGGCCGTACCCGTGGCCGCCGTCATCGGCGTGCTGACCCGGTTCGGTCTGCGGCAATATATGCAGAGCAGCCTGTACCGCGGGTTCGACACGGGTGCGGCGACAGCCCTCGACTTGGCCCCCGACCCGCTGCTATCCCATCCGGCAGGCGAAGGGGCGGAACGGGGTGCCGGCATCGCCGACCTGCCGCCCAAGCCCTGAACCTGTCCTTAGATTTCCAGCCCGTGCAGAAGGAGGGGCTCTTGCCATGACCACGCCCCCCCAATCGTCCTCCAATCCGCCCTCGCTGCTGTCCACGCGGCAGATCCCGCTCGACCTCGGCCATCGGTCGGCCATGGGGGAGGATGATTTCCTGGTGGCGCCGGGCAATCAGGATGCGGTGGCCTGGCTGGATGCCTGGCCGGAATGGCCGGCACCGGCCCTGCTGCTGTTCGGCCCGGCAGGGTGCGGGAAAAGCCATCTGGCCCAGATCTGGCGCGCACGGGCGCGCGGCAATCTTCTGTCGGTCGATGATCTGCGGGATGAGGCGGAGTTGCCCGACCTGCTGCGCCCCATGCGGACCGCCGTTCTGGACGGGGCGCAGGGGGTGGCGGGCGACCCGGCGCTGGAACGGTCCCTGTTCCACCTTTACAATCTGGCCAAGGAGATGGGCGGGCATCTGCTGCTGCTGGCGGAAAATGCGCCCGTCAACTGGGTCATCCGCCTGCCCGACCTGCGCTCCCGCCTGCTGGCGGCACCGGCGGTGGGCATGGCCGCCCCCGACGATGCCCTGCTGATGGCCGTGCTGGTGAAGCTGTTCGCCGACCGGCAGATCCGGGTGGGGGAAGATGTCATCGACTGGCTGATGACCCGCACCGAACGCAGCTTCGCCAATGCCCGCCGCGTGGTCGCTACGCTCGACCATGCCGCCTTGGCCGCGAAGAAGCCGATCACGGTGCGATTCTGCCGTCAGGTTTTGGGCGATCAGATTTAAGACCACCGAACCCGCCTTCCCGGCGCAGGCCGGGAAGGCAATGTGGGTGGATTTTCAGCACCCGTATTCCGTTAAACCCGAACCTTGCTCGCCTCCACACCCAGCGAGCCATCGAAAATCCCCGGCAGGACCGGCAGGTCCGTGACGCCGGGATCGGCGCCCAGTTGCATCATCAAGGTAGTCGCCTGCCCGCGATGGTGGGTGCCATGGTTGAAGAAATGCGTCACCGGGACCCAGGCCGGCAGGGTCCAGCGGTGGGGATTGAACTTGGTGACATAGGACAGGGGCGCAGACAGCCATTCCGGCGTCACGCCCGCCGCCCATTGGGTGATGCGGGCGTCAGCCGCCGCACGGTCGGCCACCAGTTCATCCCAATCGGGACGGAACAGGTCCGCCCCCTTGGCCACGGGCGGTGCCGTGCCCTCGAACCGGCTGAGCCAGATCAGGTCGGCCCACAGGATATGGTCCAGGGTGCCGTGCAGCGATTTGAAGAAGGCGCCCATGTCGCGCGACCGGTCCACCGCCGGAATGGCGGCGCAGGCCGCCATCATGCGGCTGTTCATCCAATGGCCATAGGCGGCCATGGTACGCACGTAATCCACGCTGATCATGCCTGCATCCTCTTTGTCGTGCGGCGGGTTGACTCTGCCGCGCCGCATCTAAATCCTTGGGCTCAAGACCATTATTCCCCGAAGGAACCTGAAATGACCATTGCGATCGGCCAGCCGGCCCCCGATTTCACCCTGCCCACCGACGGCAATGGCAGCGTCACCCTGTCGGCCCTGAAGGGCAAGAATGTGGTGGTCTATTTCTATCCCAAGGATGACACGTCCGGCTGCACCACCCAGGCCTGCGGGTTCGGCGAGCAGCTGCCGCATTTCGAAAAGCTGGATGCCACCATCATCGGCATCTCCAAGGACAGCGTGGCCAGCCATGACAAGTTCAAGGCCAAGTACAAGCTGCCCTTCATCCTGGCATCCGATGCCGACAGCGACGTGACGGAACGTTATGGCGCCTGGACCGAAAAGAATATGTACGGCAAGAAATATATGGGCATCGAACGCTCCACCTTCCTGATCGACAAGGACGGCATCCTGCGCGCCGAATGGCGCAAGGTGAAGGTGCCGGGCCATGTCGATGCCGTGCTGAAGGCGGCTCAGGGTCTGTAAACACACGAATGGAACCGGGGGGATGGTTGACACCGCCCCCGGGTCCGCCCAAGCTGACGACCCATTGAGGCGGAATCAGGCATCATGATCGTCAGCGACCTGCGCGAGCGATTGCGGCTTCAGGATTTTTCCGCCTATGTCGGGTCCGACCTGGGACCTGATCCGCGTTTCCTGCGTCTGACAGGCATGGCCCGGCGGCTGTTTGATCTGCCCATTGCCATGGTCAATCTGATCGATGCCGCCGACATGTGGCCCAAGGCCGAGGAAGGCATCTGCGTCGGACGGCAGCCGCGCGAAACCACCTTGTGCAATCTGGTGATCGATGGCGGCACGCTGCTGGTCCCCGATCTGGCCGCCGATCCCCGCTTTGCCGGCCTGCCCGGCATCACCCAGGCGGGCCTGCGCTTTTACGCAGGCGTCCCGATTGTCACGCCGGGCAGACAGGTGCTGGGCGTGTTCTGCGTTCTGGACCGGCGGCCCCGGCCCGATTTCCAGGCCGAACAAACATCCATGCTGGAACAGTTTGCCGGCATCACCATGGATCAGCTGTCCCTGGACAAGTTGCAGCGCGACGCGGCAACGGCGCAGAAAGCTGCCGAGCAGATGGCCCAGGCCCGCGCCAGCTTTCTGGCCATGATGAGCCACGAGATACGGACGCCGTTGAACGCGATCCTGGGTTTCGGGGAGATGCTGGCCCATGCCGGTCTGCCCGAACCCTATGGCGATTATGCCCGCACCGTGCATGACACGGGCCGCAACCTGATGCAGGTGCTGAACCACACGCTGGACTATGCGCGGCTGGAGTCGGGCAAGGTGGAACTGGAGGAACGGCCCTTCTCCCTGTCCGATCTGGCCGCACGCGGACAGCGGCTGGTGCAGAAGACCTGTCAGGATAAGGGACTGGCCCTGTCGGTCGATCTGGATCCCGTCCTGCCCGACCGCTGGCGCGGGGATGGCATCCGGTTGCAGCAGGTGTTGAACAACCTGCTGTTCAATGCCGCCAAATTCACTGAAACCGGCGGCATCACCCTGTACCTGCGCCAGGATGGGCAGGAGGGGAACCGGCTGTGGCTGCGCGCGGATGTGGTGGATACCGGCATCGGCGTCGCCCCGGAACATCGAGACAATCTTTTCACACCCTTCTTCCAGGCCGACAGCTCGCATGCCCGCCGGTTCGACGGGTCGGGCCTGGGGCTGGCGATCTGCCGCCAGCTGGTCCATGCCATGGGCGGACAGATCGGGTATGAGCCGGTGCCAGACGGCGGCAGCCGATTCTGGCTGCGCCTGTCCCTGGCCGCCGCCTGATCAGGGCAGAAGGAGGCAGTGGGCCACCTGCGGCCCCTGATATCAGTCCAGTGCGGCCCAGATTTCGGCGGCCAGCGCCTCCAGTTCCTCCACACCCTTCGATTTCGGGTCGATTTCCGCCAGGGTCAAGCCATCCATCAGCGATCCCGCGAACCCGATACGGTTGCCCAGGCTTTCGCTGGCGACGGGCACGCCCAGTTCGGCTGCCTTTTCCGCGACCGCATCGACCAGCTTGCCGCGTGCGGGCACGCGGTTCATGACCAGCATCACGGGCCGCTTTTCCACCCGCGCCAGATCCAGCGTGGGGCGCGTGGCCCACAGGTCCATGGGGCTGGGCTGTACCGGCACCACCACCAGCGCGGCGGTGCGCACGGCGATGCGGGCGTCGGTTTCGGCATGGGGCGGGCTGTCGATCACCACCGCATCATGGGTCCGGGCCAGCCGCTCCACCTCCCGCTGCGTCCGCCAGCCGGAGATTTGCAGATGCGTGATGCCGGTGGCATCGGCGCCCAGGGTCGCCTCACGGGCGGCGTACCAGGCGGACAGGCTGCCCTGCGGGTCGATATCGACCAGGGCGGTGGATTTGCCGGCCCGCGCCCAGGTGACGGCCAGATGAATGGCCAACGTCGTCTTGCCCGCCCCGCCCTTCTGCTGCGCGATGGTGATGACCCGCCCCGTCATGCCCGGCCCCTTGCTGCCCTTTGTTACGGGTGACAGTGTGCCCACATGAAGGACGGGCGGCAAGCGCCGCACCGCAGCATGAGGCAGATCGATGACCAGCACGCCATGGCCCAGCCATCTTCCCATCACCCGCGTGCGCATCGCGCGGCCCACGGACCGGCTTTCGGCGGTCACCGCCTTCTACCGCGATGTGATCGGTCTGTCCGTGATTGGTGGCTGGGTCGATGACGGCACCCATGCCGGCTATGACGGGGTGATGATCGGCGTTCCCGGCTGGGACACGCAACTGGAATTCACCCAGCACAAGGATGGCAGCCCCTGCCCCGCGCCGACGCGCGATAATCTGCTGGTCCTCTATGTCGACAGCCGCGCGGATTTGCTGTCGGTGTCCGCCGCCATCCAGGCGCGGGGCGGCGTGCCGGTGGAACCGGAAAATCCCTATTGGCTGAACCGGGCCGTCTGTTTTGAAGACCCGGATGGCTGGGGCATCGTGTTTTCGCTGAAGCCGGGTGTGGCGTAGCGCGGATTAGGCAAAGCCGTAATCCGCGGCTCAGACGACGAAAGTGGTTCCGCGGATTACGGCTGCCGCCTAATCCGCGCTACGGGTGTGGCATCGCCGGAATGCGCGGAAAGCCCGTGATCGGGCCGCCCAGGGTCGTTATCGTATCAGCAGAGAATTGCAGGACCTGTCCCCGTGCCCCACGATCATTGCTGCGACGATCCCAGCCACCATCACCATGACGCGCCGGCCCCGCCGCCGCATCCTGACCGGCCGCGCGTGCTGCCGCCGGGTGCGCATACCTTTGCGCAGGCGTCCGATGTGCTGGCAGCGGGTGGTTTGGTCGCCATGCCCACGGAAACCGTCTATGGGCTAGCCGGCGATGCCGGGAACGACGCGGCGGTCGCCGCCATCTTTGCCGCCAAGGGCCGGCCCAGCTTCAACCCGCTGATCGTGCATGTCGCCGATGACGCAGCGGCGGCGGCTTTGGTCCATATCGATGACCGCGCCGCCCGTACCATGGAGATGTGGTGGCCCGGCCCCCTGACCCTGGTCCTGCCGCGCCGGGCCGATGCACCCTTGTCGCTGCTGGTTTCCGCCGGGCTGGACACGGTGGCGGTGCGCAGCCCCGCCCATCCGGTCGCCCGCGCCCTGATCCAGGCATCGGGCCGCCCCCTGGCCGCCCCATCGGCCAATGTCTCGGGCCATGTCAGCCCGACAACGCCGATGCATGTGGTGGAAGAGTTTCCCGAGGGCGGTGGCGCCCGGCTGAAGCTGATCCTGGCCGGCGGGCGCTGCGCCATCGGTGTCGAATCGACCGTCCTGGACCTGACGGGTGAGCGCCCGCTGCTGCTGCGCCCCGGTTCGGTGACGCGGGAGGAACTGGAAAGCGTGCTGGGTCCCGTCGATCTGGCCACGGCGGCAGACGGGGTGAAGGCCCCGGGCATGCTGACCAGCCATTATGCGCCGGGCCTGCCCGTGCGGCTGGACGCGACGGCTGTGCGCGATAACGAGGCGCTGCTGGCTTTCGGCCCGGATCAGTTCCTGCGCGGCGGGGCCATACGCATGAACCTGTCCAATAATGGCGACCTGACGGAGGCGGCGTCCAACCTGTTCGCCATGCTGCGCGCCCTGGATCGGCCAGGCCTGTCGGGCATCGCCGTCATGCCGGTGCCCGACAAAGGCCTTGGCATGGCCATCAATGACCGTCTGCGCCGTGCGGCCGCACCCAGGACCTGAGATGAGCACCGACCTGCTTTCCGCCCTGGCCGATCTGATCGGCCCCGCCCATGTCCTGACCGGCACCGACATGGCGCCCTATGCCTTCGACTGGCGCCAGCGGGAGGAAAGCCACCCCGTGGCCGTCCTGCGTCCCGGATCAACGGCGGAGGTGGCCGCCATCGTGCGGCTCTGCGCTGAGGCCCGAGTGCCCATCGTGCCGCAGGGGGGCAATACCGGGCTGGTTGGCGGAACCATCGCCGAGAAGGGAACGGGCGCCGTCCTGCTGAACCTGGGCCGCCTGAACCGCATCCGCACCCTGGACGCCACCGATTATACGATGATTGCGGAAGCCGGCTGCGTCCTGGCCGATATCCAGGCCGCCGCCGCCGCTGCCGACCGGTATTTCCCCCTGTCGCTGGGCGCGGAGGGCACCTGCATGCTGGGCGGCAACCTGTCCAGCAATGCTGGCGGCATCCTGACGCTCCGCTATGGCAATGCCCGCGATCTGGTGCTGGGGCT
Organism: Niveispirillum sp. FG156; assembly: GCF_057809555.1. Taxonomy (NCBI): domain Bacteria; kingdom Pseudomonadati; phylum Pseudomonadota; class Alphaproteobacteria; order Rhodospirillales; family Azospirillaceae; genus Niveispirillum; species Niveispirillum sp. FG156. Next base: position 81,796 of record NZ_JBMDKE010000026.1, on the reverse strand, counting down.
GGAGGTGGTGCTGCCCGACGGGCGCGTCTGGAACGGGTTGCGCACGCTCCGCAAGGATAATAGCGGTTACGATCTGAAGCACCTGTTCCTGGGCGCCGAAGGCACCTTGGGCATCATCACCGCCGCCTCGGTGAAGCTTTTCCCCCGCCCCCGCCAGATCGAAACCGCCCTGATCGCGGTACCCAGCCCCGCAGCCGCCGTCACCCTGCTGGGGCTGGCGCGCACCGGCACGGGCGACAGCCTGTCTGCGTTCGAACTGATGCCGCGTTTTGCCTTTGACGGATCGCGGGAGATATTGGGGCGGGACCAGGACCCGCTATCCGCCCCCTCACCCTGGTATGTGCTTCTGGAGGCCAGCAGCGGCATGGCGGGACCGCTGTTGCGCCAACAGGTGGAGGCGGTGCTGGAGACGGCCCTGGAACAGGGGCTGGTCACCGACGCCATCTTCGCCGACAGCATGGAACAGCAACGCAAATTGTGGCTGATCCGCGAAAGCCTGCCGGAGATCGGGCGCAAGATCGGCGGGGTGGTTCATACCGACGTGTCCGTGCCCGTCAGCCGCATCCCCGATTTCCTGTCCGCCACCATTGCCGCCGTCACCGCCTATATGCCCGGCATCCGTCCCTACCCGTTCGGCCATGCCGGTGACGGCAATATCCACTTCAATATCGGCCGCCCGGCGGGCATGGACGGGGCCGCCTATCTGGCCCACGCCCATGCCATCAGCGACCTTGTCCATGAACAGGTCCTGGCCCATGGCGGCAGCATCAGCGCCGAACATGGCATCGGCAACCACAAGGCAGACGAACTGGCCCGGATAAAGGACCCAGTGGAACTGGACCTGATGCGGAAGGTGAAGGCCATGCTGGACCCGGACGGGGTCATGAATCCGGGGAAGGTTCTGTTGAGTAGGGTAGTGGAGCTCCATAGGGGAGCCGAGTAATGAAGCTGGTCTTGCTACCCGGCTTTGACGGATCAGGAGATTTTTTTGAGCCTCTGATTGAAAAGCTTCCAGCCCAGCTTTTTGCTCACATCATCAGCTATCCAGACGACATCCATTTGGATTACGAGACGCTTACCCAACGGGTCAGCAGCCAATTGCCACCGGGCGACTTTGTATTGGTCGCCGAGTCCTTTTCCGGACCTGTCGGCATTAAGCTGGCGGCCCTCGCTCCTCCGGGTCTTTGCGGCATTGTACTGTCGGCAACGTTTGCAAGACAGCCACTTCCCGTAATGGTGGGCGCGCTAGCGTATGGCATAGCGGATATCATGGGGGCAGCAATGCTTCCGACAGCCCTTATCAACCAACTATTGTTGAATGGCGGAAACACATTCCTTGCAATGCAGATCAGGGATTGCGTAGCAAAACTTCCAGCAGACGTGGTCATCGGACGAGCAAGGGAGGCCCTGCGTGTAGATATGCGCAGGGAACTGTCGGCGATAAAACTCCCGGCCCTGATACTGTCGGCATACCAAGATCGGCTTCTGCGGCGAGACGCGGCAACCGAATTAGCCCGCCTCATGCCTCACTGTCGTCATGCCCGCTTGAACGGCCCTCACCTGCTGTTACAGCAGCGTCCAGCAGAAGCCGCTGCTGAGATTGCGGCATTCACCAACAGTTTGGGCCACCCCTGACAAAAACTCGACTTTCCAAGTGACACGTTTTGATTCCTTGCGTCAGCGACGAACATGGCATCGGCAACCACAAGGCCGAGGAATTGGCCCGCATCAAGCACCCGGTGGAACTGGACCTGATGCAGAAGGTGAAGGGGATGCTGGACCCGGACGGGATTATGAATCCGGGGAAGGTTCTCGTAGCGCGGATTAGCGGAGCGTAATCCGCGGAGCCACGTCGCAGGATTTCCGCGGATTACGCTCCGCTAATCCGCGCTACCCAACCATCGCTCCACCTGCGCGCGCCCGTGCGTCTTCAGCGCAAGCAGATACTCCATATCGATGCGCAGGCCGTTCAGGTCGCCGACCGTCGGGTCCTGCGGGTCGATGGACAGAAGGTCGAGCTGTTCCGGCCCCTCCCCACGCTTCAGCACTTCCCGCACCAGTTCCATCTCTGCCTCCAGGGGGCGGGAGAAGGTGATCTGGTTCAGGCGTTCGCGAATCGCCGCCGCCGTGCGGGGCGTGTCATCGGTGCAGTTGGTCATGGCCTGTACCACCAGCAGGCGGCCCACCGGCGCCCCATCCAGCAGGGCGCGGATGGGTGGGTTCAGGGTGTAACCGCCATCCCAGTAATCCTCGCCCTCGATCTCAACGGCCTGATGCAGGGTCGGCAGGGTGGTGGAGGCCAGCAGTTGATCGACACCGATCTCCCCATTGGCGAAGAGGCGCGGCTGTCCGTCGCGCACGCGGGTGGCAGAGATCAGCAGCGCGGGTGCCGTGGGCAGGGTCAGCGCCGAAAAATCCACCTCCTCCACCAGGATCGACCGCAACGGGTTGAAGCCCAGGGGGTTCAGCGCATAGGGGGAGAAGAAACGGCTGGCCATGGCAAAGGCCGCGCTGTTCACAGCCTGGGTGATACCGTTATTCGCCCAGGTGGGGCAGAAGCCCAGGGCGCCAACGCCGCATTCGCCCACCCGCCGCCAGACACGGTCCAGCGCATCGCGCGCACCGGCGGGTCCGCCCTTTGCCCATCCGCTGGCAAAGGCCACCGCATTGACCGCACCGGCGGAGGCACCGGACAGGCGCAGAGGCGCAAATCCCGGCTCGTCCAACAGGCGGTCCAGCACACCCCAGGTAAAGGCCCCCAGGGAGCCGCCGCCCTGCAACGCCAGCGCCATGCCTGGCGGCTGATTTGATGGCTTGGGGACCGCCACCGGCGACTGGGCACGGCCCAGCCGTCGCATGATCTGCTTCAGTACCATGTCGGCCCCTCATGTTGCGGTGCCACAGGATACTCCGGAATGGTTCCGCCGCCGACCCTTGAAGCGGTCCCCGCGAGACCCCACGTCACAAGACAGGCGACGCCACGGATGCCCATGTCGGGGTCCGCGAGGGCGCGCCGATGACCAAGGGGCATCGCTTCGTGAAGGAGGATCGCGCCATGACGACCCAGCAGACCCAGACCCAACCCCAGCCGGCACCCAATCCCATCCCGGCCCTGGTGCGCGCCGCCTTCAACGCCGCCGGCCAGCGCGCCAGCGGACAGGCCGACCGGACCGCCGCCGCTATCGCCGCCCTGCGCAAGCTGCGCCGCGTGCTTCTGGAACAGGCCGGCACCAATGCCGCCCTCACGGTGGTGGACGGTCCCGCCAGCGGTTTCATCATGGAACGCAATATGCGCGCGCTTGGCCGCACGGGCGTGGCGCCGGAACCGGTACCCCTGCCCCTGATCCTAGCCATGGCCGGGCCAGCGGCCAGCCTGATGCTGGATGCGGTCGAAAATGGCCTGATCCTGCATCGCTTCCTGCCGGGCAATACCGCCCTGATGCAAATGGTGCCCGAACTGATGGGGTGCCTGTGCGAGACGCTGGGCGGCACACCGGATGCGGGCCGGCTGCTGGATATCCTGCGCGAGGGCATGGACGAGGATGAACCGCGTCTGGCCATTGAAGGGCCGGTGTCGCAGCGTCTGCATTGAGGACGCCTGACGAAGCGGCCCTCCGCGGATTACGGCTTGCACCTAATCCGCGCTACGGGGAGGGCATGTGTCGTAGCGCGGATTAGCAAAGCGTAATCCGCGGAACCACGTCGCCAGTCACGCCGCCAGACGGGCCGTCTCTGCCTTCTGATGCATGCGCTTATAGGCGAACCTGGCGGCCCAATTGTGCAGCCAGGTGTGCGGCTTCAGGCCGGATGCCTTGAACACCATGCCAACCATGCGATCGACATGGTGCGGGCGGTAGAAAGAATAGGCGAGGCTGGTATATTCGGCGTTATTCTCGACCCGCTCATAGGGGCGGGTCCAGTAATTGGCGGCATAGAAGGCGTAGGACAGTTCATCGTCCTCCGTCTCGTTGATGCGCGACAGGCAGACCATCAGGCGCTGCACCCGGTTCAGCTTCTCTGATTCCAGATAGCGCTTCAGATGGTCATAGAACAGCTTGTAATGGCGTAGCTCGTCGGCGGCGATATGCTTGCAGATCTGCTTGAAAACAGGTTCTTCCGTCGCCTCGGCCAGCGCCGTGTAATAGCTCGACGTGCCCGTCTCCACGATGCAGCGCGCGACCAACTCGCCGGCGCGGCTGCCGCGCTTGCTGTCCATGGCAGCCACATCGATCTGGTACCCGTCGCGGAAGCGCTTCACCGCTGCCTGGAAATCCCAGGAGGGATCGATGCGCGACGCCCAGGTACCCAGCGCCTCGCCATGCTGCACTTCCTCGATGGCCCATTGCCGGACCACATCGCAGAAGATGGCGTCCTCGCGGAAGACATTGCACAGATAGTCGGCATAGATATGGCCGTTATATTCGACCAGGGCTGCCGCCTTGGCCAGCTTCAGCATGTCGGGTGACGCCTTGGCGGTGTCCAGCTTGTCCCAGGGCAGGCCCTCAATGGTCCAATGCGCATTCGCCATGACGATATTCATCCACTTCGCTGCTGAAAGCGCGCCGGCCATGGGCCTGCGCGGTTGCTGACAGATGGGCCGGGTCGCCTGAAAAAGCAACGGGGGCGCAAAGCGCCCCCGTGATAATCGCTCGCATCACACCGGAAACGTGACACATATGTGACGCGGTTCCGGGTGCCAATCAAGCTGCTTAGTGCACCGTACCGGCCTGGACATCCAGCTTGGCCTGCACGATGGCGACCTTGCCTTCCAGCGTGTGGCGCTCGCCCTCGGACTTGGCATCCGCCAGGTCTTCGGACAGGTCGGCCAGCTGCTTTTCCAGGGCGGCGCGGTCCAGGCCACGGACGACGTCTAGGTCGGACGCTTCCTCGGCCAGGATGGTGACGCGCGCACCGGTGATCTCGCAGAAACCACCCGCCACGAAAATGCGCTGGGTGATCGTCGCCATGTCATTGGCATAGATGTCGATGATGCCCGGCTTCACCGTGACGATCATCGGGGCATGGCCCGGCAGGACGCCCAGGAAGCCCTCGGCCCCCGGCACCACCACCATATGCACCGGCTGCGACACCAGCAGCTTTTCCGGCGACACCAGCTCGAATTCAACCTTGTCGGCCATGGTCTGAACCCTGCGCAAACTTTAAGGGACTTCCCTCACCCTCCCAAGCCTTCCGGCTTGGGCCCCTCCCTCTCCCGACAAGCGGGAGAGGGGCGGTTTTCACCCCTCGCCCACGAACGTGGGAGAGGGAGGGGCCCATTGGCGTCAGCCAATGGGAGGGTGAGGGCACTAGGCTACAAACCTTAAGCGGCCTCGGCCATCTTGCGGGCCTTTTCCACGGCCTGCTCAATGGTGCCAACCATGTAGAAGGCGGCTTCCGGCAGATGGTCGTAGTCGCCGTTCACGATGCCCTTGAAGCCCTTGATGGTGTCTTCCAGGGAAACGAGAACGCCCGGCGTGCCGGTGAACACTTCGGCCACATGGAACGGCTGGGAGAGGAAGCGCTGGATCTTGCGGGCGCGAGCCACGACCAGCTTATCCTCTTCCGACAGTTCGTCCATGCCCAGGATCGCGATGATGTCCTGCAGCGCCTTGTACTGCTGGAGAACCTGCTGAACCTTACGGGCCGTGTTGTAATGGTCCTCACCGACGATGCGGGGGTCCAGAGCGCGCGAGGTACTGTCCAGCGGATCCACGGCCGGGAAGATGGCCATTTCAGCGATGGAACGCGACAGCACGGTCGTGGCGTCCAGGTGGGCGAACGACGTGGCCGGGGCCGGGTCGGTCAGATCGTCGGCGGGCACGTAAATGGCCTGCACGGACGTGATCGAACCCTTCTTCGTCGAGGTGATGCGCTCCTGCAGGCCGCCCATGTCGGTGGACAGCGTGGGCTGGTAACCCACGGCCGACGGGATACGGCCCAGCAGTGCCGACATCTCGGCGCCCGCCTGGGTGAAGCGGAAAATGTTGTCCACGAAGAACAGCACGTCCTGGCCTTCTTCATCGCGGAAATATTCAGCAATGGTCAGGCCGGACAGGGCGACGCGGGCGCGAGCACCCGGCGGCTCGTTCATCTGACCATAGACCAGGGCCACCTTGGAGCCCGGACCGTCGGTCTTGATAACGCCGGCGTCGATCATTTCGTGGTACAGGTCGTTACCTTCGCGGGTACGCTCACCCACGCCGGCGAACACCGACATACCACCGTGCGCCTTGGCGACGTTGTTGATCAGTTCCTGAATGGTCACGGTCTTGCCCACGCCGGCGCCGCCGAACAGGCCGATCTTACCGCCCTTCAGGTACGGGGCCAGCAGGTCGATGACCTTGATGCCGGTGATCAGCAGGGCGGCGTCGGTCGCCTGATCGACGAACTCGGGCGCGTCGCGATGGATCGGCAGGACCTTGTCGTTGCCGACCGGGCCACGCTCGTCGATCGGCTCGCCGATGACGTTCAGGATGCGGCCCAGGGTGGCCGGACCGACGGGCATCAGGATCGAGTTGCCGGTGTCCACCACCTCGGCGCCACGAACCAGACCGTCGGTCGTGTCCATGGCGATGGTGCGGACGGTGTTCTCGCCCAGATGCTGCGCGACTTCCAGAACCAGGGTCTTGCCCTCGTTCTGGGTGTTCAGCGCGTTCAGGATCGGCGGCAGTTCGCCGCTGAACTGCACGTCCACGACGGCACCAAGAACCTGCGTGATGCGGCCGACCGCGTTGCTGTTGTTAGCCATGGGGTAAGCTCCCTCGGAACCTTGACTTCGTCGTGAATGCGGGTGGGTTTACAACGCTTCCGCGCCGGAGATGATTTCGATCAGTTCCTTGGTGATCGAAGCCTGGCGGGTGCGGTTGTAAACCAGCGTGTACTTCTTGATCATCTCGCCGGCGTTACGCGTGGCATTGTCCATCGCGGTCATCTGCGCACCGAAGAACGACGCGGCGCTCTCCAGCAGGGCAGAATAGACCTGAATGGCCAGGTTGCGCGGCAGCAGGTCGGCCAGAATGGCCTCCTCGCTCGGCTCGAACTCATAGACGGCGCTGGCCTCGGTGGCCGTGTCGCTTGCTGCTGCGGGCGCCGCAAACGGCACCACCTGCTGCAACGTCACGATCTGGGTCATCGCCGACTTGAACTTGTTATAGACGATGGTCGCCACATCGAACTGGCCGGCATCGAACAGCTCCAGGATCTTCGCCGTGACGCGATCGGCGTCGGCGAAGGAGAGCTTCTTCTTGCCCACTTCCTCGAAGCTGGCGACGATCAGCGAGGGAAACTCCCGGCGCAGCAAATCGCGGCCCTTGCGGCCCACGGTCAGCAGCTTCACGGTCTTGCCCTCGGCCTGCAGGCGCAGGATGGCGCGCTTGGTATCGCGCACCACAGAGCCAGTGAAACCACCGGCCAGACCACGGTCAGCCGTCATCACCACCAGCAGGTGGGTCTGATCGCTGCCCGTCCCGGTCATCAGGCGGGGGCCACCGGGACCGCCGGCCACGTTGGCAGCCAGCGAAGCCAGCATCCGGCCCATGCGTTCAGCATAGGGCCGGCCGGCCTCAGCCTGCTCCTGGGCGCGGCGCAGCTTGCTGGCCGCGACCATCTTCATGGCCGACGTGATCTTCTGCGTCGACTTGACGCTGGCGATCCGGTTTCGGATGTCCTTCAAGCTCGGCATGACAGCCCTACGCTCTCAATTCGCCCCGTTGCCGGGAGCTTGGATCAGGCGAAAACCTTGACGAAACCTTCGAGGAAAGCCTTCAGCTTCTCTTCGGTTTCCTTGGAGATCGCCTTCTCGGTGCGGATCGCGGCCAGGATGTCGGCACCCTTGGCCCGGATTTCGTCCAGGAAGCGAGCCTCGAACCGGTTCACGTCGTTGGTCGGGACCTTGTCAAGGTAACCGCGCACACCGGCGAAAATCGACACGACCTGTTCTTCCACGGGCATCGGCTTGAACTGGGGCTGCTTCAGCAGCTCCGTCAGGCGCGCACCGCGGCTCAGCAGACGCTGGGTCGTGGCGTCCAGATCGGAAGCGAACTGCGCGAAGGCAGCCATTTCACGATACTGGGCCAGTTCCAGCTTGATGGTGCCGGCAACCTGCTTCATCGCCTTGATCTGAGCGGCGGAACCCACGCGGGACACCGAGAGACCGACGTTGATGGCGGGACGGATGCCGCGATAGAACAGGCCCGTTTCCAGGAAGATCTGGCCGTCGGTGATCGAGATCACGTTCGTCGGGATGTAGGCGGACACGTCACCGGCCTGGGTCTCGATGACCGGCAGGGCCGTCAGCGAACCATTGCCATTGGCATCGTTCAGCTTGGCGGCGCGTTCCAGCAAGCGGCTGTGCAGATAGAACACGTCGCCGGGATAGGCTTCGCGACCCGGCGGACGGCGCAGCAGCAGCGACATCTGACGGTAGGCAACGGCCTGCTTGGACAGATCGTCATAAACGATCAGGGCATGCATGCCATTGTCGCGGAAGAACTCGCCCATGGCCGCACCCGTGTAGGGGGCCAGGAACTGCAGCGGCGCCGGCTCCGAAGCGGTGGCGGCCACGACGATGGAATATTCCATCGCGCCGTTCTCTTCGAGCGTCTTGACGATCTGGGCCACGGTGGAGCGTTTCTGGCCCACGGCGACATAGATGCAGTAAAGCTTCTTGGACTCGTCGTCGCCCTTGTTGATACCCTTCTGGTTGATGAAGGTATCCAGAGCAATGGCGGTCTTGCCGGTCTGACGGTCACCGATGATCAGCTCGCGCTGGCCACGGCCGACGGGCACCAGGGCGTCAATTGCCTTGAGGCCGGTCTGCATCGGCTCATGCACCGACTTACGCGGAATGATGCCCGGGGCCTTCACTTCCACGCGCTGACGCTTGACGTCGGTCAGCGGGCCCTTGCCGTCGATCGGGTTACCCAGACCGTCGACAACGCGGCCCAGCAGGCCACGGCCCACAGGCACCTCAACGATGGCGCCGGTACGCTTGACGACGTCGCCTTCCTTGATGGTACGGTCGGAACCGAAAATCACCACGCCGACATTGTCGGTTTCGAGGTTCAGGGCCATGCCCTTGACCCCGCCGGGGAATTCAACCATCTCGCCGGCCTGGACCTTGTCCAGACCATGGATACGGGCCACGCCGTCACCGATGGACAGAACCTGGCCCACTTCGGCGACATCGGCTTCGTTGCCGAAGTTCGCGATCTGCTGCTTCAGGATCGCGGAAATCTCAGCGGCGCGGATTTCCATTATCCAACCCCTTTCATGGCGAGTTTCAGCTTATTGAGCTTGGTACGCACGGAGCTATCCACCATGCGGGAACCGATTTTAACGATCATGCCGCCGATCAGCGAGGGATCGACCTTCACATCCAACTTGATGTTGGAACCTTCGCCCTTATTCAGAGCGGCGGCGAGGTCGTTCCACTGCGCATCCGTCAGCGGACGAGCAACGGTGACGCGCGCCGTGCTTTCGCCACGGCGGCGGGCCAGTTCGGCCAGATACCCGTCGATCATGCCCGGAAGGGTGAAGAGGCGGCGATTGCGCGCCACCAGCCCCACGAACTTCCGCACGAGTTCCCCGATGCCAGCCGCAGCCAGGACGGCTTCCATAGCGCGTTCCTGTTCGTTGCGGGCGAGCAGCGGGCTGCCGATCAAGCGGCGGAGGTCCGCGCTTTCAGCGAGCAGAGCCTTGACGGACGTCAGATCCTGGGCCGTCTGGTCCAGGGCCTGCTGCCCATCCGCGAGATCGAACAGAGCGCTCGCATAGCGCGAGGCGAGTTCGGAGACGCCAGTCCCTTCGGTTGCCACTGGTAACCTCGGTTAAAGTCCGTGGACCTGAATAATTTCAGGACGTTAGCAATGATCGGCCATCCCGGAAGAGGACCCACCGGTGTCGAGCGAGCGAGCATGTAACACAGCCATAGCCCCTACGCAACAGCGCGCCTGTGGATTGGGGGTATGCGGTTTTGCACCGCTTCCCTTGGATTTGGCCAGCAACCGCGCCGCTTTGCGACCTTGGTCGCATCAAGAAGCTGTGCAGTTGCGAAATGGCTTTTTCCCAGCAGGCGGCCAACCTGACCTTCCGCATGCCCTATGCTTTTGGACCGTCAGGGATTAAGGCCGCATTAAGGGTGCGGGAGCAGGCTGGCCCCAGGTGCGGAGATGCCCGTGCCACCAAAGTCTGAGGCCATGCCATGTGCGTCATTCTGCCCTTTGCCCGCCAGCGTTTCACCCCCATGGACATGGTCGCCTGGAAATCCATTCTGGCCGACCGCCGCCGCCGTGGCCTGTGGCAGCGGACGGAACGGTCCAGCACCCGCGAGCGCGACTGGATTCTCGTCTGGCTGCCGGGCCTGAATGACCCCAGCCTGCGGCTGGAACGTGACGCCCAGGGCACCTACCGCCTGTCCTTCCATGATGGCCAGGGCTGGTTCCAGTTCCGCCAGGGGCCGGAGATCATCGACTGTCTGGCCCATGTGGAGCCGACGGACCGCCTGCACCCGGCGGCGCGTAGGGCGGATTAATCACCCCCGCCCACCACACGCAGACGGCCACTCCATATAGATATGTCGACGGGCAGGCGGGCGATGGTATCGCCATCGCCCTGCACCGGCTCTCCTACCGGCCCCTCGATCCGGGCGGCGATGGCCGGCAGAATCAGGACATCCGACCGGTCGGGTAACAGACCCAGGGTCATCGCGCCGGCATAGGTCAGGGCCGCCAGCCGCCCCGGCCGTGTGAACAGCACCGCGTGCAGCACCGGCTGCTCCAGCCGCACGTTGGGGGCCAGCACGAAGGTTCCGGCATAGAAATGACCCTTGCACAGGATGCAGCTGACTGCCCGGTGCCGGCTGATCCCGCCATCGGGCGCCGTTAACGTCACCTCATAATCCAGCGACGGCCCCGCCAGAATCTCCCGCAGGCCACCCAGCGCATAGGCGCCCTTGCCGATGCGACGTTTCAGGGCCGGGGCGATCCCCGCCACCACGCGGGCATCCATCCCCACCCCGGCCATCATGGTGAACAGCCGGCCATTGGCCATGCCGGCATGGACCGTCCGGGCCGGCCCCAGGGCCAATTGTCTGCCGATTCGCACCGCCGATCCCGTCAGGCCCAGTTCGTGGGCCAGGACATTGGCCGTGCCCAGCGGCACCACACCCAGCGGCGGCAGGTCGGACAGGCCAGAGGCGGCCATACCGTTCACCACCTCATTGATGGTGCCATCCCCGCCAGCGGCGACAATGACATCGGCAGTGCCCGACCGGGCCAGATCGCGCGCGATGGCGGTGGCATGGCCTGCCGCATCGGTCGTGTGCAGCGCCGCCACCGCCCCGGCATCGGTGGCGGCGGCCATCACCTGCTCCACCAGCCCTGGCCGGCGGCGCCCCGCCACGGGATTGAAGATGATCGCGACCCGGCGATCCAGCCCATGTGACATTTCCAGTACATCTCCATGACGGAAGGATGAAGTGGCAATGTAATATTGATGACAGTCCGGAGAAGTTTTCGCAGGAACGGTACAAATAACCATCAGAGGCACTGACAGTACACCAGATGAAGCGGTATAGAACGGCGCGATCCGCTATGGCTAGTCTTTAATTCTGGCGGACGATTGGTGGTTGGGTTGACCGGCGATGGGGGAACATATGCTGGGCGACGGGGACGTGCTGCGCTATCGCGCCATCTGGCTGTCGGACATCCATTTGGGGACACGTGGATGTCAGGCCGACATGCTGTTGGATTTCCTGAAACATACCGAATCCGATGTGCTGTATCTGGTCGGCGATATCGTCGATGGCTGGCGGCTGAAGAAAAGCTGGTACTGGCCACAGTCGCACAATGACGTGGTGCAGAAAATCCTGCGCCGCGCACGCAAGGGCACTCAGGTCTTCATGATTCCCGGCAATCATGACGAGGCGTTCCGCGACTATATCGGCCTGCAATTCGGTGGCGTGACCATCCTGGAGGACACGATTCACACGGCGGCTGACGGCAAACGCTATCTGGTCATCCATGGTGACCAGTTCGACGCCGTCGTGCGCTACGCCAAGTGGTTGGCCTTCGTGGGCGACACGGCCTACACGTTCCTGCTCTGGCTCAACACCCTGTTGAACAAGGCGAGGCGCAGGCTGGGTTTCCCCTATTGGTCGCTATCCGCCTACCTGAAGCACAAGACCAAGAAGGCCGTCGAATTCATCGGCGATTATGAGACCGCCCTGACCGACGAGGCACGCCGGCGGCAGGTGGACGGGGTCATCTGCGGCCATATCCACCATGCCGAAATCCGCGACATGGACGGCGTGCTTTACGTGAACGATGGGGATTGGGTCGAATCATGTACCGCACTGGTGGAACATCCCGATGGACGGCTGGAGATCCTGCGTTGGGCGGATATTGTCGCCGCCCGCCAGGCGGTGAAGGTAGCGGCGTGAAGCTGCTGATCGTCACGGATGCCTGGCATCCGCAGGTCAATGGCGTCGTGCGCACCCTGACGACGACGCGGGCCGAACTGGAACGGTTGGGACATAAGGTGGTGGTGATCGCCCCCGACCGGTTCCGCACCATCCCCATGCCCACCTACCCGGAAATCCGCCTGGCCCTGGCGCCGGGCCGGCGGGTGCGACGGATGATCGAGGAGGCGCAGCCCGATGCCATCCATATCGCCACCGAAGGCCCGCTGGGCTTCGCGGCCCGGCGCTACTGCCTGAAACACAAGCTGCCCTTCACCACCGCCTATCACACACGGTTCCCGGAATATGTGCGCGACCGGGCGCCGGTGCCGCTGTCGCTGTCCTATGCCTTCATCCGGCGGTTCCATGCGCCGGCCCATTCGGTGATGGTGGCCACGGCCAGCATCGAGGCCGATCTGGAAAGGCGCGGCTTCACCAATATCCGCCGCTGGTCACGCGGGGTGGATACCGACCTGTTCCGCCCTGGCACTAAGGACCTGTTCGCGCATCTGCCCCGCCCCGTCTTCATCTCCGTGGGCCGGGTGGCGGTGGAGAAGAATATCGAGGCGTTTCTGAGCCTTGACCTGCCGGGATCGAAGGTGGTGGTCGGTGACGGGCCGCAATTGGCGGAGTTGAAGGCCAGATATCCCGGCGTCACCTTTGTGGGCGCCAAGCATGGCGAGGAATTGGCCCGGCATTACGCCGCCGCCGACGTCTTTGTCTTCCCGTCCCGCACCGACACGTTCGGCTTGGTCCTGCTGGAGGCGCTGGCGTCGGGCCTGCCGGTGGCGGCCTTCCCCGTGCCGGGGCCACTGGACGTGATCGGCGGCAGCGCGGCAGGGGTGTTGAGCGAGGATTTGCGGGGAGCGTGTTTACAGGCGGTGGGAATCGGCCCCACGGTCTGTCGCGACCATGCGCTGGGCTTTTCTTGGCAATCCTGCGCGCAGCAGTTTTTGGCGAACCTGCGGCCGTTCAGGGAGGCGTCATAGCAGGCTAGCTGGCGACAAACCGCGCGTTCCGGCAGGAGATGATGCCGTCCATGAATTTGAAGGCACCGAACTCCGCTTCCCGCCAGCCATAGCCTGGATAGAAGCGGTCAATAATCCAGCCCCGCTCCGACAGCAGTTCCAGCAAGGCGACCTCGATATCGCGGCCATGCGTGCCGATGTGCATCCGCTTCACTTGGCGGGTCAACGACTCGATGGCGGCGGGGATGGCCCGGATTTCCGCCCCCTGAATGTCGATATGCATGATGTCGACGATACCGCCGCGCCCAACCGCCTCAAGCATGATGTCGGACAGGGGTTGGACCTTGACGATCTTAAACGGATTGGCCATCCCGTCGATCACCACATAGGGGGTGTCGGCTTCGTAAAGGTTCTTCAGCATCTCGCCCGGCACCGGCTGGACCGGCGTCCCGTAATCGACGCCCTGGCGGACCTCCATCAGCTCATAGGAAACGGTGTCCGATACGCCGCCCGGTACGAGCAGGCGCTGGTCCGCCGTCACACCGTTCAACTCCAGATGTTCGGCCATCCAGTTGAACTGCGTTTCCTGCATTTCGATTCCGCAGAAGAAGCGGCTGGAAATGCGGCCTCCCCGGAACCGGTCCAGCGCCTTGGCCGCGTTGGCCAGCCAGCGCCCATAACCGGCGCCGACCTCGATCGAAACGAAATGGTCCTTGGCCGCCGCTATGGCGCCCAGCAGGTCGATCCATTCGTAATAATCTTCCGAACAGGGCTCCGGCAGTTGGGGGTTGCCCTCCGACTTGCGGAAATACACCGCCCCGCTGGAGACCATTTCCGGGAAATCTTTGATCGATACAGGCTTTTCATAGTGGTGGCGCGTACGGCACCCGACATTATTCACATGGAACTCGTCCTCGTCGCGCGGGACTTCCATGTCGAATTGTTCGAAAACCGGGTGATCCCGCACCGCCGCCACTCCCCCTTGATTGGACGCGCAGACGGTAGCATACGGGCGGAACAGCGACCACTCCCCGTCGCTCAATCCTCTTCCTTCACCCGCTCCATGTCCGCGCCACAGGCGGCCAGCTTGGCTTCCACCCGCTCATACCCGCGATCCAGATGGTAGATGCGGTTAACGGTGGTTTCCCCCTGCGCGGCCAGACCGGCCAGGACCAGCGACACCGACGCACGCAGGTCGGTCGCCATCACCGGCGCGCCTGTCAGCTTCGGCACGCCGCGCACCAGGGCGGATGAGCCATGGACGGTGATGTTGGCGCCCATGCGGGTCAGTTCCGGAACATGCATGAAGCGATTCTCGAAGATCGTCTCCGTGATCATCGAGGCACCCCTGGCCACACACATCAGGGCCATCATCTGGGCCTGAAGGTCGGTGGGGAATCCAGGGAACGGCTCCGTCATCACATCCACGCCGACCAGTTCGCCGGCAGAGGCCACCAGCAGGCCATTGGCGGTTTCCGTGACCTTCACGTTGGCGCCAGCCAGGGTCTTCACCACCGCCTTCAGGTCGTCCATGCGGGCGCCGACCAGTTCCAGTTCCCCACCCGTGATAGCGGCGGCCATGGCGAAGGTGCCGGCCTCGATACGGTCGGGCAACACGGCATAGGTGGCGCCATGCAGCCGATCCTTGCCCTTGATCACCAGACGGTCGGACCCGATCCCCTCAATCTCCGCACCCATGGCGATCAGGCAGCGGGCCAGATCGCCGATCTCCGGCTCGCGCGCGGCATTCATCAGGATGGTTTCGCCCTTGGCCAGCGTCGCCGCCATCATCAGGTTTTCGGTAGCGCCCACCGACACCTGCGGGAACACGAATTCCGCGCCGACCAGCCCGCCTTCCGGCGCCTTGGCCAGGATATAGCCGCCTTCGATATCGATCTGCGCGCCCATGGCCTGCAGGCCCTTGATATGCAGATCGACGGGCCGCGTGCCGATGGCGCAGCCACCGGGCAGCGACACCTTGGCCTGACCGAACCGGGCCAGCAGCGGCCCCAGCACCAGGACGGAGGCGCGCATCTTGCGCACCAGATCATAGGGGGCCGTCAGGTTGAAAATGTCGGCCGCATCCAGTTCTACCGAACGTCCGCTGGACCCGAAGGCATCGCGGCCATTGATATGCACCTCCACCCCATGCTGGGCCAGCAGGCGGTTCATGGTGGTGATATCGGCCAGCAGCGGCAGATTGGTCAGCGTCAGCTTCTCATCCGTCAGAAGGCAGGCCGCCTGCAATGGCAGGGCCGCGTTCTTGGCGCCGGAAATGGTGATCTGGCCCTTCAGCGGGTTGCCGCCGCGGATGCGAAGCTTGTCCATGGAATGTTCGTTTCGTCAGAAGAGGTGTTGGAGCGCGGCCCGGACCATGGGCCGCGATGATGGCGGATCAGGGGCAGACGATCACAGCCGCGCCAGGGTGACGCCGCGCTGCTTCATATATTTGCCGGCCCGGTCGGCATAGCTGACCTCACACGGGCTGGCGCCCTGGAAGAACAGGAACTGGCACAGGCCCTCGTTCGCATAGACCTTGGCCGGCAGCGGCGTGGTGTTGGAAATTTCCAGCGTCACATGCCCTTCCCATTCCGGTTCCAGCGGCGTGACATTCACGATCAGGCCGCAGCGGGCATAGGTGGACTTGCCCAGGCAGACGACCAGCACATCACGCGGAATGCGGAAATATTCCACGGTGCGGGCCAGCACAAAGCTGTTGGGCGGGATGACGCAGACATCGGTCTCGCGGTCGACAAAGCTGGTGGCGTCGAACTTCTTGGGATCGACCACGGCATTGTCGATATTGGTGAAAATCTTGAATTCCGGAGCGACGCGCGCGTCATAGCCATAGGAGGAGAGGCCGTAGGAGATCACGCCCTCGCGCTTCTGCGCCTCAACGAACGGCTCAATCATGCCGTGTTTGGTTGCCTGTTCGCGTATCCAGCTGTCGGGCATAATCGGCATGTCGGTCCCCCAGGTCCCCAATGAGCGGCCGCCCATACTGGGGCCGGCGCGCAAGACCTTGTAGCCCAGCCCTATCGCTCACTCAAGCCGTGGTGTCGGGCATCTGTCCTTCGGCTGGGTCGGGGCCAAGGGCGCGTTCCATGGTCTCCTGCGCCTCACGCGCCCTGTCCTGATCCTTGCGGCGGCGCAGATTATTACGCAGCGCCTGGGCCAGACGGTCCTTGCGCTCATCCTTCTTGGGCGGTGTGCTGTTCATGGTCCTGTATCCCTGGGGCGGAAATGGCTGGATTGCTCGCCTTTTCGCACTTGCACGTCAAGTATGCGGAAAAAATCGACAGGTCCCGGATTTTTTTGCTTGCGGTCCGGGGGTTGGAGTGGCACATAGCCGCCCACCGCAGCGGCGACGACGCAGCGGTGATGCGGATGAAGGCGCTGCCATAGCTCAGTCGGTAGAGCGCGTCCTTGGTAAGGACGAGGTCGCTGGTTCGATTCCAGTTGGCAGCACCATCCCCCGCTCAAAACAAAAACCCGCCCGCCTTCACTGGCGCGGCGGGTTTTGTTTTTGGCTTTTATGCTGTAGGTCAGGTCGAGCGCGGTGCCCATTGTAGCGCGGATTAGGCGACAGCCGTAATCCGCGGAAAGCCCGGCGTCGTTCCGCGGATTACGCTTGCGCTAATCCGCGCTACATGACGGTCGTGGCAGGACCACGCCTCAGTGATCCGACCCCTGCAGGATCTGGCGGCGCATGCCCGTCTCATATTCCAGGCCTTCGCGCGTCAGGGTTACCGACATCGGGAAATTGCCGATGATCAGGCCTTTGCGTTCCAGCACTGTCCAGGGCGCGATGTTGCGCAGGCCGGTGGCGTCCTGGGCATAGACCAGCCAGGGGCCCAGATGGAAATGGTTGCCATGGCTGGTGAAGGGCAGTTCCATGACCTCCACGGCCCCATCGCCGACGGGGCGGGTAATGTCCTCAAACTCCGCCAGGGCCTGGAACAGGGTCAGGGTCTTCAACTGCAACGGGTTCAGGTTCAGCGGGTTCTTCTTGGCGGCCATCAGGCGCAACTCCGGTCTTAAGATCAGTTGGCGCAGGTTGAAGCCCGTTTGTGAGGCATCGTCAAGCGCGCCCGTGTCAGCTATGAAGAAGTGGCACCCCTTTCGACGGATGTCGCCTGCATGCCGCACCTTTCCCGCCGCACCACACCCGCTGCCCTGGCCCTGTCGCTGACCCTGTTCACCGCGCTGCCGGCCCTGGCCGATCTGCAGGCAGGCCGCATCGCCTTTTCCGCCGGCGACTTCGCCACGGCCTTCAAGGAATTCAACGCCGTCGCGGAAACCGGCGACAGTTCCGGCCAGTATCTGGCGGGCGAGATGCTGATCCAGGGTCGCGGGGTGACAAAGGATGTGCGGCGCGGCGTGACCTTGCTGGAGGCATCGGCCCGCAACGGCCATGTCGGGGCGCAGAGCATGGTGGGCGCGCTCTATGCCTTCGGGCAGGACATGCCTGCCGATTATACCAAGGCGCTCAGCTTTCTGCGGCCCGCCGCACAGGCTGGCGATGTGCATGCCCAGAATAATCTGGCCGCCCTGACCTATTTCGGGCTGGGAACACCGCGGGACATCGTCGACGCCCTGCATTGGGCCAAGCGCGCCTCGTCCAAGCGGCTGGTCGCGGCCATCAAACTGGAGCAGGAGATCGAATCGCAGGCGACGCCGGAGCAGATCAAGGCCGCCGTGGCGCGGATGAACCAGCCCCTGTCGCCACCGGCACCTGTGCCCGGCCCCGCAGCAACGACACAGGTCGCCGCCGCGCCCAAGCCAGCAGCGGCGACACCGGCCCACACGGCCCCGGCAAAGCCCGAACCGGCACCGGCGCCTGTCTCACCGCCCCCGCCCCCTCCCCCGCCCGCCACAGCTGCCACTGCCGCCCCGGCTGCACCGCAACCCGCCGCCCCGGCGACGCCCAACACCGTCCCCATCTCCCGCCCGACCCCGAAACCGGCGACACCCGCGCCGACGCCACCACCGGCCGCGGCCCTCGCCGCCGCCGCGGTGGCGGGCGGTTGGGTCATTCAGGTCGGGTCCCTGCCATCGCGGGAAGAGGCGGAGAAACATTGGAAGGTCATTGCCGCCAAACAGTCGGCCCTGCTGGGCGGGCGTCAGCCCAGCATGGTTCAGGCCGATCTGGGTGCCAAGGGCATCTATACCCGCGTCTTCCTGACCGGCTTTACCGATCAGGCATCGGCGGCGGGGCTGTGCAGCAGGCTGAAAGCCGCCGGCACCGATTGTCTGGTCAAGAAGGGTCCCTGATCCGGCCCGCCAGCGTCACCAGGGCGCCCGCGAACAGCATGCCGCAGATCAGCCAGGCCTGCCACGCGCCATAGGCGAAGCATTGGGTGAAGATGACGGCCCCGAACAGGGCCAGCGCCATGGGCCGGATGGCGGGGTCCAGCCGCGTCAGCCGGCGCAGAATGGCCAGCAGCAGCAGCCCCACCAGGGCCGCCCCAATCCAGCCCAGTTCAAGGCGCGCCTGCTGAAACAGGTTATGGGGATGCACGGGCAGGATGGGCACCGGCCCCACGCCCGGCAGGATGAAGGCCCCACCCGTGCCCGGCACGGCACGCGACCCTTCCAGCCCATACCCGATCCAGGGATGGTCACCCAGACGCCCGGCCACGAAATCCCAGGTCAGGATGCGGTGGCGGAAACTCAACGGCATCCAGTCCGCGTCAGCCAACCCCGCCTGCTTCATCCAGATGGCGATGGGACCGCACAGGGTCAGGCCCGCCACGATCCCCACCGCCAGCAGGCCCGCCGTCACCCGCCATGACAGGCACGCCATGCCCAGCAGGATCAACAGCCCCAACAGGGCCGCCACCGAAGACTGACTGGTGCTGTCAGTCACCAGCAGCAGCGGCAGGGCCAACGCCAAAGCCGCCAGCCGGCGACGCCCCAGCCGCCAGAGCAGCAAAGCCACCGGCCCCGCCATCAATGCCAGCAGCAATGATGCACGGTTGAGATCGCGTTCGAAATCCAGCGCTTCCTTGCCGGACCCAGCGAACAGATGCTGGATCGGCTGATCGAACAGCAGCTCAATGGCAAGCAGCACCGCCCCCACCGCCACCGCCGGCAGCAGCCAGCGCGCAATCCGCCGTGCGGCCGTGTCGGACAGGGAGGGCAGCAGCGACAGAAGGCAAAGGCCGGGGATCCAGATGTAAAGGAACCCGGCCCAGGCCGTGATCCCCTTGCTGCCCCCTCCGGTCCAGAACAGGCTGGCCCCGGACCAGAGCAGGAACAGAGCCAGGGCCACCGCGACAAACCGGTCGGGCCTTGGGTAATGGCGCCGCCAGAGCGACAGACCGGTGAACAGAACAGCCAGCGCCGTCACCGCCGGCGCCAGCGCCAGCGGGATCAGCGGCACGAACACCGCCATGATCAGAACGCCGAAAAAGATGAAGATCGAAGTGAAGGCCGGGTCCTGCCCGTCCTGTGCCATCGCCATGATGCGCCGTCCCTGCCCAAAGTCCGCAGCGCCCCTTACACAACTGCATAAACCGGCGCCCGGCAGAAGCGAAGCGCAATCCGCTCTACGAATTGCCGCACCCATGCCTATATGGTGGGCCTGACCGCCAACCGTTCCCGGAACGAACCACCATCATGGCCGATCTGCCGCTGATCCCGCTGTCCAACCGCACCCTCATCGCCGTCGGCGGCGATGACCGTATCAGCTTCCTGCAGGGGCTGGTGACCAATGATGTCGCGAACCTGGAGGGCAAGGCCGTCTGGTCCGCACTGCTGACGGCGCAGGGAAAATATCTGCATGATTTCATCATCCTGGCCGATGGGGACCGGCTGCTTCTGGATGTGGAGGCGGGGCGGCGGGATGATCTGACCCGCCGCCTGCGCATGTTCCGCCTGCGGGCCAAGGTGGACCTGACCGACCTGACGGGACAGTTCGCCATCTTCGCCCGCCTGGATGCGGCACAGGCAGAGCGTGGAACGGTGACAAGGGTGGAGGGCGGCTGGCAGATCGTCGATCCGCGTCTGGCCGGCCTGGGCCACCGCATCATCCTGCCCGCCGACACGGCGGCCACAGGTGATTTTGCCGATTGGGACCGCGCGCGCCTAAGCCTGGGCATCCCGGACAGCAGCCGCGACCTGATGCCGGAGAAGTCGATCCTGCTGGATAATGGCTTTGACGAGCTGTCGGGCGTGGCCTGGAACAAGGGCTGCTATGTGGGGCAGGAGTTGACGGCACGCACGAAATATCGCGGGCTGGTGAAAAAGCGGCTGCTGCCGGTGCGGGTGACCGGCCCCCTGCCCGACGCGGGAACCATCGTTACCCGCAATGGCGCGGATGTCGGCGAAATCCGCTCGGGTCGCGATGATCTGGCCCTGGCCCTACTCCGGCTGGATGCCCTGACGGGGGAGGTTCCGCTGCTGTGCGGTGGGGCGACATTGGCGCCGATGCCGCCTTCCTGGATCAATCTGCCCCGAACGGAAGGCGATATGCCAACGAATGGATGAAGTTGGCACAAGAATTGGTTAGTCTCTGCCGCGATTGACCCAATATGAAGCGGCGGGGAGGCAATATGGAGCGGGGCACGGGATCGCGGCTGTCGTCGCTGCGCAATCTCAGCACCGCCGTTGCCCTTGGCGCGACGCTGATTGTCGGCGGGCTGGCGGCCGGCGCCACCTTTCAGATGGCACAGTTCCAGGTGCAGTCCGGCAGCATGGAAGTGCCGGGCGACCAGCTGGCCAAGACCAGACTGCTGATCGATTTTCAGGACCGCATGGGCCATGGCGGCTTCCTGTCGGCGCTGGCGCAGTTCGCGGAAACCGGCAATGCCGAGGCGCGGGCCGAAATGCGCACCAGCCTGGAAGCCGCCGATCAAGCCCTTCGCGGCTTGC
Source organism: Niveispirillum sp. FG156 (assembly GCF_057809555.1). Lineage (NCBI taxonomy): Bacteria > Pseudomonadati > Pseudomonadota > Alphaproteobacteria > Rhodospirillales > Azospirillaceae > Niveispirillum > Niveispirillum sp. FG156. Next base: position 60,496 of record NZ_JBMDKE010000026.1, on the reverse strand, counting down.
AGGGCAAGCGCCTGACGCCACAGGAACTGGAACTGGCCGCCGATCTGAAGCGGTTGCTGGATGGTGCCCGCCGCGCCCTGGAATCGGCCAATAGCGGCCCCGCCGCCCTGGGCCAGACCACACCCATCATCCTGCTGACCCGTTATGCCGCCCTGGCCGACCGCATCGATCAGCGCTCCCGCGGGCTGCATGCGGTGGAGCTGGCGCGGCTGGAAGAGGTTGCGACTCGTGGCCTGTGGCTGGGCGGGGCCGCCGTTCTGGTGCTGGTGGGCACGCTGTTCGCCTTCCTGTCGCTGATGGGCGCGCGCGTGCTGCGGCCCCTGCGCGAACTCACGGGGGCCGTGAATGGTGTGGCGCGCGGCGACTGGCGCGCGCCCGTCTGGGGGGCGGAGCGGGAGGATGAGTTCGGGGATCTGGCCCGCGCCATCGATGGCTTCCGCAAGCAGGCCGCCGAAATCCCCGACATCTCCGTCGCGACCGAAGATGGGCGCCTGCGTCTGAAGTTCGAAGGCGACTATGCCGACCTGTTCGAGGCGCTGACGGCGCGCCTGCGTGGGGCCGGCGGGTCACTGGCCATGCTGGGCAATGATGTCAGCCGCATCGTGGGCGATACCAAGCAGCAGCTGAATGACACGCTGGGCCAGGTGAACCAGCTCTGTTCCGCCGCCGTGCGCACCGTGACGGAAAGCAACCGCGAAATCCGGCAGGCCACGGAGATGCTGGGCCATGCCGTGGCGCAGGTCCGCGCCTTTGACAGCGGTGATGGCCAGGTCGGCCTGGATGACATTATCGACGCCCTGCGCGCCAATGCCGACCATCTGGCCGACACTGCCGCCAAGACCGAAACCAAGGTCATCGAAACCCTGGGCAGCCTGTCGGAAAGCGACAGCGACATCCGTCTGGCCACCGTGGAAGCCCGCGACGCCGCCAAGGCCCTGTCGCATTCCATGGAAGAGGCGCAGCAAGGCCTGCTGTCGGCGGTGAAGCTGCTGCGCGCCTCGGGCGACCTGCTGGCCAGCACCGTCGATCAGACCGGTTCGCGCATCACGCGGGCCGCCGACAGCATGGAAGAGGGCGAGAAGGCGCTCTACGCCACCCTGGGCAGCGTCACCAACCGCTTTGACGAGGCGACGGAAAAGGCCGCTGCCCGCCTGGAAGATGCCGGGCACCAGGTTTCGCGCGCCGCCGACCTTCTGGACGACCGCTCGTCGGAGATCAGCTACAAGCTGGAAACGGCGCTGGACGGCATGAACCATGCCCGCACCACCCTGCAGCAATCGGCGGAGATCGCCGAGGACATGACGCGCGGCAAGCTGGAACCGCTGGCCGACCAGTTCCAGGATATCCAGTTCCGATTCTCCAGCCTGATGGCCGATGTGTCCGACCGGGCCGACAGCATGGCCGACGCCGTCGATGCCCTGCGCCTGACCAGCGACGGGCTGCGGCAGGAGTTTGAGCGCCGTAGGGTGGAGCCGGGCCAGCACGAGGCCATTGCCGACCTTCTGACCCGCATGCGCGGCAGCGCCACGCAGATCGGCGACCGGGTGAAGGAGATCGGGGAGACGGCGGGCCGTCTGGCGCAGAGCCTGACAGGCGGCGTCGATGACGCCACCGCCCGCCTGCGCGACCTCACCTCCGACCTGCGTCAGGAAACCAAGGCCCTGTCATCGGAGGCGCATATCGCCACCACCACCCTGTCGCGCACCGTGGGGCAGCAGGAACGGCTGCTGGCCGACATGAAGGATGTGGCCGCCGATCTGGACGCCCAGCGCGACCGGGACAATACCCCGCAGGCCCTGATCGACCTGACAGGTGGCCTGCGCGCCGCCATCGAGGCGGTGCATGCCCTGGTGGCCAGTGCCGACAACCGCGAGAAGGTGGCCGTGGATCAGGCCATGGGTCTGGTCGACAAGCTTCAGCAGCGCATCCTGAATATCGAGGGCATGGCCGGCGGCCTTGCCGCCGCCACAGAGGCGCTGCACGCCCTGGCCGCCTCTGACAATGCCGGGCGGGAGCGGGAGAATGCCGATCTTCTGGCCATCGCCAACGCGCTGAAATCCCGCCTGGACGGTATCGACCGGCTGGGCGACCGACTGGACAGCACGACCGATAGCGTGCGTGCCGTTCTGGAAGAAACGCGGGGACGGGAGCGTACCGACCTGTCCATCGTGTCGGAACTGACGCAGAACCTGCGCGAGCGTGTGCTGCGTCTGGATGGTCTGTCGGTGGACCTGTCGCGGGCCATCGACATTCTGCGTTCGTCGTCCCGCCAGAGCGAGAATGCCAGCGCCAACGCCGCCCGCGATCTGGGCACGCGTCTGGCCCAGATCGCCGATCAGCTGCGCGGGGCCGCCGGCGGCGTATAGGATATTGGCATTGTAGCAGGTACCCCATTTACCTCCCCGGCGAAGGCCGGGGCCCAGGGGCCAAAGGCTTCAACTTTTCCACAGACCTCGCGATCCGCAGCACCAAGGTCGGGCGCTTGGCCCCTGGGCCCCGGCCTTCGCCGGGGAGGCAAATCATGGGCTTCGCAATCTCCGGCAGCTCTGATCACATCCGGCCAAAGGTCACAAGCGCCCTCTGCAACCTTCACCTTCGTCTGCCGTTGTTCTGGCATGGGTCCGGGATCAATCCCGGTGTGCCCTTGAGCAACTTCGGAAGGGAAGGAACAGACAATGCGCACGCAACTGATCGGTGCCGCCACCCTGACGGCCCTGCTGCTGGGGACCGCTGCGATGGCCCAGACAGTGCCGCCCGGCACCACGGAACCCGTCCCCCCGGTTCCGGGGACCGCAGAACCGGGTCAGGTGGGCGAACCGCCCGCCGCCGTCATGCCCGAACGCGACACGCCGCCCAGCATTCTGGCCGAACCGCGCCCCGGCATCGACCGCACCTCTGCCGAGCGCCTGCTGGGCCGCACCGTGATCGGTGCCGACGGCAAGGAACTGGGTGAGGTCGAGGATGTGATCTTGAATGCCAGCAGCGGCGACGCCGAAAAGCTGGTCATCGCGTCCGGCGGCTTCATGGGCCTGGGCGAGAAGAATGTCGCTGTCGATATCAGCGATGCCGACATGCTGGCCGGGAACAACCATGTCCAGGTCCGCAACCTGACCACCGCGCAGTTGGATCAGATGGCAGCGTTCGAATATGGCAAGAACACCCGCTCCCTGATCCGCACCAATAAATAAAGGGGCCTGATGGCCCTGAAACTCCAGCGTCCCTGCCTGCCCCCGGCCCACCCCCTCCTGGGCCGGGGGCTTTTTGTGCGGTCTATTATGCTGTGCGTGCCGGGAATACGGGGGATGCTTTCGTGAAGGGGCCGTCCAACAATGACGGAATCCGCACACCTGCTGTCACGCTGTTCCTATAAGCCCCAAAGAACAGGGATACGGGAACATGAAACGGATGAAGCATCTGGTGGCCGCCATCCTTGCCGTCACGGCGCTGGGCGGTGGCATGGCGGCACAGGCCCATGGCATCTGGTTCGCGCAGCGGGCCAAGCAGACGGCCCTGATCTATGGCGTCGGCGCCGACGACCTGGACGTGGTGAAGCGGCTGGGTCTGGTGACCGGCACCTATGGCTATGACGCCGACTGGGCGCCCGTGGGTGCGACCCTGCGCGTCGCCGGCCCCATCGTGGTGGTGGACAGCGAGGCGCCGACCGTCGCCGTGGCCGCCATCATGGACAATGGCCTCTGGTCCCGCACGCCGGATGGCAAATGGGTCAAGGGCGGGCGCGATACCGTGCCCGATGCTGTCGTCGCCGAACGCACCATGAAATATGCCGTCCACCTGACCGGCACTCCCAACAGCCCCATCCCCGCCCTGCCGGAACAGGTTCTCCAGATCGTGCCGGTGGACAAGGCCCTGCCCGTGGAGATGGGCAAGCCGCTGAAGGTGCGCGTGCTGTACAAGGGCAAGCCCGTCAAGGATGCGGCCCTGAAGCATGATTTCGTGAACGATCCCGATCAGGAGCCGGTGAAGACCGACAAGGACGGTGTCGCCACCATCAAGGTGCGCAACCAGGGCCTGAACGTGCTGGCCGCCACCTATGTTGGCCCGTCGGACAATCCCAAGCAGATCGACCATATCGAATATCTGGCGACCCTGTCCTTCGTGCTGCCGCACGCGCCGGAATAACACCAATCCGCCGAAGGTTTTACCTTTGGTGGATTGGAGGCCGGCGACTGCCGGCCCGGCGCCCATGCGCCGTTAGCCAAGCCGCCGGATGGCGGCGCCCGGCGCCTGAGGGCGCAATGAAAGTGGATTTCACACATGAAGCACCCGATGATCCGGCTGACGCTGGCCGCCACCCTGACCCTGACGCCGCTGACGGTCCTGGCCCATGGCGATACCACGCCCAAGCATGGCGGCATCGTCCAGCTGTCGGGCGAGACGCTGATCGAACTGGTGGCCGGCGCCGATGCCGCCAGCATCTATGTCAGCGAAGAGGATGAACCCGTCGCCAGCGCCGACCTGACGGCCACCATGACCATCATGGATGCGGGCGGGAAGCGTCAGGTCAATCTGACACCCGCCGCCGGCAACCGCTTCGACGCGCCGGGCGTGAAGCTGGCCAGTGGGGCCAAGGTGGCGGTGATGGTGGTCAACAAGGCCAGCCAGGCCCGCTCCATCCTGTCCTTCACCGTCAAGTGACGGGGGCGGACGATGCGGCGGCTCCCCTTGTCATTGACCAACGGGGGCGGTCGCGCCGTCCCCCTTCTTGTCGCCGCCCTGCCCTGGCTGGTGATTCTGGCCTTGCTGATCTGGGCACCCCATGCCATGGCGCATGGTGTGTCGGAGGAAGACCGATCCTTCATCGAGGATGCGCAGGGTGTGCATGTCATCCCCTATATCTATCTAGGGGCCAAGCACATGGTCACCGGCTACGACCATCTGCTGTTCCTGGTGGGCGTGATCTTCTTTCTTTATCGGCTGCCTGACGTCGCTGCCTACGTCACCCTGTTCGCGATCGGTCATTCCACCACGCTGCTGCTGGGCGTGCTGGCCGATATAAGGGCCGATGCCTATATCATCGACGCCATCATCGGCCTGTCGGTGGTCTACAAAGCGCTGGACAATCTGGGGGCCTTCAAAACCTGGATGGGTTTTCAGCCCAATACCAAGGCTGCCGTCCTGATCTTCGGCTTTTTCCACGGCTTCGGTCTGGCGACCAAGCTTCAGGAACTGTCGCTCTCGCCCGACGGGCTGCTGGCCAATCTGGTCAGCTTCAATGTCGGGGTGGAGATCGGGCAGTTCATGGCCCTGTGCCTGATCCTGATCGCCATGAATGCCTGGCGCACGACGCGCAGCTTCAACCGGTCGGTGCTGCTGGCCAATGGCGCATTGATGGCCGCCGGCCTGACGCTGGTGGGCTATCAGCTGGCCGGCTACGCCACCCAATCCGCCTGAGGGGGATCAACCATGACCGATATGAGTATGACACCTTATCAGGCCTCGCCCCGCGCCCTGCTCCGGGCCGGGCTGGGGGCCGTGGCGGCATCTGCCCTGGTGCTGACGCTGTTCGTGCTGCCGGCTGAATATGGGATCGACCCGACGGGGGCCGGTGGCGCCCTGGGCCTGACCAGGCTGGCCGGCGGCGGGGGTGAGGCGGCGGAACCGGCAGCCACCGCGCCCGTCGCCGCACCGGTGGCCCCCGGCACCCCGACATCGGCGGATATCACCAAATCCACCACCATGCGCAGCGACCGCCAGGAACTGATCCTGCCGCCGCATTCGGGGGCGGAGGTGAAGGCCCATATGGCGCAGGGCGATCATTTCATCTTTCGCTGGCAAGCCACCGGCGGGCAGGTGCGGTTCGACATGCATGGCGAACCGCCCAACGCCAAGGAAGGCGAATTTTCCAGCTACTGGAAGGCCAAGGACCTGGACAGCGCCCAGGGTGCCTTCACGGCCCCCTTCACCGGCACCCATGGCTGGTATTTCCGCAATCGCGGCGACACACCGGTGACGGTGGTGGTGGAGACCAGCGGTTTCTATAAGGACCTGTATCTGCCACCGGTGGAGTGATGCTGGGGGGCATCCGCCCTCACCCTCCCAAGCCTTGACAGGCTTGGGCCCCTCCCTCTCCCACTTTCGTGGGCGAGGGGCTTCAATGATGCGCGCCGAAAATTTTGATCGGTAGGGACATACCTTTTGATCGGTCTGCCAATCGTCACGCGATGTCGGCTAGGGCACTACGCCGCAGCCTATCGAACTCCCGCATCACCTGTTGCGCCACCTCACGAGGGTCGCTCGCTCCCGTGACGTTGATATTGATGTTGAACTCCTGCCGATGGTCAATACGGGAATGAACGACTTCCGGCGGTGATGACGGTTCGGATTGGGCTGTGGGCCGTGGCGGCGCGATGGGTTGCGGTGTGGGCTGGCGGAGGCGCGGCCCTGGCTGATCGCCTGCCACTGCAATGAGCCTTGGCGACGGTGGCGGCGGCACCGCGCTCCCAATGACAGGCGCACGCTCCATCACGGTTGCCCCTATGGGAGCCGTTGCCGGTTCCCGACCCGCAGGCGTGGAAACAGCTTCCGGCGTGCTGATCTGCACCGTTACCGGGGGCAGCAACACGGGCGGCGGTGGGGCGGCAACGGCTCCCATGGCGAGCATGGTGCTTCCCATGGCAAGGCCCGCCGGTTGCAACAGGCTTGGTGCCTTCGGAGCCGCCACGGTGGCCCCCACCATGGGCTGTTCCCTGTCGTCACCGCCGAACAGGTTGCCCAGACCCGACAGGGAACCCATGGTCGAACCAACCCAGCCGATGAACTGTTCCGCGTCCTGCCGCAGGCCTCCGAACAGGGATTGGAAGAACTCGCCCACGGGTGCCCAGAGGCGTTGAAAGGTTTCGGTCGGTGACCATTCCAGAATGCCCGCCAGCGTGTTCCAGGCACCGCCCACCGTGTCCACGACGCTGGTCACCGCCCCGCCGATATAAGTCCCGACGCTGTAACCGAAATTCCGCGCGCTGCCGTCCGCATCGTCCAGCGGCTCGAACAGGGAACCCAGTGCTGCCACTGCGCTGCCAACTATCCGGCCCACGGGTGCCAGGGCGGAACCAATGGCGGAAAAGACCGGGGCAAGGGGTTCCAACGCCTGTTGAACGCCATCCGAAACACCGGCGACGAACCCTGAAATCGGCCCCCAAAACTTGTAGATGGCGAGCGCGGCACCACCCACCAACAGGCCAATCGGATTGGTCATGAGGGCGACCGTCAAGGCCCGCAACCCACCGATGGCCATGGGAATGGCGCGACCGGCAACCGCCGTCAGCGTGCTGCCCACCATGCCGACGCTGCTGGTGATGGCCGCGCCCATCATGGGAATGCGGGTGGCGGCCATGGTGCTGCCCAGCCGCAACCATCCCGCCGACGCGGCGTTGGTGGCGACCGTTTGCCCGATCAAGCCTTGCCCGGCAACCGCGCTGCCTATAGCGGACGCAGTGGACGCGCTGGTGAGCGCACCCATGCCCGCCACGACAGCGGGCAGGTTCCCCGCCAACAGCATGCTTCCCATGCGATACCCGGCCATGGCCGTTTTCGCGGTCAGGAAAGCCCCGCCCGACAGAACCACGGCTTGGGTCAGGAACGGCATCTCATCGGCAAGAAAGGCCACGCCATCCGCCACAGTGCCCAGCACCCCGGCGGCTACGTTCAACGATGGCAACAGTGCGTCACCGATCTTGATGGCGGCGGCCCCGACCCGGTTTTGCAGTATTTCCAGGTTGTTGCCCGTGGTGTTGGACCGTTCGGCGAACTCCCTGTTCATCGAACCGGCATAGGCGGCGCGGTCCCCCACCATGCCCAGCGATTTCTGATAGATATCCAGGCCACTCACCAGTTTCGCCATGTCGTCGGCATATTCCGCGCCGAACAACTGCGCCAGGGTGGTCATCTTGTCGTCGGCACCATCCACGGCTTTCAGGAAGCCCAGCAAGGCCCCCTGCGCATCGCGTCCGATGGCGTCTTTCAGCGTGTCGGCTTCAAGGCCGATATCACGCAGGGCCTGTTGGAATTCCTTGGGTTGCGTGGTGGCGGTGGCCAGCTTGCCCAACAGGGCGTTGATACCTGTCGCGGCGACTTCCGGGGGCGTCTTCAACGCCAGCATGGTAGCGCCCAGCGCCGCGACCTGTTGCCCGGACAGACCAAACATCTTGCCCATGGAACCGGCCCGGTTCTCCAGGTTCAGGATATCGGCGGCACGCGCGTCCATGTTGTTGGACAGGTGGTTGATGGCGTCGCCCAGCCCGACAACCTCATCCTGCGACAGCTTGAAGATGCTGCGCAGGCCCGTCATCGCCCCACCGGCTTCCTTGCCCGAAAGGTCGAAGGCAACGCCCATCTTCGCCGCGTCTTCGGTAAAGCGCAGCAGTTCGGTGCGGGCAATACCGGACTGCCCGGCGGCGGCCATGATGTCGCCAAGCCCCGATGCCGCCATGGGGATACGGCGCGACAGGCCCAGCACGTCATCCGCCATCTGCTGGAACTGGCCGGGATTGTCGAAGTTCACCACCTTGCGGACATCCGCCATGGTGCTTTCAAACTCGACGGCGGGGCCGGTCACCGCCGTCATGGTCGCCCCGATCAGGCCGATTTGAATGGCGCTGTTTCGGAACGCCTGCCCGGCAACCATCATGGCCGAGGCGCGTTCCTGCGTTGCCCCCAGCCGTTCAATGGCCTGCCCGGCCTGATCCGCCTGCCGTCCGGCGGCCTCCAGATCGGCAGCCAGGCGCCTTTGCGCGGTGGCCAGGTCTTTCGTATCCACGCCCGCCGCGTCCAGTTCCGACCGCAGTGCCGCAAGCCGTTGTTTCTTGGCTTCCAGGGCGGCGGCGGAACGGGTGACGGCGGTGCGGGACTGGGCCAGCGCCGTGGAATGGGCCGCTTCCGCGCGTTCGGCTTCCTTCACCTGCTGCACAAGTTCGGCTTCGCGCCTGCGCAGATCGTCCAGCGCACGACCGGCGGCGGCGGGACCGGAAGCGCCTTCGGCCATGGACTGCATGGCGGTCTTGGCGCTGGTGATTTCCCGGCGGACATTCGCCAAGGCTTGCCGGTGTTCTTCGGCTTTGGTGCGGGCCTGATCCAGTTGCCGCGCCGTCGCCGCAACGCCTTCCGTCGCGGTCCGGTGGGCCTGTCCCGCTTCCAGAACGCCCCGGCCCATCTGGCGGTAGCTGTCGATCTCCCCAAGCTGCCGTTGCGCCTGCGCTATGCCTGCCACGGCATTCTGGTGCATGGTCTGAACGCCAAGCGCCGCGTCTCCCACCCGGCCTATCTGGGCTACCGTTGTGCCAACCGCGCTCCCCAGCATTGGGGAAACGGTGGCGCCGATGATAAGGCCGAGTGAGAGCGAGCTATCCATATCAGGCCACCCAGGCGGACGTGATGGGCTTGGCGGTGCCCTGCCATTCGTTGTTGACGGCGACAGCCTGTTGCAGACCTTCACCGACCGTCACGACTTCCACTCGCGTCCCGCCGTTCAACAGGCGCATGGCGGCCCCTTCCAGGGTGGGCGGAACGACCAGAGTATCGGGCACGATCCCCAGCGGGCGGCCCGCATCGCCCTTCAATTCCGCCATGCGGACGCGGGCGGCCTCGTAATTGGCGGCGGTCAACGGGGCTTTCGAGGCAAAGGCCAGTTGCCACAGCCCGAACCCGGCATTGTAGCGGGCACGCACGCCATAGACGTACTCGTCCTTGTAGAAGACGTTGGTTTCCTCGTCCTTCTCCAGCCGGGTGAACTTGGGCTTGATGCGTTCCTGGAACAGCAGCGGCTTGATGGGGCGGGAACAGTCCATCAGATACCATACGGGACCGGTGCCGGCCTGGACATTGCTGACAGCATATTCTTGACCGTCCTCACCGAGAACTTGATGTTCCGCGTCAAAGAAATTCTGCCCGTCGCAACAGGTTGTGACGAAGCCTTCTTTCAGAAGACTGAAGACCAGTTCGTCGGGATGTTCGGCGACACTGACGCCCATTTCCTGGAACAGCGGCCCGAAGACGCCATACCGATCATCTTCGATCTTGTCGCGGTCGATGGACAGCGTCAGTTCGAACTTGCGGTTCTGGATGGCGTAACCATGGACGGACAGGCTATGCACGATGCGGTCGCCAACCCATTCCCGCATCTTGGGCAACTGCCCCAGCCAGCCATAGGTTTGTTCGGCGGTATCGCTGGGAACGATCAAGGCGACTTCCTTGTGCTTCACCTGCTTGGCAGTGCCGAACCCGGCGTCAAACGCCTTGTTGAAGCCCTTGAAAAGAAGCTCCAGATTGCCGTTGTTGATAATCATGGATCAATCCCCCTGCACGCCGAGTTTGGCGTAAATCTGTTGCTGTTCAGCACTTTCCGGCTTCTCCAGACCGGGCGGCTTCCGCACCGGCCCACCGAACAGGCCCATGAAGCCGCGACCGTCACCAGCCACCCGGTCAAGGAAGCCGTCGAACAGCTTCGGGTCACTGGCGGCAACGGTCACAGCCCAGTCCTTCAGGAAGGGGGCAAGGCGTCCGCTGCTGATGGCGCTGTTGACAGCGGCCTTGGCACTGTCTTCAGTGACGCTGGTATTGACCCGCGACAGTTCGGCCAGGGCGCTTTCCAGAAGGCCGATGGGAACATAGCGCGTCGGATCGGGGTCCGACTTCGAAGCGTTCGGCTCAATGATGGCGTCACGCAGGGCCTTCACCGCCGCCAGAACGTCCGCCGTATCGGCATTTTCCGACAGTCCGAGCAGCGATATCAGGCCACGCAAGAGTTCATTGTCTTCAGGCATGGTAACTTTTTCCACTCCGTTGATGGAGACGAGTTGCGTCAAGTTCGGATTGTTCGTCAGACCCGCTCTCAACAGGCGGATAACAGTTCCTTTTCCTTTCTGCGGCGTGAGGAATACCGGAGAGATGAAGCGCCATTCCTTGGCGGCAATCGACTTATGGCCGCGCGGCGTCCATTCGACCTTTCCCCAAATGCCGTCCGTCCTGGCCTGCAACTGCACGATCCACCCGGCGGCGGGCGCTTCCCCGCCAGCGGGGGCGGCAAGGTCGGTCGCGTGGTCATAGTCGATGACCAGCGGACGGGCGTTCTCGCCCATGGATGCGTTGATGACCGTTCGCGGGTCACCCAAGGCGAAGGGGCCACGCCCATCAGTCCCGTTGAATGAACCCGCCGGAACCAGATGCACCCATTCCGGGACGACACCATCCCCCGGCAATTCGACGTGATGAATTCCAAGGTGCATTATCACGTCCCCTCTGAATGCGTTTCGAACGCTTCACGACTCGATGAACCGGCCCGGTGGTGGGTTGGGTGCGGCGACTGCCGGAAGGCATTCCACGGCGAAAAAATCGGGCTTTTCGAGAACGGGATCATTCAGCGCCCCCGTCATCGTCGGACGGCGTTGCGGCGAGGGCACGGGCCTGCCGGATGCGTTCTTCCGTGGTGTGGTACAGCGCAGCAAGCACGTCGTCGGGACCGCGACTTTCCCCGACCGCCCGTTCAAGCTGGATCATGTGCCGCCGCAGGCGTTCCGTTGCCCGGCAGTCCGGGTTACGCAGCTTCAACAGGGCCGAATGATCGTAGCCATAGCGCTTCGCGCATTCCTTGTCCGAACCGACGTAGAGCCAAACACGCAGGTTGAAGCGGACGCGCCCGACTTCATCCCCCTTGAAGAACAGCCGTGAGACGACTTCATCGTCGCTGTACGGAGAACGAGCGATACGAAGAAGGTTGTCAGAAAAGCTGAAATCCGCGCGGGCTTCATTGCGCACTCTTCGAACGTAGGCTTCCGTCACACTGAATTGAAACGCGATATCGCGCGTTCTGCCGGGGGTTTGCAGGATTTGGAGCTTCTTGGCCCTTTCATAGAAAAGCGTTGGAACCTCCAAATGCTCTCCACCAATCAAATTGCGCAGTTTGTCAAAATACTCCCTGCCAACAGCCTTGAGAATTTGATGGTCATTAAAATCTTGGCGCGGAACATATATGCTTATGCCTCGAAAATTCTCCAAAATCATCTGGGCGCATTCTTCAGAAATCTCCGAAGCAATGAGAGTTAAGACGGAAGATGATTGAAATTTCTTCATTGACCAACCCCGTGGCATCATTCTTATTGTTAATAAGAACACGCCGATACGGGTTTCGTCATTGTAACTGGTATCGGCGATACCCGTTCCGCTGGCGGCGATAAACTTGAAATGACAAGGGGCGGAACTTGCGTTCCGCCCCTTTCTATTTTGCTGTGGCTAAACCGGTTATTCCGGTGGCTTCCGCCCAGCCTTGGCAGCCTCCAACCCAAGTTGGATCAACCGCCGGATAGCTTCGGCCCTTGTGCTGATACGGTTCTCAAAGCGCCAATCATCTATAGCCCTCTGTTCAGAGGGCGTCACCATAAGCGGCAGGCGGACATCTTTGAGTTCAGGTTCCATGAGATGCACCATAGAAAGTTTGCGCCACTTGTGCAAGTCACCTTGACGGCGGCGGTAAACTTGGTCAACTTGTGCAAACTCAAAGCAGCCGGACGGAGTGCGCCAACACCCCGCCCGGCCTAACCCCGAGCAAGGAGTTATCTTCCATGCACAAGGCTGATCCCTCACATAGCCAATCTCGCTCACCCGAGCAAGCCGGGTGGCCGGACTTGCATCCGGTTGACACCCTTAACGACTGCATCCGCATCGTGGAATTCTACCGCGTCTCCCTGGATGCGATGGCGGTTGCCCCGGTCGATATCGGTCGGACCTGCCTTGAGGGGATGCAGGTGATGATGCGGAACTTGAGCGCGTCCCTGTCCGACGTGCTGGCCAGGATCGAAACCAGTCCCGCCGCGCCGTCCCTGATCGAGCCGGCCCCGTCCATTGATGACCGGGCACGGGAATTAGTCCGCCAGATGGCAGGCTGAAACAGCCAGATAGGAAAAAGGGGCGAGCCTGACGGTTCGCCCCTTTTCATTTCAAGGGACAGGATCATGACAGAAGACACGCTCCCGCTGACGGTCACGGTGTCAGCGCGGGAATATGAGGCATTGCGCCGCCGGCTCGCCTTCCTCGACACGGCCACCCTTCAACTGCTGGGACAGGGTGCCCGGCTGAAGGAATGGTTCACGGCTGCTGAACTGGCGTCGTACCGCCTGGCTGAATTGCCCACCCACCGCAACGCCATCACGCGGCTTGCGCGCGAACGGTCATGGCTGCATCGGGAAATCCCGTGCCAGGGTGGCAGCCGGCATGAGTACCACTATTCGGCCCTGCCGCACCGGGCCTTCACAGACATGATGCACCGCGTCCAGTTCGGCTCCCCCGCACCTAAGGACAGCACGCCGACCACCGCTCCGCTTGCCGCCGCGCCTCGTTCCGACGCGGTGCCGGCTTGGGTGCTGCCGCTGCTGCGTGTCGTTCGCAGCAGCGGCAGCCTTGACCTGACGACGGCATTGGAAGACCTGCCCAGCATGTTGCCCGCCGGTGTGACAGTGCCAACGGCAGAGGAAGCGGAGGCTGTGTTGAGGTCGCTGAAGATGCTGGTAGGTTGAAACAAGTTTCGGCTATTCAGACAGAAAGGGGCGGGGCGATTACCCCGCCCTTTTTTCATGCGCGGGCCTGGAAATCGAATGACAGTGCGTCCGACTTAATCGTCTCGAATTATCTCCGAACGTAGGTAGCTTTTGATTCAATTTCATCGACTTACCACAAGTCGGACATAGGTCTATAACTTAGACGGTGGTGTCCGTGATATTTTATTAAACATGGACGTTGACTTGCATCTTACCTAAATAGTTTTAGTTCCGTTCGTAGGTGGAGGTTAACGTATTTTCAATGACTTAATATCAAGAAGCAACACGCCTCATAGGGTGCGCCTAAAGGTGCAACCTATTCATCATAGCCTGCACCTTCTTTTCGGGGATATTGCGCTTGAAATATGGTGGAAACTAGTTTCGATGAGAACAGAAAATAACAGTACACAGGTCACTGTTTTTAATTTTGATCGAAACTAGAAAATTACCTTAACATGTTGATATTTCATAACAGTGACCAACATTGTATAGGGCTGATCGTTTGGTCACCTTAGACCATTATTACTACATTGGTGACGTGAACTTTGGGTCGGAAATCCAAACTACGAACGTAGTTTCGCCATCACCATTTTTTCTTGCCCGAACAACACTCTGAACGCCTTTCGAACGTTCTTTGAACGACGCCGTTTGAAATTCGGCTCAACGATCAAATACAATGTCCCAAAAGGCCAATTTGCCGTTTTTCGATCAAACCTACCCGTCTGCGGCTTACGATACCGAAACCACCCCGTAAGCCACAGAAATCCACGCTTTATCCCACCACGTCCGAGTTAATCCCGGCTTATCCCACTTCGATCAACCCTTATGTCCCCCTTCATTCAATTTCGTCCCTCGCCCGCTTGGGCGGGAGAGGGAGGGGCCCGAACGCGTCAGCGTTTGGGAGGGTGAGGGCAAAAACGGCGAAAAGCCGCTCACCCCTTGGCCGCCCGCACACCCAGCATGTGGCAGATGGCAACCGTCAGGTCGGCGCGGTTCATGGTGTAGAAGTGGAACTGCTTCACCCCATGCTTTTCCAGATAGCGGCACTGTTCGATAGCAACGGTCGCCGCCACCAGATGCCGGGTCTCCGGCGCCTCATCCAGTCCGTCGAACAGGTCGCGCATCCAGGCGGGGATGGCGGTGTTGCACTTCTCCCCCATCTCCGCCGCCTTGGTGAAATTCAGGATCGGCAGGATGCCCGGCACCATGGGTACATGGATGCCGGATGCTGCGGCCTTGTCGCGGAAGCGCAGGAAGGCGTCGACATCGAAGAAGAACTGGCTGATGGCGCGGTTGGCCCCGGCATCGACCTTGCGCTTCAGATTGTCCAGATCGACCTGGGCGCTGGGTGCTTCCGGATGCACTTCCGGGAAACAGGCGACGGAAATGTCGAAATCGCCGATGCGGCGAAGGCCGGCCACCAAATCGGCGGCATAGGCATAACCGCCGGGATGCGGTTCATACCCGCGTCCGCCCAGGCCGCCGGTACCGTCGGCACGCGGCGGCGGATCACCGCGCAGGGCCACGATATGGCGGATGCCGGCGTCCCAGTAGTTGCGCGCGATCTCGTCGATCTCTTCCTTGGTCGCTGCCACACAGGTCAGGTGGGCTGCCGCCGGGATGCCGGTTTCGGCCTGGATGCCCGTCACGGTGGCGTGGGTGCGTTCGCGCGTCGATCCACCGGCGCCATAGGTGACCGACATGAAGGCCGGGTTCAGCGGCGCCAGCCGGCGGATGGCCGTCCATAGATTCTCATGCATCTTCTCCGTCTTGGGCGGGAAGAATTCGAAACTGACGGTCAGGTCGCCGGGGGCGGTGATCAGCGGGGCCGGATTGGCGGCGGCATCCATCAGGGCGCTCAGGCTCATGGGACTATCCTTCAGGCGACGGCCAGCGGACGGGACCGCGTGGCAGGGGCATCGGTGCGGGTGGCCCGCCAGATGCAGACAGTAAGGGGATCACCCGGCAGGGTGACGACGGGATCGGGGCGCATGCCGGCCCGGCGCAGCCAGCCGGAGACTTCATCATCGGTGAAGCCCAGGCGGCGATGCGCGTGCTGTTCACGCAGATATTCAAGATCATGGCGGGCGAAATCGACCACCAGCATGGTGCCGCCGGGGCGCAGGACCCGCGCCGCCTCGGCCAGCGCATCAGCGGGCTCCTCAGCATAATGCAGCACCTGATGGAAGATCACGGCATCCTGGCTCTGCCCGGCCAGGGACAGTTGATACATATCGCCCAACCGCACCTGACAATGACGCAGGCCCGCCTGTTCCAGGTTGACGCGGGCAACGGCCAGCATCTCACGCGAGGCGTCAACGCCCAGGCCGCGCGAAATCCGCTCCCCGAACAGTTCCAGGATACGGCCCGTACCGGTGCCGACATCCAGCAGATCCTCTACACCCGTTGCCGGCAGCAGCGACAGCAAGGCCGCCTCCACATCCCCCTCCGGCACATGCAGGCCGCGCATCTCGTGCCAGCGGGCGGCGTTCTCGCTGAAATACTTGTCCGCCGCCTGCCGCCGCCCCTGCTTGATCAGGTCCAGACGTTCCAGGTCCAGGCCCATCCCCTCATCATCGCCGGGTATGGCATCGACCAGGGTACGGGCCAGTTCGGCCACCGGGCCACGTTCGGCCAGCCGGTAATAGGCCCAGATACCCTCACGGAACCGCTCCAGCAGCCCCGCCTCGCACAGAAGCTTCAGGTGGCGGGAGACGCGCGGCTGGCTTTGCCCCAGGATCTGGGTAAGCTCCGTCACGGTCAGCTCGCCATGGGCGCACAGCGACAGCAGCCGTAACCGTGTCGGCTCCGCCGCCGCCTTCAGCGCATTCAATAGGAATTCCATGCGATCTGACCCGCCCCTCGTTCGGATCAAGATATAAAGATATCTTTATGTCTGCGCAAGGCCCGATCCGGCGCGGCGAACGTATCGGCCCCGCGCCGAACGCGGTTCACAACGACAATGCCATCGCGATATGGCTTTTGCGCCGCAGATCGGACGCAATTGCCGGCTATTCATGAGCATGACAAATGGTTAATGCCATGGATAACCGGACGTGATGCGCGTCACTGCCGATGGCCCGGCCACCGGAAATGATGACGCCAGTGCAAAAAGGAATGATGACGTGACCATGCAGACCCAAAACCGCCGTTCGCCGCTGGCCGCTGCCGCATTCTGGATGCTGGCCGGTGTGGCCGCCGTCGCGGTGCCGGTTCTGGCCCCAACCGCCGTGCAGGCCCAGGCCGCCAAGGGCCAGGCCTCCGCCGACTTCGTGCAGGGGCTGGGCGACAAGGCCATTGCCACCCTGGCCGACCCGAAGGTCAGCAAGGATCAGGCGAAGGCCGTGTTCCGCGACCTGCTGAACCAGAATTTCGACATCAACACGATCAGCCGCTTCGTGCTGGGCCGTTACTGGAACGTCGCCACCGACGCCCAGAAGAAGGAATACCAGACCCTGTTCGAGCAGATGATCGTGGAGGTCTATGCCGAACGCTTCAGCCAGTATGCGGGAGAGAAGTTCAAGGTCGGTGGGGCTCAAGCCTCGGGCGATAATGACGCCGTCGTCAGTTCGCAGGTGCTGCGCCCCAATGGCCAGCCGCCCGTGAACGTGTCCTGGCGCGTCCGCTCCAAGGATGGAAGCTCCAAGATCATCGACGTGATCGTGGAAAACGTGTCGATGAGCGTGACCCAGCGGTCGGAATTCGCCAGCCTGATCGAAAGCAATGGCGGCAAGTTCGAAGCCCTGCTGGAGGCGCTGCGCCAGCGTATTCAGACGGCTGCTGTGAAGTAAGGGATACAGCCTGTACGGTTGTCTGTGCTATGGACGGGTCCGTTCCGGTTGTCCGGAGCGGACCTTTTTCATTGGCGCCGGGTGGCGATGCTTCGCGAGTTCCTGATCAGCCTGCGCACACGCTGCGCACCCGCCTTCGTTCGGCTGGGATACCGCTATGCCGCCGTTGCCTGCGTGGGGCGTGCGGCCCGTTGCGCCGCCGCGTGGGCCCCGCATCAGGAAAGCACGCGGCGGCGCATCCTGACCGCCATGGCGGAGGCTCCGGCGGGCCGCAACACCGCGGTGATCCTAGGCGCTGGCCCTTGTCTGGACCTGCCCATGGCGGAACTGCTGTCACGGTTCCGGCGTGTGCTGCTGGTCGATATCGCCCACCCCCCTGCCGCACGCGAACTGGCCCGCCGTCATACGGCCATCGAACTGCTGGATTACGATTTGACGGGGGTGGCAATCGCCCTTGCCAATGACGGCACGCAGGCCCCCCCTACCCCCTCCTGTACCGTCTGTCAGGATGATGGCGATGTCGGGCTGGTCGTATCCGCCAATCTGATCTCGCAATTACCGCTGGTGCCGCTTCGCCAGGTGGACAAGCGCTGGCCCAGCACCGACCTGCCTTCCTATGCCCGCGCCATCATCAGGGCCCATATCGATCATCTGCGCGGATTTGACTGCCCGACCCTGCTGATCGGCGATGTACAGCGGCGGGTCATCGATCCTGATGGACGGGTGACGGAGATGGAGGACCCTCTGTTTGGGGCCGACCTGCCGGCAGGGGAAATGGAGTGGGACTGGACGGTGGCGCCGGTGGGTGAACTGTCCAACGGTTGGTCCATCATCAACCGCGTCCGCGCCGTACGGGTCGATCGCGCCTACTGCGTGGCGTCGTAACGCGCCATGATGGCGTCATAGGTGCCGTCGGTCTTTACCCGGCGCAGCGCGTCGTTGAACCGGGCCACCAGGGCCGGGTCGCGGAAAGCGGCACAATAAAGGTTGGGCGGGAACAGCCGGTGCTCCACAATTGGCAGGCTGCGGACAGGATCACCACCCGCCGCCAGCACCTGCCCGATATGATATTGCAGCACCCGCGACTCGCCAATCAGCACATCATAGCGACCAAAGAGCAGCCCCTTGGCCTGCAGGGCCTGCACGGGCTCCTCCCGGTAATCCTCCGACTGTGCCACGGCTGCGGCAAATTCAGTGCCCAGCACCTTGGACGCCCGCTGAAAGGCCAGCACCCGCAGCCCCTTAAGATCGCCGGGGGTTTCAAGCTGGATACTGCGCGATATCAGGGTGATCGCCACGTTGCGATAGGTGATGTAGCTGTCGGTCAGGGTCAGTCCGTCCGGCGGCGAACCCACCACAGGCGCGAAGCCATCGATCGTCCCCTCCCCCGCCGCCAGTGCCAGACGGGCATTGGAACCGATATAGGGCTCCATCTCCATCCCAGCGGCGGTGAAGATGACGGATAGCAGCTCATACTCCACCCCGCGCAGTTTCCCGTCCGGCGCCGTTTCCACCAGGGGTGCCGCCTCCCGCAGGCCGAACCGCACCTTTTCCGCCCGCGCCGTGAGGGCACAGGACAGAAACAGCATGCAGATCAGGGGCAGCATAAAATGCCGGCGCATGGGATGAACCGTTGCGGAAGGCCTGAAAGGATTAACCTTTACCAGCCTAACAAATTGCAGCGGCGAAGGAATGCGCGCAGGGGGATAGGATCGGCCTTACTGGGATGGGCGGCCATTCAGCTTCGCGGCCAGATCGGGCGCAATCGGCTGTGGCAGGAAGGCGGAGATATTGGAGCGACCGCTGTTTCCAAGCGGTGCCTTCCCCGTGACGGAGCCGGGTACGGCAAGGACAAGCCGGAACAATTGTCCCCTGATTTCCCGCCAGTCACCCGTGGACAGCCCCAGATTTAGCATCAGCAGATGCACGCGGGCGTGCTGCCACCAATCCATCTGGCCCAGGATATGGGCACGCTCCAACGCTGCCCATGCGGTGGCGACATCCCCGCCAGCCCGCGCCCGGCGATAGGAGACAAGTTCGTCTTCCACCAGGGCGCGGAGGTCCGGCATGCTACTTGGCCAGGATGTAAAGGCCGCGCTGGCCTTCCATCGGCTTGAACTTTTCCGTGATGCCCAGCACCGTTTCAGCACCGCCAAGGTAAAGCACGCCATCCGGCGGCAGCAGCTTGGCCATGGATTCCAGCACCTTGCCCTTGGTCGGCTGATCAAAATAGATCAGGACGTTACGGCAGAAGATGACATCGAACTGGCCCAGCGGGGTCAGGTCGGTCAGCAGGTTGTATTCGCGGAACTGAACCTTGTTGCGGATCTCGTCATTCAGCTGCCACTTGTCGCCCACCTGCTTGAAATACTTCACCAGATGGGTGATGGGCAGGCCGCGCTGCACCTCGAACTGGGTGTAGAGACCGGCCTTGGCCTTGTTGACCATTTCGCCCGACAGGTCGGTGCCGATGATCTCGATCCGCCAACCGGCCAGCTTCGCCCCTTCCTCGTTCAGCAGCATGGAAAGCGAATAGGCTTCCTGGCCGGACGAGCAGGCGGCGGACCAGATGCGGATGGTCCGCTTGGCGGCACGGCTGGCCAGCAACGCCGGCAGCACCACCGCCTTGAACTGGTCAAATGGCTTTTGGTCGCGGAAGAACGAACTTTCGTTCGTGGTCATTGCCTCCGTGATGTCGCGGAGCAACGCCTCATCCCGCTTGCTGCGCACAGCGGCGGCCAGTTCATCCAGCCCTTTCAGACTCCATTTGCGGGCAACCGGCATCAACCGGCTTTCCAGCAGATAGGCCTTGTCGGGGGTCAGGACCAGACCCGACCGCTGCCTCAGCAGGGTGCAGAACATATCGAAATCTTCGACCTTCATGCTGCCTGCCTCAATGCGATCTTACGAATGTAAGGCCCGATTTCCTTCAATGGCAAGACGGCACTGCACAGCCCCGCGTTCGCCACCGCCCCCGGCATGCCCCACACCACCGAGGAAGGTTCATCCTGGCCCAGCACGGCACCACCGGCCTGGACAACCACTTCGGAACCACGCTGCCCGTCATGCCCCATGCCGGTCAGAATGGTCACCAACACCCGCTTGCCATAGGCCCGGACGATGCTGCGCAACATCGGGTCCACGGCGGGACGGCAGAAATTCTCCGGCGGGTCCTTGGTCAGGGTCAGACAATTCTGCCCGTTCTTCTGAACCACCAGCATATGGAAATCACCTGGTGCCACATAGGCGCGGCCACCCACAATCACTTCGCCTTCCTTGGCCTCCGCGCACTGCACGCCGCATTGGCGGGTGATGTGCTCGGCCAGGATGGTGGTGAAGGTGGCGGGCATGTGCTGGGTGATCAGGATCGGCTGCTTCACATCCTTCAGATGGCTCAGCACTTCAAACAGGGCCTGCGGCCCCCCCGTCGAACTGCCGATGGCCAGGATGTCGGGCCGGAAATCCGGCAGCGGACGCAGCGTGACCGGCCCCGGCTCCGGCTTGGGCCGGATGGGCGTGGCCAACGTGAAGCTGGTGGTCGGCGCGACATTGCCGACGGGCGCCGGGCGCGGCATGGGCGACGCGCCCGGCGTGGCCGGGGCCGCAGCAGCCTGACCCTTGCGCGGGTCGGCCTTGCGCGCGGCCATGCCCAGGGCCTTCACCTTTTCCGTCAGTTCCCGTTTGAAATCATCAGCGCTGGTCAGTTCGCGTGTGGATGACGGCTTGGGGATGTAATCCGCCGCACCGGCCTTCAGCGCGCGCAGGCTGATATCCGCGTTCTTGGCGGTCAGGGTCGATGCCATGACGATCTTGACGTGCGGATCGACATTCAGCAGGTGCGGCAGGGCCGACAGCCCGTCCAGCACCGGCATCTCAATATCCAGCACGATGACGTCGATGGTCTGCCGCTGAAGCGTATTGATCGCCATCTGCCCATTGGCGACGGAGGCGACCACCTTAACCTCCGGGTCACCCTCCAGCGAACGGGTCAGCAGGCCGCGGATGACGGCACTGTCATCCACCACCATGACCCGGTAGGGCTCTGTTCCGGTCGGTGCCGTGGCCGGCGCCGTCTTTCCGGGAAGCTCGTTCATTGCCTGCAATCCCGGACAGCCTCAGAGGAGGCCGACCTGCTGGAACTTGGTTTGGATGATGTCGCTGTCGAACGGCTTCATGATGTACTCATTCGCACCGGCCGACAGGGCTTCCTGGATATGGGCGAGATCGTTTTCCGTAGTGCAGAAAACGACCCTGGGGGTATCCCCGCCCGTCATCTTGCGCAGCCGGCGCAGGAACTCGATGCCGGTCATCACCGGCATGTTCCAGTCCAGCAGGATCGCGTCAGGCATCCGCTTGGCGCAATATTCCATGGCCTGCTTGCCATCCTCCGCCTCATCACAGGAGAAGCTGAGTTCTTCCAGAATCTTGCGCGCTACCTTGCGGACAACGCGGCTGTCATCGACGACCAGACAGGACTTCATCAACGGACCTCGATTGCCGGGAGCGGGTTAGGCCGCTTCGATGTTAGCAAAGTTCAGCAGCTTTGAGACATCGAGAACGACGAGCAGGTTCTCTTTCAGGCGATAAATACCTGTGGAGATCTCCCGCCAGCGCGGATCAAGGGTTGCCGGATGACGTTCGAAGTCATCCGAGGACAGCGAAAGCACCTCACCGACATTGTCGACCATCAGGGAATACAACTCCCCCTTATGGTCCACCACGATGCTCATCACCGGCTTGCCATCGGCCGGACGGGGCGGAAGGCCCAGACGCAGACGCACATCAATGGCGGTAACGATGCGACCGCGCAGGTTCAGCGAACCGGCAACCTCTGGCGGGGCCAGCGGAATGCGGGTGATCTTCTGCGGACCCAGGACGTCCTGGACCTGCAGCACCGGGATGCCGAACAGCTGGTTCGCGATAGTCGCCGTGACGAAATCCTCGTTCTTCACGGTGGCGATTTCCTGGGAACCAGCCTTTTTAACGGCGGGGAGACGGGCACTCATGCGGCACCTTTCTCGGCAATGGTCTGCTGCAGGGTGAGGAGGAGAGCCTCACGGTCGAACTTGGCAACGTAATCATTGAAGCCGGCCTGACGGCCACGCTCCAGATCGCGCGGGGCGGCATGGCTGGACAGGGCCACCATCGGCGTCCCGGACCAGCGGGCCGACGCACGGACCGCCTGGGCAAAATCCAGACCGCTCATGCCCGGCATTTCAATGTCGGAGACGATAACATCGAAATCTTCACCCGACTCGCTGAGCGCCAGCGCCTCGTCGGCACTTTCGACAGCCGTGACGTCGTAACCGGAAACGGTCAGCAACGGCGTCAGCAGGTTGCGGAAGAACGGGCTGTCATCGACCAGCAGCACGCGATGCTGGCGCTCATCCTCGAAGCTTTCATGGGCGTTACCGAACCAGTCCCTGAAGGCCCGGGTCAGGTAGAAGCCGGCATCGATGACGTCGGTCGCCTTGTTGGCGATGATGGCGGAGCCCAGGAAGCCCTGACGTTCCGTCCCCAGCTCGACCTGCAGGCGATCCTCGACGATGTCGACGATCTCGTCCACGACCAGACCCATGGACCGGTCGCCATCGGCGAACACCACCACGGGCTGGCGCTTGTCGCGGGTGATCTTCCAGTTCGGGTCGATCGGCACCAGCGGCATGAGCTTGCCACGGTACTGCACCACCGGCTCGCCGTTGGACAGTTCGACCAGATTGAGATCGACATCCTCCAGGCGGGCGACCAACGACAGCGGCACGGCCTTCGGACCGCCATCCCCGGCACTGAACAGCAGCAGGGCCATCTTGTCGTCCTCGCGGCGGGCGGACTTCGCCACTTCCTGCGCGGCGGTCTGGGCATTGTCGGCACTGCCGCCCATGGAGCCAGACGCCGTGGCAATGCCGTTGGGGTCCAGGATCATGATCACCGAGCCATCGCCCAGGATCGTGTTGCCGGAGAACAGCTCGATATGGCGCAGGATCGGTGCCACCGGCTTCACCACGATTTCTTCGGTATCGAAGACGCGGTCGACGATGATACCGAACGTGTAGTTGCCGACCTGGCTGACAACGATGAACGTCTCGCGCTTGTCGTCATCGTCTGCAACGCCCAGCTTCAGCAGGTTCTGCAGGCTGACCAGCGGCAGCAGGCGGTTGCGCAGGCGCAGAACCGGGGCGCCGTTGATCCGCTCGATCTTGTGCTCGCTGTCGCTGGCGGCGCG
The DNA here is from genome assembly GCF_057809555.1 of Niveispirillum sp. FG156. Taxonomy (NCBI): domain Bacteria; kingdom Pseudomonadati; phylum Pseudomonadota; class Alphaproteobacteria; order Rhodospirillales; family Azospirillaceae; genus Niveispirillum; species Niveispirillum sp. FG156. The sequence goes on along the minus strand of NZ_JBMDKE010000026.1, from coordinate 36,941 downwards.
CACCAGCTCGATGACGCTGATCTGCGGGACGGCGAAGCGTTCAGACGCGCACTCGACAATCAGGGCCGAGACGATGGCCAGGGTCAGCGGGATCTTGATAGTGAAGGTCGTGCCACGGCCTTCGACCGACCGCATCTCAATGGTGCCGCCAATCTTCTCGATGTTGGTCTTCACCACATCCATGCCCACGCCACGGCCCGACACGGACGTAACCTTGGCGGCGGTGGAGAAGCCAGGCTTGAAGATGAACTGCTGGATCTGCTGATCCGCCATCTGGGCCAGTTCCGACTCGGTCGCCAGACCGTTCTGGATAATCTTGGCCTTGATCTTGGAGAGCGCGAGACCGCGGCCATCGTCCGCGATCTCGATGATGATGTGACCGCCCTCGTGATAGGCGTTCAGGGTGATGCGGCCCGTTTCCGACTTGCCGGCGGCAACGCGGTCGGCGGGGATTTCCAGACCATGGTCGCCGGAATTGCGGACCATGTGGGTCAGCGGGTCCTTGATCAGTTCCAGGACCTGACGGTCCAGTTCCGTCTCGGCACCCAGCATCTGCAGCTCAATCTTCTTGTGAAGTTCGTGGCTGAGATCGCGAACCAGGCGCGGCAGCTTGGCCCAAGCATTGCCGATGGGCTGCATGCGCGTCTTCATGACGCCTTCCTGCAGCTCCGACGTCACATGGTTCAGGCGCTGCAAGGGGGCCGCAAACTCGCTGTCCTTCTGCGAGCGCAGGATCTGCAACAGCTGGTTACGGGTCAGCACCAGCTCGGAAACCATGGTCATCAGGTTTTCCAGCAGGTCCACATGCACGCGGATTGTCTGCTGGGCCAGCGCGCTTTCCTTGGACTCGCCGCGCACATCGTCATGCGGCTCGGTGCGGGGCGGCGGGGGAGGCGGCGGGGGGGGGGCAGCCTCGACCACGGGGGCCGGCGCTTCCACCTTGGCCACAGGGGCCGGGGTCGGCGGCGGCGGCGGCGGGGGGGCGGCGGGGGCCAGCGTATGCGTCAGGTGCGCCGGGACAGGCGTGAACAGCTCTTCGGGGTCGTTTACCGGCGCGGCAGCCACCGGGGCCGGCGCGGCGGCGGCGCCGGCCTTCGGCACTTCCTTGCCCTCGGCCATGGCATTCAGCCGGTCGATCAGGTCCTGATCACCACCCGGCGGCTCCGCCTCGGTCGCTTCCAGAACGGAAAGGATGCCCTTGATCGTGTCCAGCGATTCGAGGATCAGCGACACGGCGTAGGGGGAAACATGCAGCTCGCCGTCGCGGAACTTGCCCAGCACGTTCTCGCCGGCATGCGCCACCGATTCCAGCCGGGGCAGCCCCAGGAAGCCGCAGGTGCCCTTGATGGTGTGAACCAGACGGAAGATGTTCGACAACAGCCCCGGATCGTTGGGGTTCTGCTCCAGCTTCACCAGCTCGACGTCGAGGACGGCGAGGTTCTCATTGGTCTCAGTGAGGAATTCACTCAGCAGATCATCCATGGTCCACGCCCCGTTTCGGGAAATCCCAGTTTCCGCGTCATACGCCGGTCTTCAGTCCGGTGAAGAGCCCTTGTACGCGCCCGGCCGACCGTCGGCCAATGAAGAGTGTCGGAATTCGGTTAGAATCGTTGTGTCATGTGGGAATTGATGGCCTGTCGGACATGGCTTTGGCAAGGGGAACATTACCTCTTTTCGGTTAGGTTCGGCCATTAGGATATGACACGCCCCAGAACAAGCCACCCCAGCCCCGCTCCCGGTGTGGTTGAACAGTTGCCAAAGCGCATCATCGCCCCTGATCCGAAGGGAAAATCACTCCTGGCCAGCCCGGATTCGGAACTGCACCTCTCCTCCCCCCGGCCCTCCTCCGACGGGATTTTCCACGCCGAATGACAATCCATAGGCCTTGGCCAAAAGGGGAGTGGCATGGGAGAGGACGGAGCGAGGTCCAAGCTCCGTCTCCGCGACCTGTCCGGCCAGCGCCGGCACCATTTCCGGACGCAGTGCGCAGCCGGTGCCGGTGGCCACAACCCGGATGCCGCCATCATCGCCCGTCACCCGAACCGAACCACCGCGCGGCAACGCCTCTTCCGCCAGCAGGGCGGCCAGCAGGGCAGTCTTCAACAGGCCGGGCACCGGATCGAACGACGTGGCGGTCCATTCCAGCCGGACCTTGCCGCCCCGGAACCAGCCTTCCAAGGCTGCACGGGCATCGCCAACCGATAGCGACTGCCCGCCCGCCGCACCCAGCGCCACGCGATAAAGCCGCAGCCGGGCAGCGGCAGTCTCCGCGCTGTCGGCGATCAGGTCCAGCGCCTCGCCGCCGCTGTCACCGCCTTCATCCAGCAGTTCGACACCATTATTGATGGCCCCGACCGGTCCCACCAGATCATGGCACAGGCGGGAGCAGAGCAGCTCCACAGCCCGAATTCCCAAGCTCATCCGCATCCTCAGCGCTGGGGCACTGCCCCTCCCCCGCCGGGGATGGCGTGCCATGTCACCGGCGGGTAGGATAGGCTGGCGCCACCCAACTGGAAACCATTCAAATGTCCGACATCCTGGCTCCCGGCATTTTTGTCCGCCACCCGTCCCAGCCCGACTGGGGACTGGGGCAGGTGCAGTCCGTGGTTGGCCAGCGGGTGACGGTGAATTTCGAACATGCCGGCAAGCTGCTGATCAATGCCGCTGCCATATCGCTGGATATTGTGGACCCGGACGAGGAGGGGTAACCCTCACTCATCCTCCCAATAATTCACGGCGGCACCGGGCCGCGTGATCATGCGCATGCCGCTACCGACATGGGAGATGCCGATCTTACCGCTGTCAGGATAGTCGACGATGTCGGGCGACATCATGGTGCTGATGCCCAGATAGCGCAGGTCCACATCCCCATCATTGATGATCTGATGCGCGGTCGAGGCGTCGCCCGGCGGGCAGGAGACGATGTCGCCCGCTCGCAGCGGATGCTGGCCATCGCCCAGGCGCAAGGTCCCCGTCCCTTCCAAAATGATGAACAGTTCCTCGTTCACCCGATGATTATGAAAGGGAAAGGCGCGCTTGCCGGGCGGCAGCACCGTCAGCATGCAGCCCAGATGGCGCGCGCCGATCAAGGGACCGATCCGGGCGATCAATGGCGCGAACCGTTCCGCCGTCTCCCCCTTGGGCCCATGCTCAGCCGGGAAGCCATCGGGATTGAGACTGTCCAGATTGATGATGGGCACAATACCGGCATCAGCCACGGCGATCACCCCGTCATTTTGATTTTGTACTTGATTTGTTCGCAATCAAACCACAAAAAAGGCGCCCGGTCCAGGGCGCCTTCATCGTAGCCAGATAAGCGCGGACAAAGCCGCCGCTTACCACTTCCGCTCGGTCTTCAGCTGACCGCCATTCAGGGCGTCCAAGAAGCTGCCGCTGGCCTTCGGGCGCTGCGCGCGGACCATACGGGGGTTGGGCTTCTTATTAGCCTGTTCAACAACCTTGATGGCGTGGGTCGTGGCTTCATTCTCCACGCGGCGACGCACATCCTCATCCAGGGACTCAAAGGCCTGCTGCGCAAAAACCAGCGCATTTTCCGACCGGGTTTCCACAACCTGACGCAACGCATTGGCGGCCATCAGGCATTCCAGACGCTCCGGCCCTGTGACATCGTCAAGAGCACCAGCGAGAATCCCAATCGCTTCCAAGGTTTTGGGGTCGGTCAATTCCACGGACATCTAAACACGCACCCTTCAGGTACAATCACTCTCGGCTATATAGTCCCACCGTCCGCAGAAAACCGCAACAAATAGTCTGGAAACAGTGTGCCATGCGGTGGGCGCAAGGATACCGCGCGCCGGCAGCGGGTTTACACAAGGCTGCCCGGACGGCATCGTCAAGCCCATGTCGAAGCGCACCCAGACCACTACTACCATGACTAAAAAGACCACCCTGCGGGGCGGGCTTTTTGTCATGCGCGCAGTCTGACGCGAACGACAGAAGCCAGATGCCCCGCCGGGAACGGACGGGGCGGCCAATAGTGGACCAGACCCCGTCTCCGGCACAGACGATGCCAAGGAACAGGGTCCATGAATATCCGCGTTGCCCCCGAAAACCTGAACGACGCCGCTAAGCAGGCCATTTCCGTCGCCGTTGTTGGTGCCACCGGTGCCGTGGGCGTCGAAATCCGTGAATGCCTGGAAAAGTCGGGCCTGAACCTGTCGACTGTGCGGCTGCTGGCGTCCAGGCGCTCCGCCGGTCAGCGCGTGCTCTTCGCCGGTGGCGAGTTGGTGATCGAGGAACTGACCGATGACAGCTTCCAGGGCATCGACTACGCCCTGTTCTCCGCCGGCAGCGGGATTTCGAAGGAATTCGGGCCCAAGGCTGTGGCCGCCGGCGCCGTCGTCATCGACAATTCGTCCGCCTTCCGCATGGATGAGGCCATTCCCCTGGTCGTGCCGGAAGTGAACCTGGACGTGATCCCGGCACAGCCCGGCATCATCGCCAACCCCAACTGCGTGGCCATCATCGCCACCGTCCCGCTGGCCCCGCTGAATGCCCGCCACACCATCCGCCGTGTGAATATCGCCACGTATCAGGCGGCCAGCGGTGCGGGTGCGGCAGCCATGGAGGAACTGCGCCTCTCCACCGCCGCCTATCTGGCCGGCCAGCATTACGAGCCGAAGGTCCTGAAGCATCCCTACGCCTTCAACGTCTTCTCCCATAATGCCGACGTCAATCCGCAGACGGGCTACAATGGCGAGGAGGAGAAGGTGATTGAGGAGACGCGCAAGATCATGCGCCGTCCCGACCTGCATATCTCCATCACCTGCGTCCGCGTGCCCGTCCTGCGCGCCCATTCCATGGCGGTAACGGTGGAGTTTGACGAGGTGGTGAGCCCGGACGAGGTGCGCGCCATCCTGCGCGATGCGCCCGGCGTGCGGATTGTCGATGATATCGAGGCCAACCACTTCCCCATGCCTAACGAGGCGTCGGGCCAGGGTGATGTGCTGGTCGGCCGCATCCGCCGCGACCTGGGCGACCCGTCGGGCCGCTCCATCGGGCTGTTCTTGGCGGGCGATCAGTTGCTGAAGGGTGCGGCCCTGAACGCCGTGCAGATCCTGCAGCGGCTGGTCGGGTAAGGGATCGGGTGTGGTGAGGGGTGACCCTCACCCTCCCACCCGCTGACGCGGGCGGGCGAGGGGCGGAATTTTCACCCTCGCCCACGAAGGTGGGAGAGGGAGGGGCCCAAGCCGGAAGGCTTGGGAGGGTGAGGGAACAACGGCGAACACTACTGCTTCTTACCCAACAATCCCTTCAGCAGACCCTTCGCCCCATCCTTGGCCTTCAGCTTTTCCAGCGCATCTTGCGCCTTCTTGGGGTCCTTCAGGGCGGCCTTGACGGAGGAGGACAGGTCGGGGGTCCAGGAGAGATTGTCGAAGGGTCCGCGCACGCGCACCGGCACCGTGATGCCATCGACATCGATGCGCGTGGTCCCCTGCCCTTCCAGACTGCCCACCAGCTTGGGCGACAGGCGCATATCCACGCGCTTGGAGGCCAAGTTGACATTGCCCTTGCCGGCGACGCGCAGCAGCGGGGCTAGAAGGTGGAAATCCTCGGTCGCGGCGATGCCATCGGTCAGGGTGAAGGTGCCGCCCATTTCGGCAAAGTCGGTCTGCGGCGGCTCCGCACTGGCGTGGCCGATGGCGCTGCGCACGATCTGCGCCAGATTGACATCCTTTACGGCGCCATTCAGGAACAGGACAGTGCCGCCGCCGTTCAGGCTGCCGACCAGTTCCTGCTGATTGGTGCCGCTGGCCCGGATATCGATATTGGCGTCGGTGGCGCCTGACAGCTTCTCAAACCCGGCGAAACGGGTCAGCAGCGGTTCGGCCTGCACGCCCTTGGCATGCGCCGCCACGGCCAGGGCGTTCGTCTGCCGCCCGGCATCCAGCGTCAGCTTGCCACCGATGGTGCCGCCGAACAGGGCGGTGTCGGCCAGCCCGGCATTCAGCCGCCCGTCGGTCAGTTTTAAGGTCAGGGTCGTGGCCCCAACCTCCACCCCCTTCACCAGCAGCCCGGCCAATTGCAGGGTCATGTCCAGATCGGCACTTTTCAGGGCCGAAAGGTCGATGCGCTCCTTGCTCCACCCTGCCGGCCCCACCTCCGGTGCCGGTGCGGTCGGGTCGGGCGCGGCGGGGGCGGGAAGGTAGCGGTCCAGTTCCAGCTTCGGCAACGACAGGCTGCCGCCCAGCGCCGGGCGCGCGCCGTCCAGCTTCACCGACAGGTTGCCCTTCGCCGTCAGGTCGCCCGCCTTGGCGGACAGGCCGGCCAGCGCCAGACGCGACGGCGTGCCCGACAATTTGCCGGTCATGGTCAAGTCATCGACCGGCAGGTCAGACGGCACAGCCCCCGTCGCCACCTTGATCAGGTCGGCCAGGGACGTGACGGTCAGCGACAGATCACCGGACAGCGACAAGGGCGCCTCCCCCTGGCGTTCCACCTGCCCCTTCACATCCAGCCCGGTACCAGCCCCTGCCACGCGCAGCGCCATCCCGGCCTTGCCGCCCGACAGAAGCGGACGCACCGGGTCGATCCCCAGGTCCAAGGTAACGGGCGTGCCGTTCAGCAGCAGTGCTGCCTCCAGGGTCAGCGGGCCATCCAGGTCCGGCAGGGACAGGGTGACATCCACGTCGGTGGCTTCCCGCACCATGCCGGTGCGGATATCGGTGTAGCGCAGGCGGCCATCGACGATCTCCACCTCCGCCAGCGACAGGCCGGACATGAAGCCGGGGCTGGCATGATCGGCAGGGGCCGGCGCGGCGGTGAGGGCGACATCCCAGTTGGGCTTGCCCTGCTTGTCCACCGTCAGATCGATGACGGGGGCCGTCAGCACGAATTTCTCCACCTCCGCCTTGCCGCGCAGCAGCGGCATCAGGCGCAGCCGCACCGCCAGCTGCTGCACCGCCAGCAGGTCTTCACCCTGGCGGATGCCGGCGAAATGCACCTGATCGGCGGTCACGGCGATGGACGGGAAATAGGAGAGATCGACCCGACCCTTGATGGTCAGCGCCCGACCTGTCGCCGCCTCCACCTGCCTTTCCACCTCCGCCACGATGGCGCCCACGGGCACCAGAAATGGCAGCGCCACCGCCGCCCCGATGGGCAGCAGCAGCAACAGGGACAGGATGAAAGCAAATTTCCGCATGTCTGGTCCGTCTCTTCCGGAGCGGGTTGATCTTGTTGATTGCCAGTCAAGCAGCCCAACTTGCCCAAAACAAGGCCGAATACAGCATCTTTCGTGCGGGTCGGTCTTGGAGCGGCGCGCCATAGGCGCTATATCCAGCGGACGATGACCATATCCCCCGCCCCTTTGATCGATCCGTTTGGCCGCGCCATCACCTATGTGCGCGTATCGGTGACGGACCGCTGCGACTTCCGCTGCGTCTATTGCATGTCGGAGGATATGGCCTTTCTGCCCAAGGCCGACATCCTGTCGCTGGAGGAACTGGACCGGCTCTGTTCGTCCTTCGTGGCGCTGGGCACGCGCAAGCTGCGCCTGACAGGCGGGGAACCGCTGGTCCGCCGCAACATCATGGAACTGATCCGCAGCCTGGGCCGCCATGTGGCGTCGGGCGCGCTGGAAGAGCTGACGCTGACCACCAATGGCAGCCAGCTGGCCAAATATGCCGACGATCTGCGCGCCGCCGGGGTGCGCCGCATCAATGTGTCGGTCGACACGCTGGACCCTGACCGTTTCGCCGCCATCACCCGCTGGGGCCGGCTGGCCCAGGTGCTGGACGGGCTGGAGGCGGCGCGGGCCGCCGGGTTGGAGGTCAAGATCAACGCCGTGGCGCTGAAAGGCGTCAACGATCAGGAACTCGACCCTATGCTGGCCTGGTGCGGGGAAAAGGGCTTTGACCTGACCCTGATCGAGGTCATGCCGCTGGGCGACATGGATGGCAATGGCGGCGGGGCCGTGCGCGAGGAACAGTTCCTGTCGCTGCGCGATGTGCGCGCCGATCTGGAAAAGCGCTGGACCCTGGTGGATAGCACCCACCGCACCGGCGGTCCCGCCCGCTATGTCACGGTCCGGGAAACGGGCCGCCGCCTGGGCTTCATCACGCCCATGACCCATAATTTCTGCGAATCCTGCAACCGGGTCCGCGTGACCTGCACCGGCACGATGTATATGTGCTTAGGCCAGGAGGATGCGGTCGACCTGCGGACACCGCTGCGCGCCAGCACAGACGACACCCTGCTGCACGCATCCATCCGTGACGCCATCACCCGTAAACCCAAGGGCCATGATTTCATCATTGGCCGCGACCGTGGCCCCGCCGTGGGCCGGCATATGAGCGTCACCGGCGGTTGAGAAGCCGCCCACGCATAGGGTACTGTCGCTCTCTGCCGTGATACCGGGAACAACGCCTTGTCACAGACCCCCGTGCCGCTTGCCTTCGTCGCCGCCGATACGCCGGATGCGCGCGCCGCCAGGGACAGGCTTGCCGTCCGCTACGCCGGTGTTCCGCCGGAAGAGGCGGGGATCATCGTGGCGCTGGGCGGCGACGGCTTTCTGCTGGAAACCCTGCACCGCTATCTGTTCCGGGGCGTGCCCGTCTATGGCATGAACCGCGGCTCCGTCGGTTTCCTGCTGAATGATTACAGCGAAGATAGCCTGACCCGCCGCCTGATGCGGGCGCAGCGCGTGGTGCTGCATCCCCTGCGCATGAAGGCGATGACGCGGGAGGGCGTGGAGATCGAGGGCCTGGCCTTCAACGAGGTTTCCCTGCTGCGTGAGACGCGGCAGGCGGCCAAGCTGCGCGTCACGGTGGACGGGCGGGAACGGATGTCGGAACTGACCTGCGACGGGGCACTCGTCTCCACGCCCGCCGGCAGTACCGCCTACAACCTGTCGGCCCATGGCCCGATTCTGCCGCTGGGTGCCGATATCCTGGCCCTGACGCCCATCAGCGCCTTCCGCCCCCGCCGCTGGCGCGGAGCCCTGCTGCCGCATACGGCCCGCATTCAGTTCGACGTGCTGGAACCGTCCAAGCGTCCGGTCAGCGCGGTGGCCGACTTTACCGAAGTACGCGATGTGGCGCGGGTGGAAATCAGCGAAGACCGCAAGGTCGCCTGCACCCTGCTGTTCGATCCGGAAATGGCGCTGGAGGAACGCATCCTGAAGGAGCAGTTCACGCCGTAGCCCCCTACTCCGCCGCCATGCGCCCCGTGCGGTCCAGTGCGTAATCGCGCATGACGCGGACCAGCGTCGCCAGATTGGCGCGCAGTTCCGGGAACCCGGCATGGGGTTCCAGCGTCTCTTCATCCATGTAAAGCCGGCGGTCGATTTCCAGCTGCAAGGAGTTGCGACCGCGCGGCGGGCAGGAATAGCGGCGGACCAGTTCCACGCCCTTATAGGGATCGTTCAGGCGGACATTGTAGCCCATGCCCCGCAACGTGCCCACGATCAGCCGGGTGAACCCCGCCTCCGCCGTGGTGCCATCGCGGTCGCCGATCACGAAATCGGGCGATTGCCGGTCCGGGCCGATCACGAAGGACGGCATGGAATGGCAATTGATGTGATAGACGGCCCCGAACCGCCCATGCAGCGCTTCCAGGCTTTCCGACAGAAGCTCGTGATAGGGGCGCCAGTAATTCTCGATCCGGTCCTGAACGGCACCGACCGGCAAGCGTCCATCATACATGGGCACGCCGGGCCGGCAGAGATGACGGACCAGCCCCATGCCCGCCACGCTTTTGGGTGACGGGTTCACCGGTTCCGGCCATTCGCCATCCAGCATGGCGGGATCGATATCGTCTGGTGCCCGGTTCACATCGATATAGGAGCGGGGGAACAGGGCGCAGATGAAGGTGGCCCCCATGTCCGGGACCATGGAGAACAACTCATCCACATGCGTATCCTCCGCCTGGCGCAGCAGGGGGAACGGGCAGGTGAAATCGAAATCCGCCGGATAGCGCGTACCGCTATGCGGACTGTCGAACAGCAGCGGGACCGCGGGCCCGACCGGATCATGCCGGACGACCACATCATCGATCACCAAACTCATTCGGCCCCGTCTCCGGCTGCGGAAAATCGGCGATGAAGGGCCTGCGGAAATGAAACCGCCCTTTCATCGAATTGACTTGGAACCTATACCTTGGGGTCGGGGCCGGCGTCGATAGCACAGAAGACATGCCTGCCTTTGGGGGCGAACGCCAACTACAGGAGATGGCGTCACAGGCCACCCGCTGGGGAGGGACCATGGCGCGTATCGATCCCTTGTCACCCGATGATCTTCAGCCGCCGGATATCATACCCTGGCAGGCGGGCAATACAGACATTCCCTTCGCCCATCATTTCAACAGCGGACGGCCCGGCCCGCATGTCCTGATCAATGCCTTGATGCATGGCAATGAATATTCGGGCGCCATTGCCGCCATAAGGTTGCTGGAAGCGGGCATCCGCCCCACAAACGGATCGCTTTCCATCACCTTTGCCAATGTGGAGGCGTTTGCGCAGTTCGATCCGCAATTCCCCATCATGTCGCGTTACATGGATGAGGATATGAACCGCGTCTGGTCACCCGCCTCCCTGGCCGACGGGCGGCCAAGCCAGGAACGGCGGCGGGCACGGGAACTGTGGCCGCTATTCGCCAGGGCCGACCTGCTGCTGGACCTGCATTCGATGCAGGCCGACCGCATTCCCCTGATGCTGTGCGGCCCATCGGTGCGCGGGCGGGAACTGGCCATGCTGCTGGGCATGCCCGGCATCGTGGTCGCCGACCGGGGCCATACCGGGGGCAGCCGCCTGATTGATCATCCGTGCTTTACGCAGGGCGATCAGGGGCCCATCGCCCTACTGGCCGAATGCGGGCAGCATTGGGACACCGACAGTGCCGAGGTCGCGACGCAGATTGCGGTGCGTTTCCTGCACCTTTCCGGGATCGTGCCGGCATCTGCGCTGTCCCCATGGCTGCCATCCGCCGAACCGGCGCCCGCCCGGCTTGTGGAGGTGACGGAAACCGTTACGGTAGGCAGCGATCGTTTCCGGTTCCGTAAGGAATATCAGGGCATGGATGTCATTCCCGCTGCCGGCACCCCCTTCGCCATGGATGGCGAGACGGCGTTGCTCACCCCCTATGATGAATGCGTGATGATCATGCCGTCGCGCCACCCCGAGCGCGGGCAGACCGCCGTCAGGCTGGGCCGGTTCGCGGCATGAGTGGGCCGCCCGATACAGTACCGGCGCCGAGGCCGACGCCACCCCGGCGCGCCCGCCGCTTCGACTGGCCGGCCTTTGCCACCGCCATGGTGCTGGGCACCGCCGGCGGGGCGATCTGTTTCAAGCTGCATGTGCCCCTGGCCTTCATGATCGGGGCCATGCTGGCCACCACCATCGCGGCATTGGGCGGTGTGCGCACCATGGTGCCGCCACGGCTGCGCGATGGGCTGGTGATCGTGCTGGGCATCATGCTGGGCGCCTCCTTCACCCCCAGCCTGCTGGGCCATCTGGGCGAATGGTCGGTCAGCCTGATCTTCATGGCCGTGTATATCATCATTGGTGCCGCCGCGGGTACCTTCTACCTGCGGCGCTTCGCCCGTTATGACCCGCCCACCGCCTATTTCACGGCCATGCCGGGCGGGTTCACGGAAATGGTGCTGATGGGCGGTGCGTCCGGCGGGGATGACAGGTCCATCGCGCTGGGCCACAGCCTGCGGATCATGCTGGTGGTGATGACGGTGCCCTTCGCCTTCCAGGCTCTGCCCGGCTATGACCCGGCGGGCCGGGACTGGAGCCTGCATGGGCTGGGTCCTTGGCCCTGGGAACTGAGCCTGACCGATTACGCCATCATCGCCGCCTGCTTCATCGGCGCGCCGGTGGCGCAGAAGCTGGGCATCCCCGCCGGTATCCTGGTGGGGCCGATGCTGCTGTCGGCGGGTTTGCATCTGGCCGGCCTGACCACCGTGAAGCCGCCGGGCCTGCTGGTTGCCGCCGCACAGATGGTGATCGGCGCCTCCATCGGCGGACGGTTCCAGCGGGTGCCCCTGATGCGCATCGCCCGCACCGCCGGCATCGCAGCGGGGCTGACGCTGGTGCTGCTGCTGGTGACGCTTGCCCTGTCGCTGCTGGTGCATCTGCTGACGGGGCTGAACCTGGCAGCCCTGATCCTGGCCTATGCGCCCGGCGGGCTGGCGGAGATGAGTTTGGTGGCCCTGGCCCTGCATGTGGACGCAGCCTTTGTCGCCACGCATCACATCATCCGCATCGTCCTGATCATCCTATTCGCCCCCGCCGCCTATCACCTGTGGCGGCGCATCACGGGGTAAGGGCTGTTGAGATTCACTGGAACTTGAGAAAATCTGCCTCCCCGGCGAAGGCCGGGGCCCAGGAGTCACAGGCTCAAACCTCGAAGCTGCGTTGATCGACACCGCTGATAGGTCGAGCGTTTGGCCCCTGGGCCCCGGCCTTCGCCGGGGAGGCAATCTATGATTCTCAATGGGTTAGAGCTGTTTTCGGTTGACCGGAAACAGCTCCGGCGGCGACCGCCGCCGCGCGGCTCGTGCCGCGCAAGCCAAGCTGCGGATGCAGCGCTGGCGATTGAGGAAACGAAAAGCTAGAGCGTGATTCCGGTCAACGGAAACACGCTCTAGAGAAATTACGCCCTGAATCTCAACACTTTCTAGACGGTAGCCGTAATCCGCGGAAACCCCGACGTTGCTCCGCGGATTACGCTGCGCTAATCCGCGCTACGATCAAGCTGGCGTGACGCACGCGCTGCGTCGATGCCCAACCTCACATGAACTGCGCCTGACGCAGCAGGCCGTAGAACTGCCGCAGGGCGTTGGCCTGTTCCTGCGGGGTGCTCAACCCCTCCACGAACTTGCCGTCGAAATTGGGCTGACGCAGAAGGCCGACAATCTGGTCCCGCACCATGCGACGGGCCTTGGGACTGGACAGAACGTCGTTGGCGGCGAACTGCATCAGGCGGGTGGCGCGGATGCGCAGCGAGGCGGACGGATCGTCCAGCCGTTCGATCACCTTGGCCTGCAAGATATAGCTGGCCACCATCTCGTCGATGCGGTCGGCCATGCCGGGTCGCACATCGTCGGGCAGTTTGGACTGGTTGATGGCGGTGTAGAGCGACGCCATGGCCTGCATCTTGGGCTTCAGCGGCACCTGCAGGCCGACCATGTTGTTGACGTCTCGGTCGGTCGACAGGCAGTTGCGCAGGCGCGCCACCACCGTATCCATCTCCCGCTGGCCCACATCCCCACCGGCCAGTTCGGCCAGATACAGCGTCCGGTCGCGCCAGGCGGGAAACAGGGTCATCACCCCTTCGATCGACAGTCGCCGGCCCTCGCCGCCACCCTGTTCGATGAAGCGTAGATAGCCGTTGCTCAGGGCATCCGCCATCCGCGAGCCGCCGAACAGACCGGTCGGCGTCACGACGCGGGCGGCCAGCGTGTTGAAGCTGGCCCGGTTGCGATCAGGATCACGCGACAGGGGGGCGGTTCCCCGCAGGCTGCGCAGGAACGCTTCCAGAACCACCTGATAGGTCTGCGGGGCGTGGCCCATGCCCAGCCACTGGCTCAACACCTTGGCGATGGGCGGCGCCATTTCACGCTCGGTCGGCTCAAACTTGCCTTCCACCATGTCCAGCATGCGGCCCAGGGCCGTGCCCAGGTCCGGCTGCCGGCCCAGCAGGTCCTGAATGACCGACTGGAAGCTGCTGGCATCGGCCACCAACGTGTCGATGATATGGATATGGGCGGCCTTGTTCTGGGCGGCGTCACCGGCGCTTTCCAGCAGCCATTCCACCTTACCCAGCAGATTGCGGATCTGCACCAGATCGCGGCAGAGGATGACCTTGGACAGGTAATCGGCCTCGGCCACGTCGCCGTTGCACAGCGCCTCGACCTTGTCCAAGGCACCCCGGAACCCGTCCTGCTTCACGCTGAAACCAGCGCGCTTCTGCGCTTCTTCGGCCTTGCCGCGCAGATCGGTCAGGCTGGAATAGATGATGTCTCGGCGTTCGCGCACATCCTGGCCCGTCACCTTGCCCTGAATGGTGGCGACACGGCCCACGGCGGTGGGCACCAGATTTTCGAAATTGATGGCGCGCTTCATCTCCGCCGCGTTGTACAGCAGCTCCGACGCGGTCAGCGCCTTGTCTTCCAGATATTGCCGCAGCAGCTTTGAGATGGTCTGGCGGCTTTCCGCCTCCAGATAATCCTTGCTCTCGGCGCAGACGGGGCTGTCATCCACGGGCTGAACCGCGATGGTCTTGCCCTTGGCTTCCCGCATTTCGGAGAAGATGATGGTTTCCGTTGCGGGTTTCCCCGGAACACCCGCGAAATCGCGAATGATGCGCACGCCGTCGCGGTTCGGCAACAGCTTGGTAGCCAGCGCCCGTGCTTCTTCCTCGGTCGCCAGACTTTCTTCAATGACCCAGTGATCGGCCTTGAAGGTCTGAACCTCGAAATTCAAACGGCGCCCAATGGCAGAACCCTTGCCGCCCCCGACAAGGCTCGTCATCCACATGACCCTCGGTCCCCATTTTGGAGTATGCATCGTCCCTTTGGGACAGGCGATACATACCACCGAACGGTGCTTCAGATAAACCTTGTATTAACCCATTTGTAGGGTTTTGCCAAAGGAAAGCCATGAAGCACCCGCAGACACGGGTCACCTGATCACTTGGGCTTGCCTTTTTCCCAGGTGGGATTGGCGGCAAACAGCGGGACCGTGCTGATCGACATCTTGGCCGACGCGTCCTTCACCTGTCGGCTGTAGACGACATAGATCAGTGTGTCATTGGCCTTGTCATAGATGCGGCGGACCGCGATCGACTTGAACACCAGGCTCTTGCGTTCGGAGAACACCGCCTCTCCGCGCTTGGACAGGTCGATATCGCCAATGCTGATGGCGCCCGTCTGCCGGCAGGCCAGTGAGGCGTTGGACGGGTCCTCGAACCAGTTGCCCTTGGACAGCCGGTCCCAGACGGAACGATCGAAATCCACGATGTGACAGGTGATGCCCTTCACCTCCGGATCGGGAAAGGCCGTGATGTCCAGCTCGTTCCCGGTCCAGTCATTGCTGAACTCCCCCACCACCTCCTGTGCCGCGACCGGCAGGGCCAGCACCAGGGGAAACAGCAGGGCGGCAATGAAGCGGCGCATGGCAAGGCTCCTGAAAATCCGAAAAAGGGACCGATGGCCGGCAGGCTATGCCGGCTGGATGGCTGGGGCAAGGGCGGGGTGGAAACGGTCCCGTCGGAAAATCGGTTAATGGTTGTGGCCGATCACTTGCGCTCGCCTTTCCACCATCCCACATGCGATGCTGGGGATATGGGTTCAAGGGGGGAAACCAAAATATGGAACTGGCGATCTTCGCAGGCGTTGTGGCCCTGTTCGGTATCCTGCTGGCCTTCGCCGGCATCAAGACCGTGCCGCAGGGCAAGGAATACACGATCGAACGGTTCGGGCGTTATACGCACACGCTGCGCCCCGGCCTTCACTTCATCGTGCCCTTCATCGACGCCATCGGCGCCAAGATGAACATGATGGAGATCGTGCTGGATGTGCCCAGCCAGGAGGTCATCACCAAGGATAATGCCATGGTGAAGGTCGACGGCGTCGTCTTCTATCAGGTGCTGGATGCCGCCAAGGCCGCCTATGAGGTCAGCCAGCTGCAGATCGCCATTCTGAACCTGACCATGACCAATATCCGCACCGTCATGGGCTCCATGGACCTGGACGAACTGCTGTCGCAGCGCGATCGCATCAACGCCCAACTGCTGCATGTGGTGGACGTGGCGACACAACCCTGGGGCATCAAGGTCACCCGCATCGAAATCCGCGATATCCAGCCGCCGCGCGATCTGGTGGACAGCATGGCCCGCCAGATGAAGGCAGAGCGCGAGCGCCGCGCCCTGATCCTGGAGGCCGAGGGTGCCCGGCAGGCGGCAATCCTGAAGGCCGAGGGCCAGAAGCAGGCCGCGATCCTGGAGGCCGAGGGCCGCCGCGAGGCCGCGTTCCGGGATGCCGAAGCGCGTGAGCGTGAGGCCGAGGCAGAAGCCGCCGCCACCCGGATGGTGTCCGATGCCATATCCGCCGGCAATGTGCAGGCCATCAATTACTTCGTGGCCCAGCAATACCTCACCACCTTCAAGGAATTCGCGCACAGCCCGAACCAGAAGGTATTCTTCATGCCGATGGAGGCGACCGGCATCATCAGCTCGCTGGGCGGTCTGGCCGAACTGGCCAAGGACGCGTTCAAGGGCGATGGCGGCGGCCCCACCATCCCGCCGGCACCCAAACCGCCCCGCAAGCCGGCGGCGTCGGCCCTGCCCGCCACCGGCGGAACCAACGCCGAACAAGTCGCCGCCATCAAGTCCGCACAGCAGCAGCCGTCGCCCTGGGGCGACAATAGCGGCGCCTGAAACATCTAACCGGATGAAGGGAGGAAGCGATGGAAGGGGTACGCGTTCTCTACTGGTACTGGTGGTGTCTGGCGCTGGTCCTGGCGGCTCTGGAAATGTTCATTCCGGGAGCCGCCCTGCTGTGGATCGGCGGGGCGGCAGGCTTGGTTGGGGTCGCCGCCCTGGTCTTCGATATCGGGCTGGTGACGGAGCTGGTGCTGTTTGGTGTGCTGGCGGTGCTGGCCTGGTTCCTGTCGCGTCTGCTGGCGCGGCGGGACCCTGACGATACACAGTCAGGCACCCTGAACCGCCGCGGAGAGCAATATCTGGGACAGGTGCTGACCTTGGAGGAAGCGATCGTGAACGGCTATGGCCGGGCCCGTGTCGCAGACGGCATCTGGAGGGTGGCCGGTGCCGCCGATCTTCCGCAGGGCAGCCGTGTTCGGGTCACGGGCGTCGATGGCGCCATCCTGCGCGTGGAAGGTGCATAAGGAAACACTCTAGGGGTGTCATTCTGTTTCCGGTGGAAGCAGCATGACACCCGAATGCCCGTAACATATTGCACCAGAAGATTTCTCCGGTTTCCAGCACCCTCACCAAAGTATGTATTCACGACGTTGGCGATTGGATATTCATTGAATACTTTGTGATTAATAATTAACGAAGAATTTATTGATTGATACAATCAACTATCCCTCTGCACATCTGACAAAATAATCATTATGGCCCATGATGTTGCAATGGATTGCAAGATAATGGGTAGGGTTCAGATGCAACGGGTACATTACCTTCGTGCAGGCGACGACGCCGTCTCGGCCATGGCGCCGCGGACCCCTGTCGCCCTGCGCGATCCGTTGACGGGATTGCTGAACAAGCACGGCTTCATCCGCGAGGGAAGCCGCCTGCTGCCCATGATGGTTATGGCGGGGGAACATCCGCATGTGGTCTTCATTGAGCTGAACAATTACGAAGGCATCGTCTCCCGCATGGAGTACGAGGAGGCGCTGGAACTGCTGCACGCCATGCGGCGGCGCCTGGAACTGGCCTTTGGCGATGATGTCCTGCTGGCACGTCTGGACAGTGAACGTTTCGTGGCCCTGCTGCCCGACACGGGCGACAGTCTGGAGGCCCTGAACCGGGCGCTGGAGGCCCCGGTCGTCATTGGCAGCCACGCCTATCATCTTTCCATCACCTGCGGCGTGGCCTCCTACCCCGAAGCCGCCGACGATATGCATATGCTGGTTGTGGCCGCCCGTATCGCACGGCGTGATGCGGTCAATGAGGGCCGGTCCGTGGGCTTCTTCGCTAGCGACCTGCGCAAGCGTCTGGCCCGCAGCCGCGCCATTGAGGATGGGCTGTGGGCAAGCCGGGCCGGCGCCGGCATCTCCCTGCTGTATCAGCCCAAGGTCGAAATCCATTCGGGCCGCGTGACGGGGGTGGAGGCGCTGATGCGCTGGTCGCATCCGGAGCTGGGCCCCATCTCACCGACCGAGTTCATACCGGTGGCCGAACGGACCCGCACCATCAATCCGCTGGGCGAATGGCTGATCCGGGAATCGCTACGCCAGCAGGCGGATTGGCGGCGCGACGGCATGGACCTTTCCATGGCCATCAATATCTCCCCCGTGCAGTTGCTGGTGGAACCCAGCCACGCCTCTGTCCTGGAAATCCTGGTCGATGAATGTGCGCGTCTGAACCTGGACCGCCGGAAGGTGGAACTGGAGATCACCGAAGGCATGCTGACAGACGAGCGTGCCATGGTACAGGTGCGCCGGCTGGCCGATGCCGGCTTTTCCATTGGCATTGACGATTTCGGGCGGGACCATTCGGCCCTGTCGCTGCTGGTGGAAAGCCCGGCCAATACTTTGAAGATCGACAAGAGCTTCGTGGACAACG
Organism: Niveispirillum sp. FG156; assembly: GCF_057809555.1. Lineage (NCBI taxonomy): Bacteria > Pseudomonadati > Pseudomonadota > Alphaproteobacteria > Rhodospirillales > Azospirillaceae > Niveispirillum > Niveispirillum sp. FG156. The sequence continues at coordinate 18,663 of NZ_JBMDKE010000026.1, read as the reverse complement.
TCCTGCGCAACCCGCGCCAGGCCACGATCATCCGCTTCATCGCCGAACTGGCCCATGATCTGGGTATGCGGACGGTGGTGGAAGGGATCGAGCATATCCGCCAGCTGGTGGCTGTCGCCGGGGCCGGCTGTGACTATGGTCAGGGCTATTTCTATTACCGCCCCATGTGCGCGGGCCGCATCCTGGATCTGCGCCACGCCGCCTGATGCCAGGACTGATCCGCCGCCATTGGCGCAAGCATTGACGTATAGACAGGCGCATTAGGCCAAAGTTCAGGTGCCTGTTTCTTTCGGCTGCATGCAGCCACCCGCCATTGTGCATTCGCACATGGTTTGCGATGATCGCGCGGAACCATTCCCCCGCCCTTGCGATCATCCGACCGGAGCGCCCCCTTCGATCATGGCCAGCAGCGCCGACCTTGACGAGAAGCACGCCCCGCCGCCGCCGCGCCGTGGAGCGGAGATGATGGCCCCCTCGTCGCCCGTCGATCTGGGCGGGCGGTGCGAGATCATGCCCGGCACAGCCCTGCCGGCCCTGGATTCGGCAGGTGGCCCCGCTTTTGCGGCGCGGATGAGCCGGGACCGCAAGACGGAAGTCTTTGCCATCGTCACCGACCGGTCCGTGCCGGCCCGCATCGACATGATGGCCACCTACCGCGCCATTGAGAATCCGGCGGTATTGCGCCTGATGGACTGGGGCACGGTGGATTGGACGCCGGAGGGCAAGAAGCGTTTCGTCCTGATCTATGAACGGCCCGGCGGACGCCGGGTCATGCAGGATATGGGCGAGACGCGCGAACCCATGTCGGACGATACGATCAGCCGTTCGCTGATGCCGACACTGCTGTTCGCGCTGCGGGAAATGAATGCGCGGGGCATGACCTGTGGCGCTATCCGGCCCACCAACCTGTTCCAGAAGGACCCCGCCTCCCCCACCGTCACCATCGGCGACTGCCTGTCGACACCCGTCGGCTATGGCCAGCCTTTGCTGGTGGAGACCATTGAGCGCGGAATGGCACAGCCGGCAGGGCGCGGCCCCGGCACCGTTGCCGATGATCTCTACGCGCTGGGCGTCACGCTGCTGGTGCTCTATCTGGGCCGCAACCCGCTGGCCGATCTGGATGATGAAAGCGTCCTGAAGCTGAAGATGGACAAGGGCACCTATCCGGCCCTGACCAGCCAGGTGCGCCTGCCGCAAAGCCTGGTGGAGCCGTTGCGCGGCCTGATGATCGATGATCCCAAGCAGCGCTGGTCCGTCTCCGACCTGGATCTGTGGCTGCAGGGTCGGCGCATGTCGCCCAAGCAGCCGCAGGTGCCGCGCCGTGGTGCCCGCCCGTTTGAGTTCCAGGGCGAGGATTTGATGCATTGCCGGGCGCTGGCCCGGTCGCTGACCCGGCACAGCGCCGCCGCCGCCGCCCTGATCGAACGCGGCGATGTGGAGAAATGGGTGCGCCGGTCGGTGGGGGATGAGGCGCGGGCAGAGGCCATGCAGACCGCCATCGCCTCTGCCGGGGCCGGCGGACGCGGCGCCAGCCAGGAGGACAAGCTGGTCACGCGCGTCTCCATCGCGCTGGACCCGCCGTCGCCCATCCGCTATCGCGGCATCTCGGTGCTGCCCGACGGTCTGGGCACGGCGCTGGCGGAGGCCATCTGGCAGAATGGTGGCGTGCAGCCCTTTGCCGAATTCGTCCTGGCGCAGTTCCCGCATTTCTGGGTCAACTGCCAAACCGATTTCCGGCCTGAATATGTGCCCATGGTGCAGGCCTATGACGGCTACCGCGCCCTGCTGGAACATGTCGGCATGGGGTTCGGGATCGAACGTATCGTCTACGAACTGTGCCCCTCCTGCCCCTGCCTGTCACCGCAACTGCGCGACCATTATGTGTTGAGCCCGGCGGAGCTGCTGTCCGCCCTGGACCAGATCGCCCTGAAGCCGAACCGGGGGCGCGACCCGGTGGACCGGCACGTGCTGGGCTATATCACCACGCACCACAAGAAGCTGAACGACCGGCTGCTGGTGCCTTTGTCGAACCCGCATGATCCGGCGCGGCGGATGATCGCCATGATCACGGTGCTGGCCGATGTGCAGAACCGGTTCGGCCCCGCCCGTCTGCCCAACCTGTGCGGCTGGCTGGTGTCGCTGATGGACCCGGTCTTCAAGCGCTTCAAGAACCGGGAGACCCGCGACCGCATGAAGGCGGAAGTGAGCAATGTGGCGCGCGATGGGGTTCTGGATGCCATTGTTCGCATCATCGACAATGTCGATGTCATCCGCGCCGACGATAAGGGCTTCCTGGCTGCGATGCGCCAGTATGAAGGCCTGACGCGGCAGATCGAGAAATTGAAATCCAGCGCCAATGACAAGGCGGCCCTGGCCGATGGCGCCGGGCGGCAGATCGCCGCCGTGGTCACCGCCATCGTCGCCGGGATGACCATGATCGGCACCGTCCTTTACATGCTGAGGCTGGCATGAGCGCGTCGCTTGGTAAACGCCCGCCCAAGCGGCGCAACGGCGGCGGCAGTGCGCTGCTACTGCTGCTGCTGCTGGCCCCCGCGGGCCTGATGATGATGCCGACCAGCGTGCTGCTGCTGGCCGGTCTGGCGCCCACCTTCGTCGCCTACCTGATCGACCGTGATCCGGAGAAATCGGCGGCCATGACGGTCGGTGCCATGAACCTGTGCGGGGTGGCGCCCTTCATCGTCCGGCTGTGGCAGCGCGGGCATGAAATGGCCATCACGCTGCGCATGCTGGCCGATCCGGGCACCTGGCTGATCATGTTCGGCGCGGCGGCCATCGGCTGGCTGATGTATTTCTTCATCCCCCAGATCGTCGCCGCGATCATGAGCCTGCGCAGCCAGGCCAAGATCAAGGAGCTGGAGGAACGGCGCGGCCTGCTGATCGCCGATTGGGGAACGGAGATCATGGGCAAGGGCGATGACAAGCCGGAACCGGCGGGCCTGATCGACGACCCGCAAGATTGACCATGCCCGGCACCTGATTTGGTGTAATCTGGTCCAAGTAATCCCCATAAGATCGCGGCAATGCCCATACCCAAGCATGCCTTCCTTCTGCCGGTCACGGGTCGGGTTCTGGCCCTGCTAGTCTGCACCCTTTTCTGGGTATCGCCGGTTCTGGCCCAGGCGGCGGGCGAAGGCCTGCTGACACCCGTCAGGCTGCAGCTGAAATGGACACACCAGTTCCAGGGGGCGGGATTCTATATCGCGCTGGAGAAGGGGTATTACCGGGAGGCCGGCCTGGATGTCCGCATCCTGGAGGGTGGGCCCACGATGGATGCGGCCCAGCGCGTCACCGATGGCGAGGCGGATTTCGGCGTGGGCAGCGCCGGCCTGCTGGTGGAACGGGTGAAGGGCCGGTCCGTGGTGGCCATGGCCGTCCTGTTACAGCATTCGCCCTTCGTCCTGCTGACCCGCACAGATACCGGCCCGCCGCATGTCCATGCCCTGCCCGGCCACCGGCTGATGCTGGAAACCCATGCGGAGGAGTTGCTGGCCTATCTGGCGGTCGAACGCGTTCCAGAGGACAAGCTGACGGTCCTGCCGCATAGCGGGTCGGTGGAGGCACTGATCAAGGGGGAGGTTGATGCCATCACGGCCTACACGACCAGCGAACCCTATGACCTGCGCGTGGCCGGTATCCCCTATCAGGTGTTTTCCCCGCGCGCGGCGGGCATCGATTTCTATGGCGATACCATCTTCACCTCCGAACGCATGGTGCGGGAGAACCCCGCCGTGGTGGAGGCCTTCCGCCGGGCCAGCCTGCGCGGCTGGCGGGACGCCCTGTCAAACCCCGACGCCGCCATCGACCTGATCCTGCGCACCTATGCCCCCGGCCTGGAACGGCCACGCCTGCTGTTCGAAGCGGATGAGATGGCGCGCCTGATGATGGCCGACATGGTGGAGGTCGGCTACATGCATGAGGGGCGCTGGCGGCATATCGCGCAGGGTTTCGCGGCGGCAGGACTGGTGCCCGGCGATGTCGATCTGCGCGGCTTTCTCTATATCCCCGATCATCAGCCCGACCTGACATGGTTCTATGCGGCCTTTGCCGCGCTGGCCTGTATCACCCTGGCCGTCAGTCTGGTCACCGCGCGTTTCCGGAACCTGAACCAGCGCCTGCAGGCGGAGGTGGCGGAACGGACGCGGCTGGAGGCGCATTTCCGCGAACTGGCCACCGTGGATGCCCTGACCGGCCTGCCCAACCGCCGCGCCTTTCTGGACAAGGCGCAGGCCGAACTGGCCCGCTCCCGGCTGACCGGCACGCCCTTGTCGCTGCTGATGCTGGATATCGACCATTTCAAATCGATCAATGACCGGTTCGGCCATGCCGCCGGCGATGCCAGCCTGATCGCCTTCCGCAGCGCCTGCCGGCAGGCATTGCGCGATCAGGATGTGATGGGCCGTATCGGCGGGGAGGAATTTGCCGTCCTGCTGGGCGATACGGGGATCGCGGGTGCCCTGGCCGCCGCAGAACGGCTGCGCGCCTCGGTTGAGGGCATGGGAACGGACGTGGTGGACCCCTGCCTGCTGACCGTCAGCGTCGGCGTCGCCATGCTGGCCGAAGGGGAAGGGCTGGATCAGTTGCTCAACCGTGCCGACCGCGCCCTCTACACCGCCAAGATCGAAGGCCGCAACCGCGTGGTCATGGGCTAGAGCTGTTTTCGGTTGACCGGAAACAGCTCCGGCGGCGACCGCCGCCGCGCGGCACGTGCCGAGTAAGCCCGAGCGCGGATGCAGCGCCGGCACTTGAGGAAACGAAAAGCTAGAGCGTGATTCCGGTCAACGGAAACACGCTCTAGCTCACGCCCCCACCGGGGCCATCCCGATAAAACGGCCCGCATCCAGCGCGGGCATAGGCCGGCCATAGAGATAGCCCTGCAGGAAGCCGCAGCCCAGGCGTGACAGCTCGTCCGCCTGTTCATCCGTCTCCACCCCTTCGGCCACCACCTCCAGCGCCAATTGCTGCGCCAGGGCCAGCATGGTGCGCAGGATGGTGCGGCTTTCGAAGCGGTCGATCATGCTGGACACGAAGGCGCGGTCCACCTTCAGGAAATCGAACGGCAGGGTCTGCAGGTAGGACAGGTTGGAATAGCCGGTGCCGAAATCATCCATGCAGAGCCGGATGCCCAGATCCCGCAGGCCCGTCAGGATTTCCGCCGCATGCGCCGGATCGCCGATGATGGTGCTTTCCGTGACCTCCAGCTTCAGCAGGGTCGGATCAACGCCACTGTCGGCGATCACCTTGCGCACATTGTCCAGGAAGCCCGGTTCCGACAATTGAGCGGCGGAGATATTGACGGAGACCCAAACGGGGCGTCCCGCGCGCCGGGTCCATTCCGCCGTCTGCACCGCCGCCTCCCGCATCACCCAGGTGCCGATGGGCACGATAAGGCCCGTCTCTTCCGCCGTGGGGATGAAGGCGGCGGGAATGACGATCCCGCGCGACGGGTGGTTCCAGCGCACCAGCGCCTCAAAGGCCACCACCTCCCGCGTCGCGGCATCGACGATGGGCTGGTAATAAAGCTCGAACTGCCCCTGTTTCAGGGCGGTGCCCAGTTCCATGGTCAGACCGAGGCGCCCGCCTTCCTCCCGGTCCGCGCCGATCACCACCTCCTGCAGGCGGCCATAGGCGCGTTTGGAGGCCTGCATGCTCTCCTCCGCACGGGCCAGCAGCTCCTCCCCATGCCGGCCAGCGCAATTGCACCAGGCCAGGCCGGGGGAGGACATGGGATGCACTTCCCGACCCGCCAGCATCGCCGGCTCGCTGACCGCCGTCACCACAGCCTGGACCAGATCGCGGGCGGCGGACAGGATGGGCGCGCCGGGCAGCAGCAGGGCAAACTGATCCGCGCCTGTGCGTCCGCAGATGGCGCCAGGGCCGGCGGCAGCGGTAATACGGTTGGCGGTCTTGACCAGCAGCCGGTCACCTGCCGCCACGCCCAGTTCCTGGTTGATATCGCGGAAATGGCGCAGGTCGATGATGCCGACGGCGACGGTGTCGGCGTTGCCCGCCTGCATCTGCCCCAACCGCCCCTCGATGGCCTGGATGAAGCCAAGGCGGTTCAGAAGACCGGTGGCGCGGTCATGGGTGCGGTCCTGGGACAGTTGCGCCACCAGCCGGACATTTTCCAGACTGACGGCGACGGTGCGTGCGAACAGCGACAGGGTCCCCACATCGGGGTGCCGGCCCGGCGGCAGACGCGACAGGTGCAGGACAATGGCGGCCTCGCCAGACAGGGCGCTGGACAGCGCGAACCAGCCGCTCCCCCGCTCCGGCGCGCCGGAGGCGAGCGCCGCCGCCACCTGCTGCCCGATCTCCGCCGGCACCAGATGCGAAAGGGAGCCGGGCGTCATGGCCAGACCGCCCTCCCCGATCCCAGCCAGCAGGCGGGGTTCGCCCGCCGTACCATCGGGCAACCGGTCACAGCGAACCAGAAGCACGCCCGCCCCCGGCCCGGCAACAGTGGCCAGCGCCTTCACGGCGGCATGGGCCAGCCGTTCGGGGTCATGTTCGCCAAACAACCGGGCCGTGGCATCCAGCACATGGGTCAGACCGGCCCGGTGGTCATCCAGTTCGCGGATCTGCTCATAGGCGCGCAGGGCCGTATAGACGGAGGTCCAGAGACGCCGTGCCGTCAGTTCATCCTTGGCGCGGTAATCATTGATGTCATACCGCTCCACCACGTCGCGCTCCGGCGCCTGTCCCGGCTGACCGGTGCGCAGGATGATGCGGACATCATGGTTTCCCATCTCCTCCCGCACGGTGCGGACCAGGCGCAGACCCGAATCCTCCGCCTCCATCACCACATCCAACAGGATCAGGGCGATGTCGGGATAAACCGCCAGCATCTGGCGCGCATCAGCCGCCGAATAGGCCGACAGGAACAGCAGCTTGCGGCCCGCATGGGCCATGTCGCGCAGGGCAAGGCGCGTGACGGAATGGACAGACGGATCATCATCCACGATCAGGACCAGCCATGGCGGCAGCGACGGGGCTGCCGGCACCGGTGCCGGTTCCGCCGCAAAGTCCAGCAGGTCATCCGCCATTACGCTCGCCCCCCGATCGGCCTGACGACCGTCCCTGTCCTCTTTGGCCGCCTGAACCCGCCCCGGAGTGGCTGCCTTCTTTTCATCAAGATCATTGAATCAATGCAATTAACTTACGCTAACCATCATGCAGCGGCAAGCATGGCGCAGGGGCGACCTTCCGCCAACGCCGGGTGCCAAGGCTGGCGGAAGGCGTTCCATCCGTGCCATTCTGCCCCCCATTCCCGCCCGCCCTGCCGCGTGTGCCGCATCCATGGAAACCTTGATCAACACGCTTTTGGCTGTTGCCGGCCTGCTGGGGCTGGTCAGCCTGCTGCCGCCGCTGGCCAAGCGTCTGGGCCTGCCCTATACGGTCGTGCTGGCCGCCCTGGGTGTGGGTATCGGGCTGCTGCTGCATCTGGGCGGCGGGATGGAACAGGGGGTGACCGGCCCCGTCACGGCCTTCATCAATGCCGTGGGCGAGGTGGAGCTGACCTCCGCCGCATTCCTTTATATCTTCCTGCCGGTCCTTCTGTTCGAAACGGCCTTGGGTGTGGACGTCCGGCGCATGCTGGACGATCTGGGACCGATCCTGCTGCTGGCCATCGTGGCGGTGCTGGTCTGTACATTGGTGGCCGGGCTTGCCATGTGGTGGGTCTGGGGCCTGTGGCATGGCATGCCGACGCAAAAGGCGCTGATCGTCTGCCTGCTGCTGGCCAGCATCATTGCCACCACCGATCCCGCCGCCGTCGTCAGCATCTTTCGCGATCTGGGCGCGCCGCGCCGCCTGACCATCCTGGTCGAGGGTGAAAGCCTGTTCAACGATGCCGCCGCGATCGTTTTGTTCACCCTGCTGCTGGGCATCCTGACCCAGGGCGGGGAGCCGGATCTGGTCGCCGCCGCGTACGACTTCGTGTTCAAGTTCGTGGGCGGGGTGGCCGTGGGCTGGCTGCTGGGCTGGCTGACGGCGCTGGTGGTCACGCCGCTGCGCAGCCAGACCCTGTCGGAGATCACGCTGACGGTGGCTTTGGCCTATCTCTCCTTCATCCTGGGCGAACATTATCTGCATGTGTCGGGCGTGGTGGCCGTGGTCGTAGCGGGGCTGGTCATGGCGTCCGCCGGGCGCACCCGCATCAGCCCCGAAAGCTGGTCCGGCCTGGAACAGGTGTGGAGCCAGCTGGGCTTCTGGGCCAATTCCCTGATCTTCCTGTTCGCCTCCATGCTGGTGCCGCCCACCATGATGGAGGCGAAATGGAGCCATATCGCCCTGCTGGCCGCCCTGATCGTGGCCGCCCTGGTGGCCCGCGCCCTGGTGATCTTCGGCATCCTGCCCGTCCTGTCCTGGGTCGGCGCGTCCGACCATATCAGCAACCGTTTCCGTCTGGTCATGACCTGGGGCGGCTTGCGCGGTGCGGTGTCGCTGGCTCTGGCGCTGGCGGTAACGGAGCATCAGTCGCTGCCCGACTATATCCAGGAACATGTGGCCGTCGTGGTGACGGGTTTCGTGCTGTTCACCCTGTTCGTGCAGGGCACCACCCTGCGCCCCCTGATCCGCGTGCTGCGCCTGGACCGGCTGACGCCTGTGGAACTGGCGTTGCGCAACCGCGCTGTGGGCCTGTCCCTGTCGAATGTCCGCCACGACCTGGAAAATGTGGCCGAACGCTTCGGGCTGGACGTGGTGCATGCCGTCGATCCCCTGCTGGAACGGGGTGCCGAACTGGCGCAGGAACAATTGGACCTGGAAAGCCGCTATGGTCCCTTGTCACTGGATGACCGGGTCTTTATCGGCCTGTCCACGCTGGCGCGGTATGAGGAACAGCGCTATCTCGCCTATTTCCGTGACGGTGTGATCTCCCGCCTGTCGGTGCAGACGCTGACCGCCGTCGCGGGGCGGTTGCAGGATGCGCTGAAGACCGGTGGCGCCCCCGCCTATGAAAAGGCGGCGGCCAAGCAGTTGAAGCCCGGCCGCGCCCTGCGCACGGCCTTGTGGCTGCACCGGCGTTTCGGGTGGGAGCGGCCGGTATCGGCGCGGCTGGCCGAACGCTATGCCATGCTGACGGCGCTGCGCTTCTGCCTGCGCGAACTGAACCAGTTCACGGGCGACCGCCTTGTCCCCATGCTGGGCAAACAGGCGGCAGAGGCGGTGCGCACCCGCCTGACCACCCGGTTGAAGGTGGTGGAAGAGGCGCTGGACAGCATCCGCCTGCAATACCCAGCATATCTGGACGCGGTACAGTCGCAGTACCTGATCCGCGCCGGCCTGCGCATGGAGGAACGGTCGACCCAGTCGCTGTTCGAGGAAGCGCTGATCAGCAGGGAAATCCTGAACGATCTGGAACGTGACCTGCGGGAACGCTGGCAGGAGGTCAGCAGCCCGCCCAAGCTTGATCTGGGGCTGGCCACGCATGAGCTGATCAGCCGTGTGCCGCTGTTCACCGGCCTGCCGCCGGACCGGCTGCTGCGGATCGAACGGCTGCTGCGCCCGCGCCTGTATTTTCCGGGGGAAACCATTGTCCGCAAGGGCGAGCGCGGCGACACGGTCTATTTCGTGTCGTCGGGGGCCGTGGCGGTGCATGTGCCGGGCCTGGATGCGCCCATCCGCCTGGGCAGCGGCGATTTCTTCGGGGAGATCGCCCTGGTCCTGGACCAGCCGCGCAATGCCGATGTCACCGCCATCGCCTATTGCCAGTTGCTGCTGCTGGACAAGCGGGAATTCAACCGCCTGTACAGCAGCGACCCGGACATGAAGACCCATATCGATCAGGCGATTGAAAAACGCCTCTCGGCGTAACTCACAACCTTCGCGCCACGACCACGATCTTGGCCGATCCTGCATCGAACGGCGTCCCCTGGAAATCGCCATCCACGCGGATCGGGTTGAACCCGGTCAGGCGCAGCATCAGTTCCAGTTCGAACCGGAAGATGGGGCGCCAGTCGAAATGGTAATGGGTGCGGCGGACGGCACCGCCGGGCACCACCTCATCATACCAGCCGTAATTGCGCTGCACCTGCCGGTCATCCAGCGTCCCGACCAGGGCGAATTTCGTATAGAGATTGCCCGTACGCCGGCTCACCCGGCTGTAGCTGACTTCAGGTGCCTGGGTGGCACCCAGCGGCATGACCAGCGGGTTGACCACATCCAGCGCCAGAATGCCGCCCGGCGCCAGGTGATCACGCACCTTTTCCAGGGCAATGATCTGCGCCTCGAAATCGGCCAGGAGCATCAGGATGTTGAAGCCCATGATCACCAGATCATGGTCCTTCACCGGCACATCCAGTTGCAGCAGATCACCCTGCACTGCCGTCACCCGTGCCGCGACCTCCGGTGCTTCCCGTTCCAGCCGGCGGGCAAGTCCCGCCAGCATGGTGACCGACGCGTCCAGACCTGTGACCGCGAAACCTTCCCGCGCCAGCGGTATCGACAGCCGCCCGGTACCGCAGGCCAGTTCCAGCAGCTTCGGCGCCCGGCCCAGCAGATCGGCCAGTTCGTTGGCCAGACCGACATAATGCGGCACGTCATGCAAAATGCCCTGCCGCAGGGCGGCGGCATGCAGCGACGGGTCGGTCGCCAGATCCTCCGGCCAGGGATAGTCGCTGTCGTAATAGAGATAACTGCCGTCGCTCTCTGGCACGTGCGGGTTCATGCGGCGGCGTATCCTTGCTGTCGAATGGGCGGACAGCCTATCCGATCCCCCGCCGCGCCGGAAGACATCACCCCGCCCGGCCCGTGCGCAGGGAACCGGCCCAGCCGTCGGCACCACGGGAAGCCGCCAGATCGGCGGCGGCATCCCAGTCATAGGCGACCTCCACCATGGTCACCGCCCAGGTACCGCGCGCCCGGTCCAGCAGGCAGTAGCGGGCATGCGGGCTGCCCATTTCGTTGCGGTGGGGGAACCGGAAATCATCGCGATAGGCCTGCAAGCCCACCGAGCCGGGATTGACCACCATCCGCCCGTCGGGCAGGCGCACCGCCCGCTGCACATGGGAATGGCCGCACAGGATGACCGGCGCCTGGATGTCCCCGGCCCGCTCTGCAACCAGGGCGGCCGCTGCCGGACGGCTGCCCCAGTCGCCCAACTCCTCCAGGAAATAGATCAGATCAGAATTGGGCGTGCCATGACAGAGCCAGACCTCTCCCCCCGCTATCTCCCCCTGTGCCGGCAGGGTGGACAGCCAGTCCCGGTGCGCCGGCGTCAGCGCCTCATGCGCCAGCCGGTCCGACATGCCCATCTTCGCAACAGGCAGTTCCAGCAGCTGGCGTTCATGGTTGCCGGCGATATGCAGGATGTCGCGGCCCCTCATCAGATCGGCGGTTTCGGCGGGGTACAGGGGGCCCGACAGCTTGTCGCCCAGATCCACCACCTGATCCACACCGCGCCGGTCAATATCGGCCAGAACGGCGGTCAGGGCACCCAGATTGCCGTGAACATCGGAAATGACGGCGATACGCATGCTGTTTTTCCTCCCCCCTGTTGGTCAGGGCGGCATGGTGACAGCGATGTCGGGGGCCGCAAAGCAAGGCTTTGTCAGGAGGACAAGAGAGCCGCTTCAGCCGCGCAGGGGCCGGAAGAAACGCAACATGTTCTGCAACTCGCTGCGCAGCGCCTCATCCTCGCGCAGGCGTGATTGCAGGGCCACATCACGCTTGGCCAGGAACACGACATGTTCCTTGGGCGGCAACTGGCGATAAGAGGGTTTCGGCGCGATGGTCCCGTCATCCTGGATGGTGGACATGAAGAAACAGGCGCGCATGAATTTGGAAAACAGCTTGCTGCCACTATCCCCCGGCTCGCGCGCCATGATCGCGAAGATGTAGTAGGCGCGGAAGAAATAGTAGCTGTTGTAGATACGCTGAACGGTCGCGAACTGCTCCCCCGGCGTGCTGGTCTTGGCCAGCATCTGCTGTTCCTTGAAGCCCGCGAAGAAATGCGTGGTCGCTTCCTTGGTGAAGCTCAGGGGCCGTTCGCGGTTGGCGCTGACCCGCTTGCGATATTCCAGCAGGGCGCGACCGATCAGCGTATGCATGATCCGCCGCTCCGCCTCCAACTCGCCGGGCATCGCCATCAGGAATTCGATGGCGGACATCATCTGCAACGGATGGGAGACGGAGGCCCGCTTGCCCCGGCCCTTGGACAAAAGCGAGGATTGCAGCCAGTCGATCACCTCATGCGCCTGCCAGCGCACGCGGACCACCGTGGGAACAGAGGTCAGACCGGATGATTGCAGAAACAGGCGCAGATGATCACGCCAGCCCTTCTGCGGCAACCTGACAATCTCGACATCCGTCAGTTTAAGCGGCGAACCCAGCACATCCGGGTCGGGCGGCTGCGGCCTGAAATCAAGGCTGCGCCCGTAGACGACCCCCCTCAACTTGCTCTCCCGTGCCGGCGCCATCGCCTTGGTTGCCCCGATCGAAGATGAGCCGATCCTTGCCCTGACCCGCATCACCGACAGTATTAACATACGGTTATTATCACTAATCCGTTAGCAATACATCTTTTTCCTAAAAGTCAGAATGCAGGGTTCCCCGCCATCGTCCGTATCAGGATTGAACAAGGGCGATATGGCGCCTGAAACGCCCCTGTTCCCCGCCGCAGGAAATCGCGGCGGCCCCATTCCCAAACGGAGTTTCAGGATATGACCATGACCCACCGCACCCTTGCCGCCCTGGCCGTTTCGGCCCTGCTGGCCACCCCGCTGACCGCCTTTGCCCAGCCGATGGGTCCCGCTGACGGTCCCCGTGGGCCGGGCCGGGCAGAGATGCTGGCCAAGTATGACACCAACAAGGATGGCAAGCTGGACGATACCGAACGCGCCGCCATCAAGGCCGACCATTTCAAGGCCCTGGACAAGGATGGCGACGGCAAGGTGAAGCGCGCCGATTTCCCCGCCGCCATTGAGGCCGCCCGGGAAAAGGCCCGCCAGGACCGCGAACTGGCGATGTTCGACAAGATGGATACCGATAAGGACGGTACCGTGACCGCTGCCGAATTCGCGGCCTTCAAGCCGGTCCGTGATGGTGAGCATCGCGGCCACAAGCGCGACGGCAAGTAACGGCAAGTCCCGCGATGACGATGACGGCCAGCCTGTCGGGACGTAGAGTGGTGGGGACGGATGCGCCGCCCCCCGATGGGACCGGCGCATGGGCGCGCGGCAGGCAGGACGTTATTTTGGACGATGCGGGTGAAACGGACGAGGCGTTGGTGACGAAGGTCGCGGCGGGCGACCGGCGGGCCTATGGTCTGCTGGTCGACCGCCATCTGGACCGCACCGTCACCATCGCCCGCCGTATCCTGAACAATCAGGCCGATGCCGAGGATGTGGCGCAGGAGGCGTTCCTGCGGCTTTGGCGCCATGCCGACCGGTTCGATCCGGCGGCGGCGCGGTTCGGCACCTGGTTCTACCGGATCACCACCAACCTGTGCCTGGACCGGACGCGCCGGACCCCCATGGCACCGCTGGAGGTGGCGGGCGATCCCGTCGATCCCGACATGGACCAGGAACGGTCCCTGTCGGACCAGCGTACAAGGCAGGCGGTGGCCGCCGCCGTCGCCGATCTGCCCGACCGGCTGCGGGCCGCCGTGACACTGACCTATGATGGCGGCCTGTCGAATGCGGAAGCCGCCAAGGCGCTGGATGTCAGCGTCAAGGCCCTGGAAAGCCTGCTGGTCCGCGCGCGGCGCGCGTTGCGGGAAAAGCTGGCAGGATGGGGCACATGATGAATATCTGTTGTGAACGGACCGGCCAAAGGTGGCTGCCATGACGAAACGCGAATTCCTTGATCTTCTGGACCGGTACGGGGCCGACCCGTCACGCTGGCCCGCCCCCCTGCGCCTTGCCGCCGACCGGGCGCTGGCGGTGGATGCGGACCTGCGCGACCTGCTGGCGGCAGAACAGGTTCTGGAGGCGGCGCTGGCCGATCTGCCGGCCACGGGCGCCAGCCCCGATCTGCGCCGGGCCATCCTGGATATCCCGCTGGATCATCCGCGCAGCCTCGCAGCCCCATCGCTGGCACACCTGCTTCTGGCCGGCTGGCGGCGCTGGACCGCCGGTATGGCGACGGTGACGGCGGCGGGCGTGATCGGCTTTGTGCTTGGCTATGGTCAGCTGGTGACCCTGCCCACGGCCTCAGCCGGCGAACAGGTGGCGGGGGAGGATCTGGTCTCCATGCTGGGGGATACACCCTATCTTGATGCCGCCGACGCGGAGAATGCGGAATGAAACGCTCGACCCTGATCCTGTCCGTCCTGCTGGTCCTGTCGGCAGCCGGCAATCTGGCCGTGCTGGGCATCTTTGCCGGACATTGGCTGCGCGGCGGTGGCGGTGGTGGACCACCCAGCAGTGTGGAACGGCTGATGGGGCTGGTGCCGGAACCGCTGCGCCCAGAGATTGATCAGGCCATGCGCCCGAAGGATGAGGACGTGAAGGCGCAGATGGAGGCCTTCCGCGCCGCCCGCCGCGCCGTCACCGAAAGCCTGCGCCAACGCCCCTTCGATGCCGCCGCCACGACCGCCGCCCTGGCCGACCTGCGGCAGGTGATGGGCCAGGCACAGGAACGTCTGCACCGCACGATCGTTGAGCGGATGGAAGCGGCCCAGGCTGCCGGCACCCTGCCCCCACCGCCCCAGCGCGGGGGCAAGGGCAAGCCGGACAAGGATGGGCCGCCCCATCCGCCGCCGCCCCCACCGGGACACTGATCACCCACTCCTGTCTGGAGGATTGACCATGGTGATGACCACCGCGCCAGGAACCCTGGCCGCGCATGCCCTGTCGCGCTTCGGCTTTGGTGCCGGGCCGGGTGACCTGGACAAGGTCAAATCCGATCCGCGCAGCTGGGTCGAAAGCCAGCTCACCCCCCGCCCCCTGCCCGCCATCCTTGACCAACACCAAGGCTCCGCGCCGCGTGTCGCCACCATGCTGGCCGCGCGCAAGGCCAAGGGCGAGGTAGAAGAGATGGCCAAGAAGCAGGCGCGCGAGCAGTACCGCGCCGATATCGCGATCCGCACCCGTCTGGCCGCTGGCAGCGATGCCCCGTTGCAGGAACGGCTGGTGCAGTTCTGGTCGAACCATTTCACGGTATCGACCCAGCGCCCCGTGATCGCGCCCCTGGGGCTGGCCTATGAGAATGAGGCCATCCGCTCCCATATCCTGGGCAATTTCCGCGACATGGCGCGCGCCGCCATCCTGCATCCGGCCATGCTGATCTATCTGGACAATGCGCAGTCGATCGGGCCGGACAGCAAGGCTGGGCAGAAGCGCGACAAGGGCCTGAATGAGAATCTGGGGCGGGAGGCGCTGGAACTGCATCTGCTGGGCGTCGATGCCGGATATCATCAGGATGATGTGCGGGCCATGGCCCTGGTCCTGACAGGCTGGACCCTGGATGAAGAACGCGGCACCGCCACCTTCGCCCCGCGCCGGCATCAGCCGGGGGAGAAGGTCCTGCTGGGCCAGCGCATCCCGGAAAGCGGGATATCGGAGGCGGCAGCCGCCATCGACATGCTGTGCGCCCACCCGGCCACCGCCAACCATGTGGCACACAAGCTGGCCCGGCATTTCATCGCCGATGATCCGCCGCCCGCCGCCGTCACCGCGCTGGCCAAGGCCTTCCACGACAGCCGGGGCGATCTGGCCCATGTCACGGCAACGCTGGTCAGGATGGATGCCGCCTGGGCACAGCCGCTGTCCAAGATGCGCAGCCCTAATGATTTCATCACCGCCACCCTGCGTGCCAGTGCCGTGGAGATACCGGATGACCGGATCGTCAATGCGATGAACCTGCTGGGCCAGATGCCCTTTGCCGCACCCTCACCCGCCGGCTGGCCCGACAAGGCCGCCGACTGGACGGGCCCGGATGCCATCCTGCGCCGTATCGACTGGTCGCTGGCCTTCGGGCAGCGGCTGGGGGCGAAGCTGGACGCCCGCGCCTTTGTCGACACGGCCCTGGGCGATCTGGCCGATGACGGCCTGCGTCAGGCCGTGGCCCGCGCGCCCAGCCCGGCGGAGGCGCTGGGTCTGGTTCTGTCTTCCCCCGCCTTTCAACGGAGGTGATCATGATGCTGCATCGCCGTCATTTCATCGCCACTGCCGGGGCCGCCGGCCTTCTGGCGGCATCATCCCCGCGCCTGTCGCTGGCCGCGGCGGGCACCGACCGCCGCCTTGTGCTGATTGTGCTGCGCGGGGCCATGGATGGGCTGGGGGCTGTCGTGCCCTATGCCGACCCGGATTACCGCACTGTGCGCGGCACGCTGGCCCTGGCCGAACCGGGGCAGGAAGGCGGGGTCCTGGACCTGGATGGCCGTTTCGGCCTGCACCCGGCGCTGGCCCCCTTGCATGAATGGTGGGGGCAGAAACAGCTTCTGGCCGTCCACGCCATCGCCACCCCCTATCGCGACCGCAGCCATTTTGATGCGCAGGACCTGCTGGATACCGGCGGTATCCGGGCCGGCGATGACAGTGGCTGGCTGAACCGCGCCCTGGCCCGCCTGGATGGCGGGGGCAAGGGGCTAGGTCTATCGCTCGGCCAGGGGGTGCCGCTGGTGCTGCGCGGATCGGTGCCGGTGGCCAGCTGGGCCCCGTCGCCCCTGCCGGAACCGACCATGGATTTCATGGACCGGGTGGCGGGCCTGTATAGCAGCGATCCCGTGCTGGGCCCCGCCCTGATGGCCGGGCTGGGTGTGGCCGACATGGCCAATGGCATGGATGGCAACAAGAAGCGGGATGGCGGCAAGGATCGACTGATCCTGGCCGAAACGGCGGGCCGCATGCTGTCGGACCCAGCCGGCCCACGCATCGCCACCCTGGAACTGTCCGGCTGGGACACGCATGTCGGTCAGGGCACAGTACAGGGCCGCCTGTCCAACGCCCTGGGTCAGTTGGCCGAAACCATGGTGACCCTGCGGGGCAGCATGCAGGGCGTCTGGGATCAGACCCTGATCGCGGTCGTCACCGAATTCGGCCGCACCATCCGCCCCAATGGCACCGGCGGCACCGACCATGGTACGGCGGGCGTGGCCCTTATGGCCGGTGGTGCCCTGAATGGGGGTCGAGTCCTGGGCGACTGGCCGGGTTTGCGCGATGACAAGCTGTTTGAAGGCCGCGACCTGGCCCCCACCACCGACATGCGCGCCCTGCTGAAGGGTGTGCTGGCCGGTCATCTGGGCCTGCCGGCGGCGGATATCGACCGCTATGTCTTCCCACAGGCCAAATCGGTCCGGGGGTTGGCGGAACTGGTGCGGGCGTAGAAAGATCGGCCCCGGCGGTGGGCATGTCTTGCCAGCCGGGGGCGGGATCGGCTTATCATCGGCAGCCCTTTCAGGATGCTTGCCGCATGACCCAGACGCCCCCCGCCGCCGATGCCGTCGCCCAGTGGACCGACGTCTATTTCCAGCGCACACGCGCGATTGTGGAAAAATTCGGCGATCAGAAGGTCACCTATGCCGTGTTCATGCGCCGGCCCGTGGTATTCGCCCCGCGTCTGGCTCTGGACTGGCTACGCGCCGTGGCCGCCGAACGCGGCTTCACCCCCGATATCCAGCTGAATTATGAGGAAACGAAATGGGTGGGGGCCGGTGAACCCATGATGTGGATCACCGGCCCGTTCAGCCAGATGGCGGAACTGGAGACCCTGTTCCTGATGAAGCTGGGTCCCGCCTGTGTGGCGGCCTACAACGCCTACATGATGTGCGCGGGCCTGCCCAAGGTGGCGTTCCTGGCCATGGATGCCCGCCATTGTGCGGGCACGGAGATGGCGGAGATCATGGCCTATGCGGCATCCGTCGGGTCCGCGCGCGCCCGGCGGCGCGACGGGGCCATGGGCTTCATCGGCAATGCCACCGACGCCACCGCCCATTATTTCGGGCGCAGCCAGGGTCTGGGCACCATGCCCCATGCCCTGATCGGCTATGCTGGGTCTACCGTCCGTGCGGCGGAAATGTATGCGGAGACCTTCCCTGGTCAGCCCATGACCGTCCTGGTCGATTATTTCGGGCGTGAGGTGACGGACGCGCTTGCCGTCTGCCGCCGGTTCCCCGATATGGCGGCGGCAGGCGACCTGTCGCTTCGCATCGACACGCCGGGCGGACGGTTCCTGGAGGGGCTGGACCCGCCCACCAGCTACGCCGTGCTGGAACGCCACGCGCCGCACAGCATCCGGGGTTATCGCGACGAAAGCGAACTGCGCCACCTGATCGGGGCCGGCGTGTCGGCAGCATCCATCCACTACCTGCGTGAACAACTGGACGCGGCCGGATTCCCCAAGGTGAAGATCGTGGCGTCCAGCGGCTTCAACCCGGAAAAATGCCGTATCATGGCCGATGCTGGCGCGCCCATCGACGTGATCGGCACCGGCAGCTACCTGCCCGACAAATGGTCCGAAACCTATGCCACCACCGACATTGTCGATTATGACGGGGTGAAGCGGGTGAAGGTCGGGCGCGAATTCCTGCTGCGGAAATAGAAAAAGGGGCGGTCGCACGCCCCCTTTCCCCTTCCGCCCTAAACTCAGTTCTATTCTTCGATCGGTTTAACTTTGACTAGAAGCACCTCTCATCGTCTTCCCGGCGTAGGCCGGGACCCAGGGGCCAAGCGCCTGACCTGTCGGCAGCGATGATCGACGCGG
>NZ_JBMDKE010000025.1:0-110604 GCF_057809555.1 Niveispirillum sp. FG156 | reverse complement strand
GGGTCAGGGGCCCCGCCGCCCCCCCCCCCCCCCGGCCGCAGTTTCCCTTGAGGGAGCAAGAACCCGGTCAGCGTGACCGGGACGGCCCGGCGGATGGGAACCGCCGGGTTTGGTGTCAGGAGGGGCGGGTGGCGCAATGGCGGGCGATGAAATCGGCATGGGTTGGCAGGGCCGCCATCTCATGGCCGATCATCGCCTTGATCTCGCCCAGGAATTCCTTCAGCTCCGCCTCGCTCAACTGATCGGCCAGCGGATGCCAGCTGCGCGGGATCACGCCCTGTCCTAAGAAGACCTGAATCCAGCTGACATCCAGGAACAGTTCATCGAACACGCGGGAGACGCGGCCATGGGAGGCGAAGACGCGCATGCGGCGTTCCAGCTCCTCGGGCACGTCCATGGCGCGGCAGTCGCGCCAGAATGGACTGTCGTCGCGTTCGGTGGCCTTGTAATGCAGGATGATGAAGTCGCGGATGCGCTCATACTCGGCGCGCGCCTTCTCGTTGAAATCATCCACCTCCACCGCGTCGATCCCGTCATTGGGCAGGGCCATCAGGATGCGGGTGATGGCCGACTGCACCAGATGGATCGACGTGCTTTCCAGCGGTTCCAGGAAGCCGCTGGACAGGCCCACGGCCACGACATTGCGGTTCCACATCTTTTTCCGCCGGCCCGCCGTGAAGCGCAGCAGGCGGGGTTCCGCCTGGGGCGTGCCATCCAGATTGGCCATCAGGATGTCGCGGGCCTGTTCCTCGCCCATATAGCGGCTGGCGAAGACATGGCCATTGCCGGTGCGGTGCTGTAGCGGGATGCGCCATTGCCAGCCCGCCGAATGCGCTGTGGAGCGGGTGTAGGGCGTGAATTCGCCGCCATTGGCACACGGCACGGCCCAGGCGCGATCGCACGGCAGCCAGTGGGACCAGTCCTCGAACCCGGTGCCCAGCGCCTGCTCGATCAAAAGGCCCCGGAAGCCGGAGCAATCGATGAACAGGTCGCCCTCAATCCGCGTGCCATCCTCCATCTCCACCGCCTCCACATGGCCGTTGAAGGCGTTCAGGAGGGTGCGGCGGATCTTGCCCTCGGTACGCACCACACCGCGTTCGGTGGCGAAGCGGCGCAGGAAGGCGGCATAAAGGCCGGCATCGAAATGGAAGGCATGGGTCAACGGTTCCAGCGGCGTGCGCCGCTGCGGCCCCGGACGGCCATAGCGCAGGGCGCGGGCGGCCACGGTATTGTAGACATACTGTTCCCAGTCCCCATCCAGCCCCAGCGCATGCGCGCGGCGCCAGACATGGTGGAAATGGGTCATGCCCAGGGGCCGGCCCAGCGCCCCGAAGGCGTGCATGTAGCGATGGCCCTGGCGGTACCAGTCCTTGAACTCAATGCCCAGCTTGATGGTGCCGTTGGTGGCACGCAGGAACTCATCCTCATCAATGCCCAGCACGCGGTTGAAGGTGGCGATGGGCGGGATCGTCGCCTCCCCCACCCCGACGGTGCCGATCTCCTCCGATTCCACCAGATGCAGCCTGTGGGTCTTGCCCGCCACACGGGCCAGGGCCGCCGCCGACATCCAGCCGGCCGTACCGCCACCGACGATCACGATGCTGCGAATGGGTTTGTGCATGTTGGTCTGCCCGAATGCGATGGGAATGTCAGGGTAAGGGGAAAGGAAGAGTACCCCCCTCCCCTCCCTTCGTCATCCCGGCGGAAGCCGGGACCCAGCGTCAAGGCGCGGTCAGCGCCGATATGAGTCATGTCGCGGCTGTCGCCGCTCTCGCTGGGTCCCGGCTTTCGCCGGGATGACGAGAGGAAGAGAGGTGAGTAGGGGCCAAACCAAACGCACGTTAGCCTTACACCGGTGCGGGACGGCCCAGCAGGTAGCCCTGCAGGAAATCCACCCCGGCCTGTGTCACCCAGGCGCGTTCCGCCTCCGTCTCAATCCCTTCGGCCACGATGCGCGCCCCGGTATCGGCGGCGATGCCGATCAGATGGCGCACGATGCTCTGCTTGTAATGGTCCTGGTCGATGCCCCGGATCAGGGCCATGTCGATCTTCACATAATCCGGCCGCAACTCCTGCAGCATGTTCAGGCCCGAAAAGCCGGCCCCGATATCATCCAGCGCCACGCGGAAGCCGGATTGCCGGTAGAAAGCCAGGATGCCGCGCAGATGGGCCTGATCCTTCACCTCCGTGGTTTCCGTCACCTCGAACACGATGTCCGACGGCGTCAGGCCCATGTCGCGCACGAAACTGTGGGTGGTGCGCAGGCAATAGGCCGGGTCATAGATGCTGGACGGGTTGAAATTCACGAACAGCTTGGCCCCCGGCGCACGCTTTGCCGCGAAGGCCTTGATCGCCTCCCGCCGGGCCGCGAGGTCCAGCGTGAACAGCAGCTGCGTCTGTGTCGCCACCGACAGAAGCGATCCCGCCGAGACGATATCGCCATTCGCCTCCCGCCCCCGCAGCAGCGCCTCATACCCGAAGGCCGTGCCGTCGGGACGGCAGATGGGCTGCAGCATGGAAAACAGCCGGTCCTGTTCCAGCATGCCCACCAGCCATTGCCCCTTCACGGCGGCGATGAGCCAGCGCAGCGTGCGCGTGGACATGTAATCGGACAAAGCCGGCACCTTGTCCCCGTCCAGCAGCAGGGCACGGCAATGATCCGTCTCCTCCTGTGACAGGCTGCCATTGGCGTCCGTCAGAAAGGCATCCATATCGCCGCGCGTCAGGCGGATATCCAAGCAGGATGGATCCTCGGTATCCACCACCGTCAGACGGCGGCGGGTGGCGATCTCCAGCAGCTTGGACCGGGTATGGGATGTGGGCGGGGCCAGCAGCAGGCGGTTGTCGGCATGGACCAGCGCCTTGATCTTCTCGCATTCAGGACAGTGCATGGGGATTCCTCCAAATTTGGAAGGAAACTCGTTCTGGCCGCGCGATTATCAAGGTTGGTATCTGGACCCAGGGTTCCCGATAAGAAAACCCCCGCCGGCAGGAACCGGCGGGGGCAGAGGGAGGGAGGATCAGAACTTGTAGGACGCACCCAGCAGGTAGCGCGACCCGTAATCCTCGAAGCGCTCCACCAGACGCGTGTCGCCACGGCCATAGGCGATGAAGGGCTCGTTGGACAGGTTGTAGCCCTGGACCATGAGGGTCAGACCCTCAAGGCGGGAGCCTTCCTGGAACTCATACGACACCTGGGCGTCGTAAATGGTCTCGCCCTTGCCCATGCGCAGGGCGCGGGACTGACCAAAGCCGGTCACTTCTGCCAGGAACTTGGAGCGGTGGTTGGCCGAGATACGGGCCTGGAAACCGTCCTTGTCGTAGTAGAAGGTGGCCTGCGACGTGTACTTCGAGAAGCCCGGGATCGGCTGAACCGGATCGTTCGGGTTCGGCTGGATCGAGGTCTTGGTGTAGCCGAAGCTGCTGGTCAGACCGAAGCCATCCAGACGCTCGCTGATCAGCTCGAACGGCAGGGACAGCGCCAGCTCGAAGCCGTAGACGTCGCCGCCATTGCCGTTGGCCGGCAGGTTCGAATAGCCCTGGAAGATACGCGGCGTGACAGTGCCACTGTCAAAGCCGGTAAAGTCCATGATCTGGCGTTCGTTGTAGATGTAGGTCTTCAGCCACTTGTAATAGGTGTTCAGGGCAAAGTAACCGGCATCGGCGAAGTAGAATTCATAGGTCGCGTCGACGGCATCCGCCACCCAGGGCTTCAGCTTGGGGTTACCATTGCCGTCACCACCAGCGCTCCACGGCGAGAAGTCGATGGAGGTGTTGTTGGCGAAGGCCGGGTTGAAGCTGAAGGTCGACAGGGCCGACAGCTGATCGGGACGCGCACGGGCCATCTGACGCGAGGCCGCCAGGCGGATCTTGTGATCCTCGTTCGGCATCGTGAAGATCAGATTGGCGCTGGGCAGGAAGTTGTAATACTTCGCGCCCTCGGTGCGGATGCGGAAGGTGCCGTTGCTGGCGATGGCCGGACCGGTCGAGGACTGATCGGTATGGACATACTGGGCGCCGACATTACCGGTCAGCTTGACCTGACCCAGCATGGCATCCAGATCGACCTTGGCAAAGCCGGTCCAGACCTTCTCGTTGATCTGATAGGCCAGATCATTCACGCAATTGTTGCGCGGGCACTTGACCAGCGAGTAGGTGCCGTTGGCCAGCAGATCACGCGGATCGAAGGCCAGCGTATCGCCCAGACCGATCCAGGACAGGTCCGTCGGCTTCAGCAATGAGGAGGCCGGAACCGCGATGGAGCGCTGCGCCGTCGGGTTCTGGACGTTGGCCGTGGTGACCACATACCATTCCGGCTGCGTGTAGTTCTTCTGACGGTCGGTGTAGTTGACGCCGGCGGTGATGGCGGAGAAAGCGTTGCTTTCGATCTCGCGCTTCACATCCAGGCGGGCCGACCACAGCTCGTCATCGATGGTGGGCGTGTTCAGATAGCCGTTCTGATCCAGGGTGCCGATGGAACCGCCGGACCACCCGCCCGGATCGGTCAGCAGCATCAGGTTCGGATCGGCATAGTTCAGACCCTTGGTCAGCTGCCAGCCGAAATCATTCGGGGCGGAGGTGAAGCCGACAGTGTCGGTCGCACCGGCACCCACCAAACCACGGCCCGTGCCATAATAGGCCTCAAAGCGCGACGACTTGCGGTCGGCGGAGCTGTAGCCGATATCGCCGGTGACGGTCCAGGCGTCCTTGTTATAGACGCCGTTCCAGCCGGCGGAGTACAGGTCGGCCTTGGTGGTGCGGATGTCCGAACGGCCCACGCCCTTGACGCCCGAGAAGGAACCGGCGGTGATCAGGCCGTCTTCCTGGGTGCGGCCGGCGGTGGCCAGCGTGGCGGCGGACCAGAACAGCGGCAGTTCCACACCGCGCTGATACTGCACATCGTCGAACTTCGAATAGTAGAAGTCGGCGGTGCTGGTGAAGTTATCCGACGCTTCCCACTGCCAGGTGGCGACGACGCCGGTACGCTTCAGCGTCTGGGAATTGGCGCGCACTTCGGCGCCGCCGACGATCCAGGGCTCCGTCTGGGTGCCGCTGCCCGGATAATTGCCATCGCCCCAGAAACGGGCCGACTTGATCTGCGTCGGCTGCATCAGGTGCGACACGCCGAGCGAGATGCCCATCGTGTCATTGGCGAAACGGTCGATATAGGTGCCAGAGAAGCGATAGCCGTATTCGTCGCTGTCGCTGTTCAGCTTGCCATTGGTCACATACTCGGTACGGGCCGAGACGGACAGCACCCGATCCTTATAATCGAGCGGGCGGATCGTCTTCAGGTCGACCGTACCGGCCAGACCCTGGCCGATGACGTTGGACTGCGAGGTCTTGTAGACGGCGACGCCCGAGGAGATTTCGGCCGGATACTGGTCGAATTCCACGGAGCGGTTATTGCCCGTCGTCACCTGTTCGCGGCCATTCAGCAGCGTGGTGGTGAAGTCGGGGCCCAGACCGCGCAGGCTGATCGACTGCGCACGGCCATCGATACGCTGGGCCGCCAAACCGGGCAGGCGGGCGATCGATTCTGCGATGGAATTATCGGGCAGCTTGCCGATATCTTCGGCGGTGATCACTTCCACGATCTGCGTGGCGTTGCGCTTCTGCTCAATCGAGGCCTGAAGCGACTGGCGGAAGCCGGAGACGATGATCTCTTCCAGCAGGTCGCCACCGGCGGCGGGCGCGGCAGCAGCCGGGGCGGCTTGGGCCACCTGGGTCTCGCTGCGCTGGGTCACGATGCTGTCATCGGCGGCGAACGCGGCGCCGGCCGTCAGCATGGCAGTGCCGGCAACCGTCGCCAGCAACGCGAAACGCATTGGATGAACCTTGGACATTCCTCTCACTCCCCATCGACTAAGCGTCACCGACGCCATTGTTCTTTGTTGACCCCGTTCGGGGCGCAGTTCCTGACCGCGAGCGACTTTCGCCCGGACTGGACACACGGCTCCCATGACCCACCACTTTACGCAGCGGGAATGCCGGGACCCTGTCCGAACACGCAACAACCCTGACAAGCGGACGCGACGACTAACTTCACCCGCAACAGGCCTTGGTCTTTATTGAATGCCGCAGGGCCGCCCTTGATTATTCGGCTGGCAAAGAATTCGGGTGCCTTTTTCTTATGCAGGCACCTTTTCCTCCCGTCGGCACCGACAAAGGGGCCCGTAAAGGTCCCAATTGTTCCGGCCATGTCGCATCTCGAATTTAGTTACAAACAAGAAAAACGGTGAGCGCGAAAATACGTATGCATACGCTTGCTGCGTTGCGACGCATACGTATTCACCTGCTCCATTGTCATTAGGGGGTGATGGGGCGCACTGTGGGGGCTTGTTTTCGGCTGACCGGAAGCAGCTCCGGCGGCGCCTTAAGGAAAACGAAAGGTTGGGGGCCCTGGGATTGAGAGCACCCGCCTCCCCGGCGAAGACCGGGGCCCAGGGGCCAAATGCCCGACGCGGATACTGCTGATAGCAAGGCAGGTGGGAAAGTTGATGCCATTGGCCCCTGGGCCCCGGCATTCGCCGGGGAGGCAATATATTAATTTCAATAGGTTGGTCAGGGAGCCTCTTGAATCTCAGCAGATGATAGAGCGTGTTCCCGATCAACGGAAATACGCTCTGACCGTCGGCGATGGGGGCAGCCGGCGCGGAATTCGGGGGTCCGCCCGCATTTCAAACTGGCATGCGCGCGGCCATGGCGGCATCATCGGCGCCCGGATCAGACAGGAACAGGACAGAGCATGCGGCGCGGCTGCTATGGGATGGCATTGTTGACAGCGGGGGCCTGCCTGATCCTGCCCGCCGTCCTGCCCCCTGCCCTGGCAGCGCCCGTCCCGGCCAGTTCATCCGCCGCGCGACCGCTGGTCACTATCATCGGTGAGCTGTCCTATCGCGAGCGGATCGCCCTGCCGCCTGGCGCCACGCTGCTGGTCACCCTGGCCGAACCGGGCATGGCCGCCGATCCCGCCGCCCCCGTCCTGGCCCGGCAGAGCATCGATCTGGCCGGACAGCAGGTGCCGCTGCGCTTCCGCCTGACGGCGGTGGCGGCCAAGCTGAAGGCCGGCGAACGCTATGCCGTGCGCGCCATCATCCAGGATGCGGGCGGTCGCCCCCTCTGGTCCATCCAGAGCGCCCATGTCATCGATCCCGGCACGGGCCTGCATGATCTGGGCACGCTCTGGCTGACCCGTGCCGCCGCACCACCGCCCGTGCCCCCACCTTCCCCCCTTGGCCCCTCCGCCCCCGCATCGGGCGCGGAGGCGGCCCCGCGCCCGCCCGGCGTGCCGTTCCAGTGCGGGGAGCGCGAGGTGGTGGCGCTCTATGAAGAGGGGAGCCTGGACCTAACGGTCGACGGGCAGACCCACCGCCTGGACCGGGCGCTGTCAGCCTCGGGCGCGCGCTATACCGGGGAGATGGCGGACGGGCGGGAGATCGAATTCTGGAGCAAGGGGCGCAATGCCCGCCTGTCGCTGGGTCCCGAGACCGAGATCGCCTGTGCCCAGGCCGATTTCACCGAAACCAGCCCGCCGGGCCAGTATGAGGCGCGCGGATACAGCCCCGGCTGGACCCTGCGCATCGGCACGGACCGCCTCGACCTCGTGAGATTTGGCACAGGAACGTCGCAGATCGCGCGGATTTCCTTGCCCGACCGGCAATTGCTGGCCGATGGCTATCGTTATGAGGGAAGGCTGGGCGAGGGCGACTTGAGGGTGACCATCAATCCCGGCACCTGCCTGGATGACCGCACCGCCACCCCCCTGCCCGACCGGGTGCGGGTGGAGGTGGAGGGCCAGACCCTGGACGGGTGCGGCGGGTCGGCAGCGTCATTCCTGGCGCAGGGCGAATGGCAGGCCGTGTCCCTGAACGGCAAGGACGTGCCCGCCGACAATGCACCCGCCATGCGCTTTACCGCAGCGGGCGAGGTGACGGGACAGGCCGGATGCAACCGCTTCGTGGCCCGTTTCCGCGCCGACGCCAACGGCATCACCATCGCCAGCCGTTCCGCCGCCAGCACCATGATGGCCTGCCCGCGCGACATCATGCAGCGCGAGCAGGCCTTCCTCTCGGCGCTCCGCTCCATCCAGCGCCACACGCTGGACGAGGGCGGCCTGCTGGTGCTGTCGGGCCTGGATGATGCGGAGATCAAGCTACGGCGGGTGGGGGGGCCGTAGGGTTAGCAGGGTGCGGAAAAGGGCTTTCGGCTGACCGAAAACACATATTGGCCCATGCGCCATCCTTTTGACCAGCAAACGGGGGATGGCCAATCAGGTTTTGGCAGTCACCGTCCAGGTACCATCAGACTGCCGGGTACAGATGATCTTGGTCGCATCGTCATTGCTGACGAAGGACTGAACAACACTGCCCACCTGTTCCGCAGGTACTTTTTCAAGAATAGTATCCGTCATTTTTCCTCTCCATTTGCCAGAGCTGGTTCCGGTTGGCGACAGAAGCGCGGATGGCGGTTGCTATTGCGCGGCGCCTGCCACGTGAAGCCAGACCGCAAATGCAGCGCCAATGCCTATGTAACTGAAAGCGAGAGCGTATTTCCGGGTACTGCAAATACGCTCCAGCATGATGCAAACCAAAGCAGCTTTATTGGACGATCTTCTCGTCGATGATCTGCTTTCTATATTGCGCCAGCGAAGCGTCATAGGTCAGCTGTGTGATGGTATAATTGGGGAGAACCCTCTTCATCCAAGCTTGGACCCTGGCCCTTCCACCCTCTACCGCAAGTGCCGCTTTGATGCGTTCGACATTTCTGGAATCTGTGTCATCAACAGCACCGAATGTCGACAGCCTCCCCAAAGCACGAAGTTGCTGCTCCTGAAGATTCTGTTCAACGACTTCGGCCTTCACTTTGACATCAACAACGGAATTACACAGGGTCATCGTTGCGGCAAATTGAGGATTGGGTGCATTCGCGCTCGTCAGGAACACGGTACAAGCTTGCAGTAGATAATCTTTCCTCAACACGGCCTCGACCATGCCTTGGACAGCCTGGGAAACCGCCCCGACGGTCTCCGCGCTCAGCCCACCCCGCGAAGCGTTGGGCGTAAACTGCCCGTTACCGGTGACATGGGTGACGGCCTGGGTCAGGGCACCATCCTGATTGCGTTCCACCGCTTCCCTAACCTTACGGGCATCCGCAAGCAACTGTGTCGCCAGTTCGTGCTGCTTCTCGGCCTTGCCGACCGCCTCAACCGCTGCGGCAAGAGCAGTCGCATCATCCTTCATCTTTCTTTCAAGGGTAGGCAGGTTCGCCGGCGCAGGCGTCTGACCAGCCGCCTCCTTGTATGCCCCATCCGACGCCTGGGCAGTGGTAAGAGCGGCGTCACGTTTGGTCTTCAGGTCGTTCAACGCCGTCAGGGCAGCCGCTACCTCCTGCTGCCGGTCGGTTTCCGTTTTCCGCACGCTTTCCAGTATCTGCTGGTTCGCCACCAGTTGCGCCTGTGACTCCGCACCGGCGCTCCCGCCCAACAGGACCTGACTGGCCATAACCGCCCCGGTCAATTGCTCCACGGCCACGACGACGGCTGTGAGGTCCTGACTGCGTTGAAGCAGCATGGTTTCGCTGACGTCCGACTGGCCCTTCCGCTGGGCGCGCGCCTCGCACAGGCGGAAGAGTGCGTCGCGCATCAAGGTGATTGATTGTGTACGCAGCCCGATCATGGCTGCCGTCTGCTGTGCCGACGCCGAGAGAGAGCCGGCACCTGACCCCGGAACACTGCCCGACAATCCCAGCGCCGCCGCGTAGGCGGCCATGCCATCGGGACTGGGTTCGGCGCATGTGCTGCCATCACCATTGGCGATCACGAGGCGTTGAAACGCATCCAGATGGATCGCCTTGCCCCCGGCACCGGTCTGTCCCCCACCGCCAGACCCTTCGGAGGACGTGGCCGGAAGGTCGGTTACCCGACTGATCGTGTTGAGATTTGCGCATCCCGACAGCAGGACCGTCGCCAGGATACATGCAGTTCCAAGATTACGCATCTGCCCACCCCACTTCTGTTCTTACCAGGAGCTATTCCCCACCGTCGCAACATGGGAAGACGTCTAGTATGCAGATTTATTTATGAGTATAATTCAATTATAAATATATATAAGCCATATACACCACTTCTGAAGAAGCGTCTCATGCAAAATCAACTTAAATTTGGCATAAGTGCATGCGTTTCCGCGCTTTAGAGCAGACTTCTGTTGACTGGATGCGCGTTTTCTTCGTCAACCCGGCGCATGCCGGCAATCCCACACGTCCAACAAGACAGTTGGAGCCATGAGCGGGCAATGGCACCGGGGAACAGGACGGATCAAAAAGAAAGGAATGGATAAGGGCCTTTCTGGCCCTGCCGTACCTGGGCATAATGCAGCCGCGCCGCTAACACGGGGGAAGGCCTGGAACAGGTGATAACAAGAGCCTCGGACCATGGTCCATGGCCCTTAGTGCCCGTCAAAGCACTCTAAGGGAGCACGGACGGCACGCCCTCCCCCCCTTTACGGGAAGCTCACCGTCACGAACGCCGCCACCCGCCCACCGCATTTGCAGCCGGGTTCGCTTTTCAGGCTGGTGTCGGTATAGGCGATGCCGATGGTGGCGGGGGCCAGGGCGTAGGAGAGTTCGGCACCCCATTCCCAGTAGGCGGGGCCGCCGACATCCTTGCGGTCATACCATTGGTGGCCGAGATGCGGGGAGATGGCGAAGCGGTCGGCGAAAGGGATGGTGACGGCGATGCGGTGGTAAAGCGCGTTGCCGGCCCCGCCATCATCGGGGCTGTAGACCATTTCCGCTTCCCATTGATGGGTTTCAAGGTCGAGCGAGCCGGCCAGGGCGAATTCCCAAAGGTCCATGCCCGCGCCCTTGGGCGCGCCGGCATAATGGGTGCGGCTGATGCCCGCCACCAGGGCCCATTTGTCCCATTCCCATTGATAGCCGGCGACAAGGTTCAATTCGGCATCGGTGCCATCGTTGAAATCGACGGTGGAGCCGTCCACGGCCAGGAACAGACCCGTTTCATGCGTCCAGGTCAGCCCGCCCTGAAAGGCGGCATGGCCATCGGATTGGGAGAGGCCCTTGTCGATATAATCGCTGGTCAGGCTGACCGAGCCTTCGACATCTGCCCAGGCCGGGGCCGCACAGAGACCCGCCACCAACGCCAAAGCCGCCAACCGCGTAACCATCCTATCGACCTTTTTTCTTTATGTTCCCTCAAACGCCGGGCGCCGCCATCCGGCGGCTTGGTATAAGATTGCCACAGGGGAGCATGACCCGGATCAAAGATACGAGGTGGCTTGGGAATTTCATGCTGTTCATTGGGATATATCGGCAGAGAGACTGCTATTGATTTTGATTTTCAATAGTAATACTTCAGCCTTCCTGATCGGCACCGAATAAAGGTGTCGGAGCCTGGTCACGCACGGGGCGCAGGACGATGTTTGAGGTCACACGGCTGACGCCCAGCTCCGTATCGTCGATCCAGCCCTGGGTCAGTTCCTGATAGGCGTCGATATCAGGGCAGATCAGCTTGGCGATGTAATCGAACTCGCCACTGACCTCAAAACATTCCACCACTTCCGGCGTGTTGGCCAGCCGGCGTTCGAACAGCTGTCGCCCGTGGCGGCCCTGATGTTCCAGCGCGATCTGGGCCAGGACCGTGATGCAGCTTTGCAGCCGACGGACATCCAGCACGGCGCGGTAGCCGGTGATCAGCCCTTCACGTTCCAACCGGCGCACCCGTTCCAGGCAGGGCCGCGCCGACAGGCCCACCCGTTCCGACAGGGCCTGATTGGTGATGCGGCCATCGGCCTGCAGCTCTGTCAGGATGCGCAAGTCGATCTGATCAAGGCGGCGGCGCATGGCGGGTCCGGGTGGTGGCGGGGTGGCCAGGGTAGCGGAGATGGAGGGATTATGCCAATCCGGCTTATCTGGGGATTTTGGCGCCCCCCTCGCCGCTTCTGCCGCCTCCCCGGCGAAGGCCGGGGCCCAGGGGCCATGCGCCCAACGCTGATGCGGCGGAAATCACGGCATGTGAAGAGGTTGATGCTTGGGGCCCCTGGGCCCCGGCCTTCGCCGGGGAGGCGGCTTCTTCTTGCAACGTCTTCTCTCACCCAAAGCTCTACGCCACCAGCGCCGTCCGCCCTTCCCGGCCCGCCATCAGGCCGGCCAGCAGATGTTCCACGACATGGGCCGTGCGGTTGCCCTGGTCCTGGGTGGCGGCATATTCGACGATGTCCAGCGACTGTACCAGACCAGAGGCGCCCAACAGGCGCAGGGCATCCACCGCCTCATCCAGGGTCAAGCCGTCGGGCACGGGCGTGCCGACGCCGGGCGCGACGCTGGGGTCCAGCGCGTCGATATCGAAGCTGACATGGACATGGCCGCCACCCGCCGCCTGGATGCGGCTGATCGTGTGGGCAACCAGGGCGGCAAGGCCGCGTTCGCGCACCGCCGGCATCTCGTGGAACTCGATACCGGACCGGCGCAGGTTCGCCCGCTCCCCCTCGTCAATGTCGCGGATGCCGAACTGCACCAGACGGTCGGGGCGCAGCAGCGGCGTGAAGGCGCCGACGCGCAGCAGGGCGGGATGGCCGATGCCACAGGCCAGCGCCGCCGGATAGCCATGGGTATTGCCGGACGGCGAGGTTTCGGGCGTATTGAAATCGGGATGCGCGTCGAACCACAGGACGAAGAAATTCTTGCCCTGACGGCGCGCATGCTCGGCGGCGGCCGCCACGGAGCCCAGGGCCATGGCATGATCGCCGCCGGTCATGACGGGCAGGCCGCCATCGGCGAAAACACCCGACACGGCATTGCGCACGGCGGTGCACCAGGCGGCGGTTTCGCGCACCGACCGGCTGCCCGTTTCATCGCGGCTGCCATCATAGGCAGGGCCCTGGACATCGCCCCGGTCCACCATGCCCATGCGACGCGGCAGGCCGATGGCGCGCAGGGCCGCCGGCCCCTCTGCCGCACCACAGGCCTTGTTGCCGACATCCGTGGGCACCCCGATGAAACCGTACCAGCCGCTCATATGGTCACTCCGTAGGTTTGTTGTTTTTATTGGAAAGGGTTCAGGCCGTCAGGCGCGACAGGACGGCGGCGAAACGGTCGATGGCCCAGTCCAGTTCGGGACGGGTAATGACCAGCGGCGGGGCGAAGCGGATGGTGGTGTCGTGAGTTTCCTTCGACAGCACCCCCTGTTCCATCAGCAATTCACAGACATGGCGGCCGGTGGCGATGGCGGGGTCGATCTCCACCCCCACCCACAGGCCGCGACCGCGCACGGCGGTGATCGCCTCACTGTCGATGCCACGCAGGCGGGCGATCATGTGGGCACCCAGCTCGGCGGAACGTTCAACCAGCCGCTCATCGGCGATGGTATCCAGGGCCGCCAGACCGACCGCAGCGGCCAGCGGGCTGCCGCCGAAGGTGGAGCCGTGGCTGCCGGGACCGAACATGTCGATGACATCGCGCCGCGCCACGAAGGCCGAAACGGGCATGACGCCGCCGCCAAGCGCCTTGCCCAGGCACAGACCGTCGGGGCGGATGCCTTCATGCTGATGCGCGAACCAATGGCCGGTACGGCCCAGACCGGACTGAATCTCATCCAGGATCAGCAGGACATTGTGACGGTCGCAGATCTCGCGCAGGCGACGCAGATAGCCGTCGGGCGGCACGATGATCCCCGCCTCCCCCTGGATCGGTTC
The DNA here is from genome assembly GCF_057809555.1 of Niveispirillum sp. FG156. Classification (NCBI taxonomy): domain Bacteria; kingdom Pseudomonadati; phylum Pseudomonadota; class Alphaproteobacteria; order Rhodospirillales; family Azospirillaceae; genus Niveispirillum; species Niveispirillum sp. FG156. The sequence continues at coordinate 96,895 of NZ_JBMDKE010000025.1, read as the reverse complement.
CAGCAGGATGGCGGCGGTGTTGGGGGTGATCGCGGCCTCCATGGCGTCGGCATCGCCGAAGGGCACGATGCGGAAGCCGGGGGCGAAGGGGCCGAACCCGTCGCGATAGGCAGGTTCGGAGGAGAAGCCGACGATGGTCGTGGTACGGCCATGGAAATTGCCATCGGCCACCAAGATCTCCGCCTGATCAGCGGCCACGCCCTTCACACGATAGGCCCAGCGGCGGGCGGCCTTGATGGCGGTTTCCACAGCCTCGGCACCCGTATTCATGGGGCAGGCGCCATCCAGGCCCGTCAGGCGGCACAGACGCTCCAGAAACGGGCCCAGCTTGTCGGAATGGAAGGCGCGGGAGATGACGGCGACCTTGCCCGCCTGTTCGGTCAGTGCCGACAGGATGCGGGGATGGCTGTGGCCGGTATTGACGGCGGAATAGGCGGCCATCATGTCCAGATAGCGCTTGCCGTCGGCATCCCACATCCACACGCCCTCGGCCCGGGCGATCACCACCGGCAGCGGCTTGTAATTCTGCGCGCACCAGCGCCTTTCAACGGCAATGGCGTCGGAATTGATGCTGGTCCGCATGTCCATGATGCTCTCCCCGGCGGGTGCTGTTCGTTAGGTTCAGCATGGCAGGCGGGGGCAGCCGAAACGGTTGAAGTTTCGGGGGCAAACGACAGGATCGGGCCGGGCAATGGGGGGCGCACAGCCGAACCTGTGTGATGTCACACAGGGGCGCAGATTGGGGTGATGTGGCCCGTGCGATTTGGCACAGTAAGGGTTGTTGTGTGACGTCACACAGGGGCCGCGCGCAGGCCGGAATAATGACGGAATTCCTGTCATGGCTGCGTTCGGTGATTGACGTGGGACGAGATTTGAGACAATTCTCAAAGCCTCAAATGCCCCCTCCCCGGACCGGTGCCATGACCCCCGATGACCTGCGCCAATTTCGTGAAAGCCGTGGTGAAAGCCAGGCCGCCTTTGCCGCCTGGGTGAATGCCAAGCTGGGCCGAAAATATGATAATGCCACCATCAGCCGCTGGGAGTCTGGCGCCGAACGGCTGCCGGTACGGGTGGCAGAGTTCCTGGCCGCCGCCAGCCAGCGCACGGCCTGTATCATCGCGGTCGCCAACCAGAAGGGCGGCGTGGGCAAGACCACCACGACCCTGAACCTGGGTTATGCGCTGGGGGAGCTGGGCAAGAAGGTGCTGGTGGTTGATGCCGATCAGCAGGCCACGGCCACTGAAGGGTCCGGCCTCGACCCGCTGGAGGTGCAGGACCGCAAGGGCGGGCTGGAGGATGTGCTGTTCGGGCAGACAGGCATCCATCAGGCCATCGTGAAATGCGACGGCTATGACATGCTGCCCTGCACTATCGCGCTGGCCGAGGCGCAGATCAAGATCCTGCTGGACCCCGATGACGGGCGCTATGTGCTGCGCGAGAGGCTGTCGGAGGTGCTGCGCGATTATGATTATATCGTCATCGACTGCCCGCCCGAACTGGCGCTGATCACCGTCACGGCCCTGATCGCCGCCGATTATCTGCTGATCCCGACCAAGGCCAGTCGCTATGATGTGCGCGGCATCCCCTTGATTTTTGACACAGTGTCGAAGATCCAGCGGCGACAGAATCCCAGCCTGAAAGTGCTGGGCGTGCTGCCCACCATGTTCAACCGCAATTTTGCCGTGGAGCAACAGGTGCTGTCGGACCTGCAGGAAAGCCTGGGCGACAAGGCCCGCATCTTCCAGCCGGTGCCACGCTCGACCGAGATCGACCAGGCCACCTATGCCGGTGCCGTCCCGCTGAAAATGCTGCCCAAGAGCCACCCGATCGGGGTTTACCGCACCCTGGCGCAGGAGATCGTCAATGGTTAAGAACTGGCGCAAGCCATCAAGCCCGCAGCCGGCGGCGGTGGCGAAATCCATCGGGGACAGTCTGGACCGACCCGGTGCCGATCTAATTTTTGGGGCGGCGGATGGGCTGCGCGATACGGTGCTGCTGCGCCTGAGCGACATTGAGCCAAATCCCAACCAACCGCGCCGGCATTTCGATGAGGAGGAGCTGCAGGCCCTAAGCTTCTCCCTGCGCGAGGTGGGGCAATTGTCCCCCATCCTGGTGCAGGCCCATCCGACGGAGCCGAAGCGCTTCATGCTGGTGGCGGGTGAGCGGCGCTGGCGGGCGGCGGGGATGGCCGGCCTGACCAAGATCATGGCCCATATCCTGCCCACCGATGCCAATACCGATCAGATCGCCCTGATCGAGAATTTGCAGCGCGTGGATTTGTCGCCCGTCGAAGAGGCCGAGGGTATCCGCCGCCTGATCGAGACGCATGAGTATAATCAGGAAGCGGTGGGCGACCTGCTGGGCCGGTCACGGACCGAGGTGAACACCACCCTGACCCTGCTGCGCCTGCATGCCAGTATCCGCACCGACTGTGTGACATCACACAATGACGTGCCCAAGGCGGTTCTGCTGGAACTGGCGCGCATGGAGGAAGTTGACCAATTGAGCCTATGGCTCAAGGTCAAGAAGGGCGAGCTGACGGCGCGCGAGGCGCGGGAATACCGCGCCAAGCTGCAACGGGCCGGTGATCCGGCCACGGCCAAGGCACCCGTGAGAAATGTTACAGCAAAGAAGTTCATCGCCGGCCTGCCCAAGCTGGAGGAGAGCCTGTCGGCAGGAATCGAGGCGGTGGCGGATAAGGGCATCGCCAAGCTGCGCGCCGATGAGCGGGCTAAGCTGGAGGCGCTGAAGGCACGGCTGGCGGGGTATGCGCAGCAGCTGGAAACGCTGCTGGTGGGGTGAGGGTGGGCGGTACCACCCACCGTAGGTCGTGGGTGAGGTGCATGCCGAACCCCGACATTCAATGGGACCATCGGCTTGTCGGGGTTCGCTCACCCGCGACCTACGGCCATCAGTCATCAGCCGAGGCTCCTGGTACCAGGCGGTTGAAGCCCGACATGACATCCTGAAACTCGATGCTGATTAGAGCGGACTTCTTCTGACTGGAAACGCGTTTTCTTCGTCATCCCGGCGAAAGCCGGGACCCAGCGTGAGGCGCGGTTAGCGCCGATATGATTCATGTCGCGGCAGACGCCGCTCTACGCTGGGTCCCGGCTTTCGCCGGGATGACGATAGGGGGTGATTCCAGTCAACGTAAACCCGGTCTAGCACCGTAACGGAGAAGGGAAGGGCAGAGACAATGCTGTCCTGCCAGTGCTGGGCATGATGGGGCGGGGTAGCGTGGATTAGCGCAGCGTAATACGCGGGCCAACGGCAGCGGGGTTTCCGCGGATTACGGCTTCGCCTAATCCGCGCTACGGACCGGCTCGGACACAGAGCTACACCCGCAACCCCTTCACCACCTCATCGCCGACCAGCCCCACCCAGCGACCGATATTCTCTGGGGCGGTGGCGGCGCGCATGTCGGGGGCACCCAGGGTCTGGGCCTTGCGGAACCATTTGGCGCGGACGGCGTAGGGTTCGCCGGTCAACCATTGCAGGGCGCGTTGGGCGGCGGGAGAGAGGGCGGGGGGTTCAGAGCCTTCCGGGGTGAGGCGGACGGGGGCAGAGACGGCGGGATGGAGTTTTTCCAGCCAGGCGCGGAAGGCGGCGGACGGGTTGCGGCAGGGTTCCTTCTGTCGCATGGCCCATTCGGCCCAGCTGAAAATGGCGGTCTGCATATCGACGTCGGGATATTGCGCCACCAGTTCCTCGATGACCGCCATGGATACGCGCTGGATCAGGCCCAGGGTGCCGGCAGGGCCGCGTTCGCGGTCGGTGCGGCCATCCTCCAGGTCGGGCGTATCCTGGTCGCGCGTGCCATTGGCGGGGGTGGCGCGGCCCACGGGGGCCTTGGCGAATTCGGTGATGCGGGCGGTAGCCACTAGCTCGCTGTTCGATTTCTTCTTCACATCGAACATCAGCTTTTCGACCTTGCGGCCCCGACCGTTGGAGCGCAGTTCCTGGTAGTCGATGACCAGACCCGACAGCTCATTGATCTCGCTGACCGCCGGGTCCAGCACGCGGCGCTGAAAATGCGCGTAATTGGGCATCTTGTCGGCGCAGCCCAGGCTTTCGCGCAAATCGTCCAGGGCCACTTCCCAGCGCGGTTCGCGCAGGTTTGCCCGTAGGCTCAACAGCTCATACAGGGCCAGGGAATATTTGGAGGAGAACTGCGCGCAGATGGCCAGATGGATGCGCGCCCAGGCACCGGGCTTGGCCAGCAGGGGGCGCAGCTTCGGCGGAAATTCCCATTCGGCATAACCCGACCCACGCGGCAGGGCGCGGAAGGCCAGCAGGGGAGAGCCACCCTCCTTCAACTGCTGGTCAGCCTCACTCCAGTACGGGAAGCGCACTAGGGTCTGCATCAGCCGGTCGAAGGATTGGCGCAGACGGACATTGTTGCTTTCGGTATCATCACCGATGGCGCGGCGCAGATCGGCGGTGGACGCACGAAAGGGCGGCAGGGGGGCTTCGGGATCGGACAGCTTGTCCCAGCTATAGGCCAGCAAGACATTGAAAAGCTTGCGATCCGCCAGGGTCAGGCCGTTGCCCGTCTCCATCACCTCAATCTGGGTGCGCGGCTTGGGCAGGGTGGGGTCGGTGGACAGGTCCAGCACATTGCCCGTCACGCGCGGGCGGGCCATTTCCGCCTTCACCACCTTCGCCTGCACCGCCATACGTCCCCCCACCGGGCACCCGTTTCAGTGCCAAAGAACCCGTGACCCCTGTCACTGTGACAGAGCAACATTGCCGGGGCACAGGATCAAGTGCGAATCATTGGACCCGTGCGAGATGGCACAGAGAGGACCAAAATCCCCGATTCCCGCCCGTGCGATCCGGCACAGTGACAAGGCGTGCGACGCGGTGTGGGCGTGAGCTTTGGCACAGGATGGCGGAATCGGGAGAATCGCGGGAGAATCGGGTGCGTGAGATATGGCACAGAAAGGATTCCGCCCCCCGTGAAATCCGGCACAGGCAGGGGGTGCGGTCCTAGGAACGGGCCTTCCGACCCTGAGGAACCGTGAGATATGGCACAGAAAAGGGACGGAGAACCGCGGAAATCCTGGACTCTCAAAGGGGTTTGAGGGGGTGGCCGTGCAATGTGGCACAGGATTGAGGGTGGGGCCGTGAGATCTGGCGCAGCAATCCGGACAGAATGGCACAGGAAGCCGGGTGATCTGGCACAGGGACTCAGAAGATATGGCACACAGAGCCGTATGCCGCGGCACAGGAAGAGGGGTTAAGGGGTTGGGATAATTGGGGGAATCGGCCCCTGAACAATGAATCCTGAAAGGATGGAATCAACAGAACAGGGGGTTGAGGGTAATTTGAGGCAATTGGGGGAAAGAGAAACAGCGACCAAATCCCCAATCGTCATTCTCCCCGTCATCCCGGCGAAAGCCGGGACCCAGCGCCAAGGCGCGGTCAGCACCGATATGAGTCATATCGCAGCTATCGCTGCTCTTGCTGGGTCCCGGCTTTCGCCGGGATGACGGGGAGTGGGATGACAAGCGGAAATGCTTCAATCGCCTGCTTACTTCCCCTTCAACTCGCGGTCAAAGAAGGCCTTGGCGGACAGGTAGTAGTGGGCGGCGAGGTTGGTGTCGTAGAAGCCGTGGCGTTCGCCGGGATAGAACATCATGTCAAACGGCTTGCGCGCCTGCTGCAAGGCGGCGGCCATGCGGACAGAGTTGTCGAGGAAGACATTATCGTCGGCCATACCATGGATCAGCAGCAGCGGCTTTGACAGCTTGTCCGCCAACTTGGTCGCATCGCCCTTGTCATAAACGCCGCCCTTGGCGTCGGGCATGCCGATGAAACGTTCGGTGTAGAACGTATCATAGAGTTTCCAGTCGCTGACGGGGGCGGCGGCCACGCCGGCGGCATAGAGATCGCCATGGCGCAGCAGGCTCATGAGCGTGTTGTAGCCGCCATAGGAATGGCCATAGATGCCGATGCGGTCGCCCTTCACGAAGGGCAGGGTTTTCAGATATTTGGCACCCAGTGCCTGATCATCGTTCTCGATGGTGCCGAAGCCCTTGTAGATCTGATCCAGGAAGTCCTTGCCCTGGCCCGGCGTGCCCCGGTTATCAAGCATGAAGACGACATAGCCCGACTGGGCCAGCGCCTGCAGGAACAAGGTCGTGCGGCTGCCCCAGCCCTTGGTGACGACGCGGGAGGTGGGGCCGCCATAGGTGTAGATGATGGCAGGCGCGGGGTTGGCCGCGTCCACGCCGGGCGGTTTCAGCATGGACCAGTGCAAGGTTTCCCCGTCCGGGGCCTTCAGGGTGCCGTAGACGGGCTTGATATGGTTGGCCAGATAGGCGGCGTAGGGGTGGGACCCCTCCACCCTGTTTTCCTGCAGCAAGGTCAGCACCTTGCCGTCACGGTCGCGCAGGGAGAGCTGCGGTGGCTGCGTGGGGCTGGAGAAACTGTCGAGCCAGGCGCCGCCGGCATCGGCCAGGACGGCCCCGTGCCAGCCCTCACCCTGGCTGACGCGGCGAGGGCTGCCGGCGTCGCGGCCATCCAGGCGGGCCGTGTAGACGTGACGTTCCAGCGGGCTGTCCTTCATGCCTGTGAACATGACGATCCCGGCCTTGGCATCGACGCCGGCCAGGTTCTGCACCGGCCATTTGCCGCGCGTGATGGCGTGCAGGCGTTTGCCGAACCGGTCATGCAGGGTGAGATGGCGCCAGCCAGACTGTTCGGAGGACCAGATAAAGCGGCCATCGGCCAGGAAATACAGGTCCTTGTGCAGATCGACCCAGGTGGATTTGGTATCGGTCAGGGCCACACGGGTGCGGCCCGTCTTCACATCGGCGAACAGCAGGTCCAGACGCTTCTGATCGCGCGACATACGCTGCACCGCCAGCCCGCCATCGGGTTTCCAGTTCACGCGTGCCAGATAGATATCGGCGTCGGGGCCGAGATCGATGGCGACAGGGGATGTCGAGCCGTCGATGGGGGCCACCAGCAGTTGGATGGCGACGTTCGGCCCGCCCGCGAACGGGTAGCGCTGCGGGATGACCTTCACCCCGTCGGCGCCATAGTCGTAGCGGTTGACCAGCGGCACCTTGCTTTCATCCACACGGGCATAGGCGATGGATTTGCCGTCGGGCGACCACCAATAGCCGGTGTCGCGGTCCATCTCCTCCTGCGCCACGAACTCCGCCATGCCGTTCAGGATGGCGTTCTTGCCGCCATCGGTCGTGATGGCCCGCTCCGCACCCGTGGCCAGGGTCTGGACATAGAGATTACCGTCGCGGACATAGGCGATGTGGGAACCGTCGGGGCTGAATTTCGGGTCGGTTTCGGGACCTTCAGTGCGGGTCAGGCGGCGGACGGGGCCGTCCAGCGGCTTCAGCCAGATATCGCCCGATTTGGGCACCAGGACGGCCTTGCCCTGGCTGTCCCAGACATATTCGGTCACGCCGGTTTCGGGGATGCGCTGCCGCTCCCGCCTTGCGCGTTCCTCCTCGCTTTCCGGCACGGCGGCGAACTCGGCGCTGTCCAGCAGCAGCACGGGCTTGCGCTGCGTCAGATCATAGGCCCAGAGGTCACGGCGGCTGGCGTCGCTGGCCGCGCGTTCCAGATAGGTGACGCGGGTCCCGTCGGGGGAGAATTCCACGCCGCGCGGGGCCGCCCCCGACAAAGCGGGGCTGGCCACCACCCGCTCAATGGTCAGCTGTTCGGCGGTGGCGGGCAGGGCGGACAGGCAGGCCAGCAACAGGGGGGCGAGGCGGTGGCGCATGGATTTCTTTCTTGTTTGGGCGTTGATGTTTTCCTTGTCGCGCCGGGCACGGTGAAAGGCAATGGGGGTTGGCTTGTTCGTGCGCCCTCAGGCGCCGGGCGGGCGCATCCGCGCCCTCCTTGTAGAGATGCAGAAGCTTAATAAATTGCCTCCCCGGCCTTCGCCGGGGAGGCGAATGGGCTCAAGCGGAGATGAAGCTCAACAGTTCCCGGGTTACGCGCCATGTGGCGCGCGCCGCTATATTGCGTGATCGTGGCGACAACTATGCTCATGGACAGTGAAAGAGGCTGGCACATGGCCCCGGTTTTCAGCCTATAAGGATAGGATTGAACCAACGCCGCCAGGGGAGGGTGCGATGGGTGCCGTGCAGGCCGCAGAAGCGGTGGACGCGGATGCCATGGTCGATCTGCTGCTGTTCACGCTGGATGGACGGCCCTTTGCCGTGCGCCTGGGCCAGGTGGAGCGGGTGACGGCCATGGCGGCCTTCCGGCCCCTGCCGGGCGCGCCGACGGTGGTGGCGGGCATCATCAATGTCGGCGGTCGGTTCCTGCCCGTGCTGGACGTGCGTGCCCGCCTGGGCATGGCGGTGCGCGGTCCCCGCCTGGATGATGGCTTGGTGGTCGTGCGGCTGGCGCGGCAATCGGTGGCGCTCTGGATCGACCATGTCGACGGCACCCTGCGGCAGCCGTCAGACAGCCTGATCCCCGCCGACAATGTGGTGCCGGCGGGCGGCTATTTCGAGGCGGTGACGGCGCTGCCCGGCGGGCCGGTCTTCATCCATGACCTGGATCGGTTCCTGTCCATGGAGGAACAGGGCGCCCTGGATGCGGCAATGGCGCGGGAGAGCGCATCTTGATCCAGGCCGGGTCCGGTTCTGTCCTGCTGGAGGAGTTCAGTGCCTTTCTGGCGGCACGCATGGGGCTGCATTACGCGCCTGAACGCTGGGGCGACCTGGAACGGGCCGTGGCGCAGATGGCAACCGAGCTGGGCTTTGCCGATGGTGATGCCTGCATGCGGCATTTCCTGTCAGGGGCCGTGGACCGGGCCGGCATCGAGACACTGGCCAGCTATCTGACCATCGGCGAAACCTATTTCTTCCGCGAGCCGGCCAGTTTCGACGCCCTGTCCACCCGCATCCTGCCCGATCTGATCGCACAGCGCCGGGCCGCGCACGGCAAGTATCTGCGCATCTGGAGTGCGGCCTGTTCGACGGGGGAGGAGGCCTATACGATGGCCATCCTTCTGGACCGGCTGATCCCCGATATCGCGGGATGGAACATCACCATCCTGGCCACCGACATCAACCCGCGATCGCTGCGCAAGGCCATCGAGGGGGTCTATGGCGACTGGTCGTTCCGGGGCATCGACCCGGAAATCCGCCGCGCCTATTTCACCCCGCGCGGCACGCGGTGGGAGATCATCCCCCGCATCCGGCGCATGGTCAGCTTCGCCTATCACAATCTGGCCGAGGATCTGTACCCGTCGGTGCAGAACAATACCAACGCCATGGACATCATCTTCTGCCGCAATGTCCTGATGTATTTCAGCACGGGCACGGCGCGGCGCGTGGTGTCGAACCTGCAGCACTCCCTGGTCGATGGCGGCTGGCTGGTGGCGGCGTCGGTGGAGGGATCGTCGGACCTGTTTCAGCCGCTTGCCAATATCGGTCTGCTGGACGCCACCATCTATCGCAAGACGCAGTCGCCGCCGCTGGTGCCCTTCACCCTGCCACCGCTGCCCGACATGCCCCTGGACGCGCCGCTGCCGCTGCTGACGGTGCCGCCCCTGCCGGAACCGCCGCCGGCGCTGCCGGTGCAAGAGGTGCTGGGGCCGCTGGATGAGGCGCTGGCGCTGTATCAGCGGGGCGAGAATGCGGCGGCCATCGCGCTCTTGCTGGGTGATCCCGGTCTGGTGGGGGATGGCAAGGCCCTGACCCTGCTGGCGCGGCTTTACGCGAATGAGGGCCGGCTGGATCTGGCCGAGGAATGCTGCCGCCGCGCGCTGGCCGTGGACCGGCTGACCCCGGAGCGCCATTACCTGCTGGCCATGATCCGGCAGGAGGTGGGGGACCCGCGCGGGGCGGCGGAGTCGCTGAAGCGTGCCTTGTTCCTGGACCCCGATCATATCCTGGCGCATGTGGCGCTGGCCGGGCTGGCCGTGGCCGATGGCAAGAAGGCTGAGGCGCGGCGATGCTACCGCAATGCCCTCAACCTGCTTTCTGTGCGGGCGCAGGAGGAAACACTTCCCGACGGTGATGGCTTGACGGTTGGCCGTCTGACAGAGATCGTGCGGGTGGCCAGTGCGGAGGTAGGGGCATGAGCGATCAGGCCGCGACAGGTGCCATTGACTGGGCCGCCATGCATCAGCGCATCCAGGCGGCCATGGAAGGGTTGGAGCGCGGGTTTGAACCCGACGCGGCCGAGGTGGACCGCCGTCTGCGCGAACGCGCGGCGCGGCTGGCCCGTGCCGCCACGGCCCCCCCTGCCGCATCGGACGAAATCCGCATCCTGGAATTTGAGATCGGGGGCCGGCCCATGGCGGTGGACAGCCGGCATGTGCGCGAGGTGACCGCCGATCTGGCCCCCACACCCGTGCCGCATGCGCCCGCCTGGGCGCTGGGCGTGGTGCATCTGCGGGGGGAGATGCTGACCGTTCTGGATTTCCAGGCACTGATCGGCACCGGCAAAAGCGATGGCGACGGGCATCTGGTGGTGTTGCAGCACCGCAACCGCAGCATCGGCCTGATCACCGATGCCATCCGGGGCCTGCGTCCGGTATCGCGCGGACGGCTGGACCCGGTGCCGGCGACGGTGCATGGCAATCGCCGCTTCTATCTTGGTGTATCCGAACAGGATACGCTGGTACTGGATGCCGGACAGTTTTTCGAGGATGCTGCCCTGACGGGCATGATGGCGGACGGTTCGGCCGGCACGCGGGGGAGCGTTTAGATGAAGATCACGGTGGGCAAGAAGATCTGGGGCTGCCTGGGGCTGCTGCTGCTGGTCGTGCTGGGCGTGGGCTGGGTGTCGCTGGACACGACCGCCCGTCTGACCGAGGCGGCGCGATGGAGCGCGCACACCCAGCAGGTTAAGACCGAACTGGGCGAGATCCTGTCTGCGGTACAGGATATCGAATCCGGCCAGCGCGGCTTTGTCATCACCGGCCAGGACACGTTCCTGCAGCCCTTCGACAATGGCCGCCGACAGTTGGATGAACTGATCCCCCAATTGCGCCGCATGATCAGCGACAATCCCGAGCAGATGCGCAATCTGGACCGCGTGGAGCAGGCGGCGCGCAACCGTCTGAACGAGGCGCTGCTTCGCATTGATGCCCGCCGCCGCGACGGGTTCGAGGCGGCACAGAAGCTGATCGCCGGCGATACGGGCCGGCAGGCCATGCTGGAATTCCGCGCTGCCATCAAGGTGATGCAGGACCTGGAAAGCCATCTGCTGGACCAGCGCGAGGCGGAGAAGGCCGAAAGCACGCGGCTGGCCAATCTGGCGGTCATCGGCGGCGCCTTGCTGGCCGCCGTCATCGTGCTGCTGTCGGGCGTGTTCCTGTCGGCCAATATCGTCACGCCGCTGCGTGAGATCACGGCCACGGCGGAACGGATCGGCAAGGGCGACCTGACCAACGATATCCCGCCATCCGACCGCAGTGACGAGGTCGGTATTCTGAACAATACCTTCCGCGACATGACCCGCGGCCTGCGCCAGTTGATCCAGGAACTGGTCGAGGGCGTCAACGTGCTGGGCACGGCGGGCAGCCAGATCGTGTCGACCACGGCCCAGGTGTCGGCATCCGCCGCCGAAACGGCCACGGCGCTGGCCGAAACCAGTTCCACCATGGAAGAGGTGCGCAAGACCTCGCAGCTGTCGACGGAGAAGGCGCGGCATGTGGCCGAAACGGCCCAGGCCACGGCGCAGATCTCCGCGACGGGCAAACGGTCGGTCGAACAATCGGTGGCGGGCATCACCCTGGTGCGCGAACAGATCGGCGCCATTGCCGAGGCGGTCATTAAACTGTCCGAGCAAAGCCAGGCCATCGGCACCATCGTGGCCTCGGTCAATGATCTGGCCGAACAATCCAACCTGCTGGCCGTCAATGCCGCCATCGAGGCGGCGCGGGCCGGCGAACAGGGCAAGGGCTTTGTGGTGGTGGCGGCGGAAGTGAAGAGCCTGGCCGAACAATCCAAGCAGGCGACGGCCCAGGTGCGCGCCATCCTGGGCGATATCCAGAAGGCCACGGCGACCGCCGTTCTGGCCGCCGAACAGGGCAGCAAGGCCGTGGATGCCGGCGTGAAACAGGCGCAGGAGGCGGGCCAATCCATCGAGCGGCTGGCCCAGAATATCGCACTGGCCACCCAGGCCAGCACCCAGATCGTCGCGTCGAACCAGCAGCAGCAGGTGGGCATCGATCAGGTGGCCCTGGCCATGGACAGCATCCGGCAGGCCAGCAGCCAGAACACCATCGCCACCAAACAGGCGGAAACGGCGGCCCATAACCTGAACGCCCTGGGGCACAAGCTGAAATCGCTGGTCGGCCAGTATAAGGCGTGACCAGTCCGGAGCCAGCCTGATGAACAGCCGCAACGAACAGCTTTTCCAACGCCTGCTCGCCATGTTCATGGTCGAGGCGGAGGAACATGTCAGTTCGCTGGCCGTGTCGTTGCGCGAGTTGGAGGCAGGCGTCAGCGAGCAGCGGGCGCGGGAGCTGATTGAGAAGACCTTCCGCGAGGTTCACACGCTGAAAGGCGCGGCGCGCACCGTCAACCTGTCGCATCTGGTGGCGCTGTGCCATGCCATGGAATCGCTGCTGGCCCTGCTGAAGCGTGGGGAATTGCGGCTGGGGCCGGGCGTGGTGGCCGTGCTGGCCGACGGGTTCGCGGCCCTGCGCCGCATGGTCCCCAACGAGGTGAACGGCAATAGCCCGCCGCCCGTGGAGGGGCTGGACAATCTGATCGCGCGCCTGGAAGGGGCGGCCAAGGGGGAGGCGGCAGCCGAGGTCCCGGCACCGACTCCGGTGGTGGCACCCACGCTGCCCGCTCCCGTGGCCGCCCCCGTGGTGGAGGCGCCGAAGCCACTCCCGCCCGCACCGCCGCCGGCCCCGGCCAAGCGGGTGCAGGCCGAGGAACCGTTTGTGGCGGGGCCGCGCCAGACCCTGCGCGTGCCCATCGAGCGGCTGGATTTCCTGCTGCATCAGGCAGAGGAACTGATCAACGCCAAGCTGTCGGGCGGGGAGCGGGTGGCCGAGATCAAGGCGCTGGGCAGCGGTCTGACCGACCGGCTGCGCACGCGCCAGCGCCTGGACAGCGCGCATCAGGCGGAGCACGACGCCCAGACCTTGGCCTGGGTCGCCACGAAGCTGAGCCGGTTGGCGCTGGAAGCCGATCATGATGTGCGCGGCCTGTCCAAGGGGGTCGATAGTCTTCTGTCGGGCACGAAACAGGTTCTGATGCTGCCCGCCGGTACGCTTCTGGAGCCTGTTGCCCAGGATTTGCGTGACCTGTCACGCCGGCAGGGCAAGGATATACAGCTGGAACTGGCCGGTCAGGAGCTGGAGCTGGATCGCCGCGTGCAGGAGGAACTGCGCGAGGCGCTGCTGCATCTGGCGCGCAACGCCATCGACCACGGGATTGAGCGGCCCGAGGAGCGGGTGACGGCGGGCAAGCCGGCGCGGGCCACCATATCGCTGACCGTCAGCCAGCGCGATGGCGGGCGGGCGGAGATCGCCATCAGCGATGATGGGCGGGGCATGGATCTGGGCCGCCTGAGCCAGGAGGCGGTGCAGACGGGCCTTCTGGAGGCCGAGCAGGCGGCGGGTCTGGCGCCCGACCAGATCATGGCGCTGGCCTTTCAATCGGGCCTGTCGACCAGTGACGGGATCACGGATATTTCCGGGCGCGGCCTGGGTCTGGCCATCGTGCAGGAAAAGGTGGAACGGCTGGGCGGCACCGTCACGGTGGAAAGCCAGCCGGGGCGGGGCACGGTTTTCCGCCTGCTGCTGCCCGTCACCATGGCGGCGTTCCGGGTGGTGATGACGGCGGTCGGCGGCAATGTCTATGCCATGCCCACCAACCGCATCGAACGCGTGGGCCGCGTGGCCAGCCAGGATGTGCAGATGGTGGAAGGCCGGGAGATGCTGCGCATCGACGGGCGGCCCCTGGCGCTGGTCCGGCTGTCGGACCTGCTGCACCTGCCCGGCACGGGACCGTCGGGGGATTTCCGCGCCTATGTGGTGCTGGCCGCCGCCGGTCAGCGGCTGGCCGTGGAGGTCGAAACCGTCCTGGGCGAAGCGGAGATTTTGATGAAGCCGCTGGCCTGGCCCCTGACGCGGGTGCCGGGCGTGGCGGGGGCCGTGGCCCTGCCATCGGGGCGGCTGGGTTTCGTGCTGAATGTGCATGACCTGCTGCGTGCGGCGTTGCGGCCCGATTTCCAGGCAAGGGCGGCGCGACCGGTCACGGCCAATGCGGTGACGGTGCGCAAATCCATCCTGATCGCCGAGGATAGCATCACGGCCCGCACTCTGTTCAAACATGTGCTGGAAGCCGCCGGGTTCCGGGTGCGGACCTGTGTGGACGGGATGGAGGCGTGGAACGTCCTGGCCGGCGAGATGTTCGATCTTGTCGTGTCGGATGTGGAAATGCCGCGCATGAGCGGGTTCGAACTGATCGCCAATATCCGCCAGGATCCCCGCCTGTCGGAGATACCAGCCATCCTGATCACCTCGCTGGAAACGCGAGAGGATAGGGAGCGCGGGGTTGATGTCGGCGCCAGTGCCTATATCGTTAAAAAGAGTTTCGACCAGAGCGACCTGCTGGAGATCATCGGTCGCCTGATCTGAGGATATGCCGTGTGATCAAGGTTCTCGTCGCCGAGGATTCGCCCACCATCCGGGTGTTTCTGACCGCCATCCTGGAAAGCGAGCCCGATATCAAGGTCGTGGCCGCCGTTTCGGATGGCGCCGCCGCATTGGAGGCGGTGCGCCGGCTGAAGCCGGATGTGGTGACCATGGATATCCATATGCCGGGCCTGGACGGGTTTTCCGCCACGCGGGAAATCATGGAAACGGTGCCGGTCCCCATCGTCATCGTCAGCGGCGCCGTGCAGGACGAGGTGGCGGCCACCTTCAAGGCTGTGGAGGCAGGCGCCCTGGCCTTCATCCGCCGGCCCGCCGGTCTGGGCCATGATGATCATGAGCGGGAGGCCGAAGCGCTGGTGACCGCCGTCCGCCTGATGTCGGAAGTGAAAGTGGTGCGCCGCTGGAAACGCGCGCCGGCCATTGCCGAACGGGTCGCCGCCGTCGCGGCAGCGGCCAGCACCGGCCCGCGGGAGAAGGCACGGGTGGTGGCCATCGGGGCCAGCACGGGCGGGCCCATCGCCCTGCAGACCATCCTCAGCGCCCTGCCGGCGGAATTTCCCCTGCCCATCCTGGTGGTGCAGCATATTGCGCGCGGGTTTGTGACCGGGTTCGCAGAGTGGCTGAATGCCGGATGTGCATTACCGGTCACGGTCGCGCGCGATGGGGAAGAGGTAATGGGCGGCCATGTCTATGTGGCGCCCGATGACCGGCATATGGGCGTGGACGCCTATGGCCGCATCCAACTGATCGACAGCCCGCCCGAGGCCGGCCTGCGCCCCGCCGTGGGCCACCTGTTCCGGTCGGTGGCGGCCCAATATGGCGGGCGGTCCATCGGCGTGCTGCTGACCGGCATGGGGGCCGACGGGGCCGACGACCTGTGCGTGCTGCGCACGCTGGGCGCCGTCACCATCGCCCAGGACGCGGCCAGTTCGGTGGTGCATGGCATGCCGGGGGTGGCCATTGAGCGCGGCGGGGCCATGCATGTGCTGGCCCCGGCGGCGATTGCGGCGAAGTTGGTGGAGGTGGGGGGTTAAATCCGAGGATTATAAGGCAGGTCGTGTTTGCCAAAGAACTCCAACTCGTCGACCCAACCGTTAGCTTCGAGGCAAACCGCATAGTTTTCATAAGCAACTAATGGATGTATTAATGCTGGAGATTCCCTGAAATGAGAAAACAGCATCGAACAGTGATAGTCGAGAATTATTATATATTGTAAAAACTCATCGAAGTTCTCTTTGCCATGAATTTCCATTTCAAACAGCCCATCATCAGAATTGTAATACGAGTTGTTGAATTTTTGCTGAATGCCATTTACGCCAACAAAATTAGAGGTTTTTGATAATATATTTGACACAAAGGCGCATATTTGAGTTATTGCAAGGGTGTGGTCATTTTTCTTGGATTCTGTCTCAAAATTATTTGCCTGTCTTCGTTGTGCGATACTTGATGCAGCTAACTCCTTCCTCGTCGCCTCCAACTCCTCCCGCGTCAATCGCAGCTCCTTCAGCTGCAGCCGCAACGAACTCAGCAAGATCATAAAGCTGAAGAAGGCGAAGACCGAGTTCAGGGTGCCGCCGACGAAGTCGCCGAACTGGCCCCAGATGGCCGTGTCATCGGACAGGCTGCCCCGGAACTGGAAGAAATAGAGCGACCAGGCGGCGATGATCACCGCCACTGATACGGCCAGAATCCAGCCGGCATAATCGGCGATCTTTTCGATGAAGTCGGGTTTGTCGGGTGCCGCCGGCTCGCTCATCTTCGCCCTTCCGTGCTTTGGATGGTGGGGTGTTGCCACCATAGCGGGAAGGGGTGGGGCGGGGAAGGGATCGCTTGTAGCTCTCTCTCGTCATCCCGGCGCAAGCCGGGACCCAGGGGCCAAGCGCCCGACGGTTCGGTGGGGTTGATCAACGCGGTGTTGAGGTTTGGGCTTGTGGCTCTGGGTCCCGGCTTGCGCCGGGATGACGAGGGGGAGGAGGACGGGTGTGATGAGGCACAGCGAGAGGTATGGTGTTGGCCAAGATTATCTTGACCGCTAATTAAAAAGAGAAAATCATACAAGAATATCAATTTTTACTCAGAGCCGTTTCATGGCGTATGAGCGTGGGGGATATGTTTACATCCTGGCAAGTCAGCGCAATGGCACCCTCTATATTGGGGTGACGGCTGACCTTTGCCGACGGATTTGGGAGCATCGGGAAGGGTTGGTGCCGGGCTTCACGCGGCGATATGGCGTAAAGATTCTGGTCTATTACGAGCAATACGGAGAAATCGGTGGCGCCATCCGCCGTGAAAAGCAGCTGAAGGAATGGCGGCGGGTGTGGAAGATCGAACTGATCGAGAAGTATAACCCGCTGTGGAAGGATTTATATGCGACGCTGGCTTGAGGCGGGGGCCGGGTGCCTGGCCTGTCGGCGGCTTTGGTCCCGGCGGTGTTGAGGTTTGGGCTTGTGGCCCCTGGGTCCCGGCTTTCGCCGGGATGACGAAAAGGTGTCGGGATGACGAAAAGGGGGGATTGGGATGCCCTAAGCTCCCACCGGCCCCGTCGATTGCCGGACCATCAGTTCGAAGCCCAGTTGGCGCACGGGTTCGGGGTCGGTGTCGCCGATCAGGAGGTCGACGGCGGCGGCGGCCATGGCCATGGTGGGCTGGCGGATGGTGGTGAGCGGGGGCCAGATGACCTGGGCGATGGGGCTGTCATCGAAGCCGATGACGGAGAGGTCGCGGGGGACCTGCAGGCCGTGCTTGTTGGCGGCGGCGACCGTGGCGGCGGCCATGTCGTCATTGCCGGCGAAGATGGCGGTGGGGCGGTTGGGCAGGGCCAGCAGCTGTTCGGCGGCGGCGAAACCGCGTGCAAAGCTGAAATCGCCGGGAAGGACATGGTCGGGCGACGGGGTCAGGCCGCGTTCGGCGGCGGCATTCATGAAGCCGCGCCGGCGCAGTTCGGCGGCGCCATGGTCGGGATGGCCCAGGATCATGCCCAGCCGCGTATGGCCCAGATCGGCCAGATGATAGGCGGCCAGCCTTGCCGCCGCCTCATCATCCATATGCACATGGGGGGTGCGGGCGGGGTCGGTGCGGGGCGCGATGCGGACCAGGGGGACATTGGCCTGGGCAATGGCGTCAAGCACGTCCTGACGATCCACGATGGGCGGGGTGAGGATCAGTCCGTCCAGGCGGAAGCGCGCGGCGACCGACACCATCATGCGCGGCAGGTTGGGGTCATCCGCCTCGCACGGTTCGGTCAGCAGGTGGTAACCCTTCTCCTGACACCGCCTGATCGCGCCACCCATGATGTCGGCCATGTAGTTGCGCGACGGGTTGTCATAGAACAGGCCGATCAGATAGGAGCGGCGGCCCGCCAGCGAGCGGGCATTGGGATTGGGCCGGTAATCCAGATCGGCCACGGCGGCGCGCACGCGGGCCAGCGTGTCGTCGGCCACCCGCGCCTCATTGTTCAGCACGCGCGATACGGTCTTGGTCGAAACGCCGGCCACGCGGGCCACATCAAAGATCGTCGCCACACGCGGAAGCGGGCGGGCCGCGCCATTCTGCTGAATATCGGTCAAAGAACATTTCCTCCGCGCCGCAGGGGTACGTTGCCCCCTTGTGCCGTCGATAGTGTGGATAGCATGTTCAGGGAAGTCTGACAACGTTGTCTAGTCGCGTGTCGGGATCATTCAGCGTTGCCATGATTGCCTCCCCGGCGAAGGCCGGGGCCCAGGGGGTGCAGGCATCAACTTTTCCGCCTGCCTCGCGTTTAGCAGCATCAGCGTTGGGCACTTGGCCCCTGGGCCCCGGCCTTCGCCGGGCAGGCGATTAGGGGATGAGCCAGCAGGCTGGATCGGTTGTGCGGATTGGGTTAGGTTAACGCTAACAATTTCCAATAAGCCGGGGAGGATGGGATGCGGGTGATCAGGGGGCTGGTGCTGGCCGTGGTGCTGGCGGGGATGGGGGCAGGGACGGCGGTGGCGGCGGCCTGTGGGCCGGACGCGCTGGGCACCAGCCGGACCATCAGCTTGAAGCGCGGGGCCGGCGGGGCGTTCGGGACGGTGCAGCATGCGGCCCTGCCGGGGCTGGAGAAGGGCGAGGTGGTGCTGACCTTTGATGATGGGCCGGTGCCGGTGCTGACGCCGCAGGTTCTGGACGCGTTGAAGGCGGAATGCGCCAAGGCCACGTTTTTCATGACGGGCGGCAATCTGGACGCCCATCCGGACCTTGCCAAACGCGCCGTGGCTGAAGGGCATTCGGCGGGTATCCATAGCTATAGCCACCCGCATCTGGGCACGCTGGGTGAGGCTGCACAGTTGGATGATCTGGCGCGCACCCAGGCCGCCTATAAGCGGTTGTTCGGGGTGACCGCCGCGGCGTACCGGTTTCCGTTCCTGGAGGAGACGCCGGTGCTGATGACGGCGCTGGCCCGCGACGGGGTGGCGGTCTTCTCCATTGATCTGGCCATCACCGACTGGCAGCCGGCGGACACCACGCCCATGCTGGCCGAGCGGCTGTCCAAGGCGCTGGACGAGAAGGGCGGCGGCATCATCCTGATGCATGATGCCAACAAACCCACGGCGGACGCGATCGCCACCCTGCTGCGCGTGATCAAGCAGAAGGGGTACAGGCTGGTGCATGTGGTGTGGGAGGGGTGAGGCCAATCCGCCGAGGGCTTGCCCTTGGCTGATTGGAGGCTGGCGACTGTCAGCCCGGCGCCCATGCGCCGTTAGCCAAGGGCGCGGATGCGCCAGCCCGGCGACTGAGGGAACGGGTATAAGACTTCACCCTTCCGTCACCAGATCCTTATAGGCGTGCCAACTGGCATGGCCGATCAGGGGGAGGGTGACGATCAGGCCCACGAACAGGGTGGCGATGCCCACGGCGGTCAGGAAGACGATGATGAAGGCCCAGAGCGCCATGGCGGGCAGGTTGACCCGGACCGCCATGATGCTGGTCGCCATGGCGGTGAAGGCGTTGGTGCGGCGGTCCAGCAGCATGGGGATCGACACGACGGAAACCGCGAAAGCCACGCCGGCGAAGGCGGCACCGATTATGGTGCCGACGATCAGGAAGGGCAGGCTGGCCCCGCTTTGAAACAGGGTGGCGGTCAGGCTGTCCAGGGTCGGCGACAGATCAGCGAAGAACAGCGCATACATCAAGGTCGCCACCCGCACCCAGAACAGGTGCAGCAGCAGCAACAGCACACCCAGGAACCCGACCTGCAACGGGTTGACCTTCCATGCCTGCAGGGCGCGGCCCAGATCGGGCACGCGGCCAGCACCGATGTCCCGCGACGTGGCGTAAAGCCCGACGGCAATCAGCGGGGCCACCAGCGTGAAGCCCGAGGTCAAGGGCAGCATCAGCATGATATGGCCCGACCCCACCACCAGCAGGGTCAGGGCCAGGCTGAACGCCGCGATGATCGCGCCATAGGTCAGGCTGACCCGCCAGGCGGACCCCAGATCAGCCAGGCCCAATTGCAGCCAATGCCAGGGCCGGTCCACGGGAACATGACGGATATGGGGCACGGGTCCGCTGAATACAGGGACGGGGCCGGCATCATCTTCATGGTCGACAGTCATTTCCATCCCCAATAGTTCGCTGAGCTTCGCTTTTCGCGGCTTTTCTTGAGTATGGCAGGTTTTCAGGCGCTGGGAAGGGGGGCTATGCTTTTGGTGAATATTAGGGGTGTGAAAATCCCTTCGTCATCCCGGCGGAAGCCGGGATGACGTGGAGAGCGGGGGGATAACGGGTACCCCCCACCCCCTTGATCCCGCATCACCTTGATGTTCCGCGCCCGAACCATATGCGGGTTGATGCATGTCAATGCGCATCCCCCCTTCATGGCCCATGAAGGCAGGGTCGGGGATCGGGCATGGGTCCGGTCCTTATCCAAAAATTCCGCCGACACCGGGGGTTTGTCATGGGTGTAGCAATCGCCGACGGGGCGTATGGGGGCGTGGGCCAAACGGCCGCTCCCGTCGAGGCGTATCATGAGGACGTTGTCCGCGCCTTCGTCGTGGCCGCCATGTTCTGGGGCATCGCGGCGTTCGCCGCCGGTGTCTATATCGCTTTCCAGCTGGCCTTTCCCGACCTGAACTTAGGGTTGGAATGGACCACATTCGGGCGGCTGCGCCCGCTGCACACATCCGCCGCGATCTTCGCCTTCGGTGGTTCCGCCCTGATCGGGTCGTCGCTTTATGTGGTGCAGCGCACCTGCCGCGCACCCCTTTTTGGCGGGCGCGAATGGGGCTGGTTCATCTTCTTCGGTTACCAGCTGTTCATTGTCATGGCGGCCACCGGCTATCTGCTGGGGATTACCCAGGGCAAGGAATATGCCGAGCCGGAATGGTATGTCGATCTGTGGCTGACCATCGTCTGGGTCGTCTATCTGGTCGTGTTCGTGGGCACCATCATCAAGCGCCGCGAGCCGCATATCTATGTGGCCAACTGGTTCTATCTGGCCTTCATCATCACCATCGCCGTGCTGCATATCGTGAATAACGCGGCCCTGCCGGTCAGCCTGACGGGCACCAAGTCCTATGTGGCCTGGGCCGGGGTGCAGGATGCCATGATCCAGTGGTGGTACGGCCATAACGCGGTGGGCTTCTTCCTGACCGCCGGCTTCCTGGGCATGATGTATTATTTCATCCCCAAGGCGGCGGGTCGCCCGGTCTACAGCTACCGTCTGTCGATCATCCATTTCTGGGCGCTGATCTTCCTCTATATCTGGGCGGGTCCGCACCATCTGCACTATACGGCGCTGCCCGACTGGACGCAGACGCTGGGCATGGTGTTCTCGGTCATCCTGTGGATGCCAAGCTGGGGCGGCATGATCAACGGCATCATGACCCTGTCGGGCGCCTGGGACAAGCTGCGCACCGATCCGTCGCTCCGCTTCTCCGTCACCGCAGTCGGCTTCTATGGCATGAGCACGTTTGAAGGCCCGGTCATGTCGGTGAAGGCGGTCAACGGCCTGTCGCACTATACCGACTGGACCATCGGCCATGTGCATTCCGGCGCGCTGGGCTGGGTCGCCTTCATCTGCTTCGGCATGATCTATTATCTGGTGCCAGTCCTGTGGAACAAGCAGCGGCTTTATTCCGCCCGGCTGGTGGAATGGCACTTCTGGACCGCGACCATCGGCATCGTCTTCTACATCACCGCCATGTGGGTCAGCGGCATCATGCAGGGCCTGATGTGGCGCGCCTATGACGAGTACGGGTTCCTCCAGTACTCCTTCGTGGAGACGGTGCAGGCCATGCATCCCTACTACGTCATCCGTGGCATCGGCGGTCTGTTGTTCCTGACCGGCGCCATCCTGATGGTCATCAACCTGATCCGCACGGTCACCAGCAGCCCGGCCCTGGAGCCGGCGATGCAGGGTACCGCTGTGGCCGCCGAATAAGGGGGACGGAACCATGAAGTTCTCCCACGCGATCATCGAAAAGAACGTCATCCTGATGGCGGTGCTGACCCTGATCACCATCTCCATCGGGGGGCTGGTGCAGATCGTGCCGCTGTTCACCGTGGAAACCACCATCGAGCGGGTGGATGGGGTTCGTCCCTACAGCCCGCTGGAGCTGGCGGGCCGCAACATCTATATCCGTGAAGGCTGCTATCTCTGCCACAGCCAGCAGATCCGCACCTTCAAGGACGAGGTCGAGCGCTATGGCCATTACAGCCTGGCGGCCGAGAGCATGTATGACCACCCGTTCCAGTGGGGGTCAAAGCGCACCGGCCCCGATCTGGCGCGCGTTGGTGGCAAATATTCCAACGACTGGCATGTGGCGCATCTGAACAATCCGCGCGCCCTCGTGCCGGAATCGATCATGCCCACCTATCAGTTCCTGAACCGGCCGCTGAATTTCGACGATGCGGCGGAACATCTGAAGACGCTGCGCACGCTGGGTGTGCCCTACTCCGAGGATGACATCGCCAATGCCCAGAAGGACCTGAAGGTCCAGGCGGGCGCCCTGCCGGACGAGGATACGACGGCCCTCATGGCCCGCTATCCCAAGGCCAAGCTGGGTGATTTCGACGGCAAGCCGGAACAGGTGACGGAGATGGACGCCCTGGTCGCGTATCTCCAGATGCTGGGCACGCTGGTCGATTTCACCAAGATCAATCCCGAAGATCTGAAGCAGTGAGGGGGATGTGATGCATGAACTTCTCCCCCTTCTGAAACAGCTCTGGCTGGTCTGGTTCCTGGTTCTGTTCTTAGGAATCGTGTTCTGGGCCTTTCGGCCCGGTGCCAAGCGCCGGTTTGAGGCCGACGCCATGATCCCCCTGAACGACGATCCCAGCCCCGCCCGAAACAACAGGTGATCCCATGCCGACAAAGATCGAAAAGGACGCCACCACGGGCACGGACACGACGGGCCATGAGTGGGATGGCATCAAGGAACTGAACACGCCGCTGCCGAAATGGTGGCTCTACACCTTCTATGCCTGCATCGTCTGGGGCGTGATCTATACGGTCCTGTTCCCGTCCTGGCCCACCCTGTCCAGCCATTTTGGCGGCACCGCCGGCTATTCACGGCGTGCGGAGGTGGCGGAGACGCTGGCGGCGCAGAAAGCCGGCCAGGCCGAGATCCGTGAAAAGATCGTGGCCATGGACATTGACAGCATCCGCAAGGACCCGGCCCTGATGGGCTATGTCCAGGCGGCGGGCCGCGTGGCCTTTGCCGATAATTGCGCCGGTTGTCACGGTGCCGGCGGTGCGGGGGCCGTGGGCTTCCCCACGCTGGCCGATGATGACTGGATCTGGGGCGGCAAGCCGGATCAGATCCTTCAGACCATCACCTATGGCATCCGCAACGCCAATGAGAACAGCCGCGTGTCGGACATGCCGCGCTTTGGCGCCGATGGGCTGCTGACCAAGGAACAGATCGGTGATGTCGCCGATTATGTCCTGTCGCTGTCGGGCAATGAAGGCAAGGCCGACGCCATCGAACGCGGGGCGGTGGTGTTTGCCGAGAACTGTGCCGCCTGTCACGGCGAGAAGGGCGAAGGCGTCCAGGATATGGGCGGCCCCCGCCTGTCGGACGGCATCTGGCTGTATGGTGGCGACCGCAAAACGGTGGTGGAGACCATTACCTATGCACGTCGCGGCAACATGCCGGCCTGGATCGAACGCCTGGACCCGGCCACGGTGAAGGTGCTGGCCACCTATGTTCATGCGCTGGGGGGTGGGCAGTAGTTTTACGCCCCCTCAAACGCCGGGCGCCGCCATCCGGCGGCTTGGCTTCACGCGGCATGGGCCGTGCGGCGGCAGTCGCCGCCGGACCATCGGTCAAGGTTTTGACCGATAGTCTCCAACCCTTTTGCCCCCACCCAACTTGCACCCCGCCGGAGAGAGACCGGCGGGGTGTTTTGTTTTGTCAGGTCCGGGGTGTGGCCTTGGGCGGTGGCCGCAGCGCCTTGATGGCGGTCAGTACTTGGCGAAGCAGGCTGGCCGGGATCTCGCCATAGACAAAGCTTCCGGACCGGTTGGGGATCGGGTGCAGGTCGAAGCCGGGCCAGATGGTTACATTCAAATCGTCAATGATGATCCAGGAGGCCTGCTCGTCCAGGCCAAGGTGCATTTTCACCTTTGGCGGAATAGGCACGCCCCGTCCCTGTGGCGGTTCGCTGTGGGTGATCGGCACGATGTAGGCGCGCAAATCGCCGCCGCCTGTTCCGACCGCGATGATCAGGCAGGGGCGCACTTTTCGTCCCGTCTCCTCCCCCCGCTCAAACTGGTTGCGCCAGAGGTACGAGAAATGGACGACCAGCCCCGGTGCCGGGGGCGGCAGGACCATTATTCAGGCCCGCCCATCAGATGATCCAGTTTGTGGGCATCGGCACTGGGCTCCGCACGGTCGATATCGGCCCACATATCCTCCGTCAACTCACCCGGATGATAGGCTTGCCGCGCGGCCTTGGCCTGCTGAAGGATTTCGAAATCCTCGGCGGAGACATAATAGCCGACAACTTTCCCATAAGAGGTGACGGCAACCTCTTCCCGCTGGACCTTGCGCTGATAGGTACCAAACTGCCGGACAAACTCGGCTGACGTGACCATAACCATGTTAGCTTCTCCGGTTACGCATCTTCTGTATTTTACGTAAGATTTGGCGCTGAGCAAGCGTCGTATGGTCCAAACGGTTCCCCCCTGCGACCAAACATCCCCATCCCAATCATTCCCCCGTCATTTGATTTATCGCAACGCGCGCCGGATCGCAGAGGCCTAGGGTACGGTCAGGGTGGGTTGCCCACCGAACTGTTCATGACCGTTTCCAAGGGGTGCCCCGATGGCCGGGCCGGAGACATTGCTGGAGAAGGCGGCGGCTGCCGATGCGGCGCAGGCGGCGTTTGAGAATGGGGCGGGGCGCAAGCCGGTGGCGGCGCCCAAGGGGGGCGATGTGCCGCCGCCCTCGCTCTATGCCGCGCGGGTCAAGGTGCAGCCCAAATCGGTGACGGGCAAGTACCGCACCATCAAATGGGCGGTCCTGATCTTCTGCCTGACGCTCTACTACCTTGCCCCGTGGGTGCGTTGGGACCGGGGGCCGGAGGCGCCGTCGCAGGCCTTGCTGATCGATATCGCGGCGCCGCGCGCCTATCTGTTCGGGATCGAGATCTGGCCGCAGGAGGTCTATTTCATCACGGGTCTGCTGGTGATGGGCTCGCTGGGCCTGTTCCTGGTCACTTCCCTGTTCGGGCGGCTGTGGTGTGGCTATGCCTGTCCGCAGACGGTGTGGACCGACCTGTTCATGCTGGTCGAACGCTGGATCGAGGGCGACCGCGGCGCGCGCATGCGCCTGGACAAGGCGCCGATGAGTGTGGGGAAATTCACCAAGCGTGCGGCCAAGCATGCGGCCTGGCTGCTGATCGCGCTGGCGACGGGCGGTGCCTGGGCGCTGTATTTCAACGATGCGCCGACCTTTGTGGTGGAGTTCTTTACGGGCCAAGCGACGCTGGTCCAGTATTTCTTCGTGGGCCTGTTCACGGCCACCACCTATGTCCTGGCCGGATGGGCGCGCGAGCAGGTCTGTACCTATATGTGCCCCTGGCCGCGTTTCCAGGCCGCCATGCTGGACGATCAGTCGATGGTGGTGACCTATGAGCGCTGGCGCGGGGAGAAGCGCGGGCCGCATAAGGCGGGCACCAGCTGGGACGGGCGCGGCGACTGTATCGATTGCGGGCAGTGCGTGGCCGTCTGTCCCACGGGCATCGATATCCGTGACGGGTTGCAGCTGGAATGTATCGGCTGCGGCCTGTGCATCGACAGCTGCAACCAGATCATGGACAAGGTCGGCCGCCCGCGGGAGCTGATCACCTTTGATACCGAGGCGCGGCAGCAGGCGCGCGCCAAGGGTGGGCGGGCCAGATGGAAGATCATGCGGCCGCGCACCATCCTCTATGCAGGACTGCTGGTCCTGGTCGCTTCGGTGATGCTGACGGCATTGCTGCTCCGGACGACCGTGGAAGTGAATGTGTTGCGTGACCGGGCACCCCTGTTCGTGACATTGTCGGATGGTGGGGTGCGCAATGGCTATACGTTGAAGGTTCTGAACAAGCGGCGGGAGTCGGTGGATTTCCTTTTGGGCCTGAAAGGCATGAAGGAAGGGCATCTGCTGGTCCAGGATGTGGGCGAGGCGGGGGACGGCCAGTCGGTGATCCTGCCCGTGAAGCCCGACAAGGTGGCCACCTTCCGCGTGTTCGTGACCGCCCCGCCCGACAAGGAACGGGATGAGCGGGTGGAGATTGAATTCGTGCTGACCAACCCGGTGCGCGGGGAGGGCGACGCCTATGACGCGGTGTTCGTCGGCCCGCATGTTCGCCACCATCACGACAGGGATTGAGCCATGGCCATGACCATCGATCAACCACGCAAGAGCAACTGGATCCCCTGGGTCTTTGTGGGTGCCATGCTGGTCGTCATCCTCGTCAATGCCGTGATGGTGACCTATGCCATCAATTCCTATTCCGGGCTGGCCGTGGACAAGCCCTATGAACGGGGCGTGCATTACAACGACGTGCTGGCGGCCCAGAAGGGCCAGGACGCGCTGGGCTGGCGCGTGTCGGTGAATGTGGAGGCGGGACAGCTGGTCCTGCGCATCCAGGACCGGGACGGGCAGCCGCTGGATCATGTGGGGATCACGGGCCGGCTGGAACGGCCCGTCAGCAATGACGCACCCCTGCCCCTGGGCTTTACAGCCACGGGGGAGGGGCGGTTTGTTGCACCGCTGAACACGCCGCATCCCGGCCAGTGGGATGTGAAGGCGGCCCTGCGCCATGGTGACGAGCAATATCTGCTGGTACAGCGGATCATGGTGACGAAATGAGCCTCGCCACATCCTCCGCGATCGTGACCGATCACGTGCACGAAACGGGCTGTATCCATTGCGGGCAGCCGGTGGCGGTGGGGGAACGTTTCTGCTGCACGGGTTGTGCGGGTGCCTATGCCCTGATCCATGATCTGGGGCTGGATGCCTATTACGCGCGCCGTGACGCCAATGCCCCGGCCCCGGCGGGGGAAGAGGTGGCGGCACTGGACCTGTCGGGGGCGGTGGAGACGCTGCCGGACGGGGCGCAGTGCCTGCGGCTGGTCGTGGATGGGGTGACCTGCGGGGCCTGTGTCTGGCTGATCGAAAGTGCCCTGCGCCGGGAGGCGGGCGTGACGGCGGCGCGCGTGAACCTGACGACGCGACGCCTGTCGGTGACGTGGCGCGACGGCGCGCCGGATATGGCGGGGCATCTGGCCGGGATCGTGCGGCGGCTGGGTTATCGCCCCGCCGTGGCGGGGACGGAAGGTGCGGACGATCCGCAGAAGAAATCCGAACGCGAACTGGTGCGGGCCATGGCGGTGGCCGGGTTCGGCATGATGAATATCATGCTGCTGTCGGTGTCGGTCTGGTCCGGGCATGCCGGCAGCATGGGCGATGCCACGCGCACCCTGATGCATTGGCTGTCGGCCCTGATCGCCGTGCCGGTCGTGGCCTATGCCGCACGGCCCTTCTTCCGGTCGGCCATCAATGCGCTGAAGGCCGGTCGGACCAATATGGATGTGCCCATCTCCCTGGGCGTGACGCTGGCCACCAGTGTCAGCCTGTGGGAGACGGCGCGGCAGGGGGAACATGCGTACTTTGATGGCGCCGTCATGCTGCTGTTCTTCCTGCTGGTGGGGCGGTTCCTGGATGCCCGTGCGCGGGGTCGGGCACGGTCTGCGGCGGAACATCTGCTGGCGCTGGGCCGCGCACCGGTGATGATGCTGAACGAGGCGGGCATGGCCGTGCCCACGGCCCCGGCGCAGGTGCCGGTGGGGGCCATTGTCCTGGTCGCCGTGGGCGAGCGGATCGGCGTGGATGGGGCCGTGGCGGACGGGGTGTCGGATATCGACACCTCGCTGGTCACCGGTGAAAGCCATCCGCAGCCGGTGCGGCCCGGCGACACGCTGTTTGCCGGCATGGTCAATCTGTCGGCCCCGCTGCGCGTGACGGTGACGGCGCGGGGCGAGGGCACATTGTTGGCCGAGATCGTGCGCCTGATGGAGGCCGCCGAACAGGGCCGCGCGCGGTATGTGGCCCTGGCCGACCGGGTGGCGCGGGCCTATACGCCCGTGGTTCATACCGCCGCCCTGGCTACCTTCCTGATCTGGGTGCTGGGCGTCGGGATTGCCTGGCAGCAGGGGCTGTTCATCGCGGTGGCGGTGCTGATCATCACCTGCCCCTGTGCCCTGGCGCTGGCCGTGCCGGCGGTGCAGGTGGTGGCGACGGGGCGGCTGCTGCGCGGCGGCATCCTGCTGAAATCGGCCACGGCGCTGGAACGGCTGACCAAGGTGGACACTATCGTCTTTGACAAGACAGGCACGCTGACCCTGGGGCGGCCCGACCTTCTGCCGGATGGCGCACGGGATGCGGCGGACCTGGAGCTGGCGGGCAGCCTCGCGCGGGCCAGCCGGCACCCGCTGTCGCGGGCCATCGCGCGGGCCGCAGGGCCGGGGCCGGTGGCGGACGGGGTGCGCGAGGTGCCGGGGGCCGGCCTGGAATGGCAGGGGCCGGACGGCATGGTGCGCCTGGGACGGCGTGGCTTTGTCGGGCCGGTCAGCGTGCCGGGCAGCATCATCGAGGGGCCGGAACTGTGGCTGGCGCGCCCTGGCCGGCAGCCACAACGCTTCACCTTTGCCGATGCGCCGCGTGCCGATGCCGTGACCGTGGTCGCGACCCTGCGCCGCAAGGGATACCGGCTGGCCCTGATTTCCGGCGACCGGGAACCGGTGGTGGCCGCCATGGCGGCGCGCCTGGGCATTGAGGACTGGCAGGCGGGCGTGGACCCGGCGGGCAAGGCAGCGGCATTGGCCGCGATGAAGGATGAGGGCCGCCATGTCCTGATGGTCGGCGATGGGCTGAACGATGCGGCGGCCCTGTCGGCGGCTGATGTCTCCGCCTCCCCCGGCAGTGCCGTTGATGTGGCGCAGACCGCCGCCGATGCCGTGTTCCAGGGCGACCTTCTGGCCCCGCTGGCAGAGCTTTTGACGGTGGCGCGCAAGGCCGACCGGCTGGTGCTGCAGAATCTGGGCTTCTCGCTTCTTTATAACCTGTGCGCGGTGCCCATCGCCATGCTGGGCCATGCCACACCGCTGATCGCGGCACTGGCCATGTCCTCCTCCTCGCTGGTGGTGCTGGGCAATGCGCTGAGGTTGTCTCGTTTTCCTCAATCGCCGGCGCTGCATCCGCAGCTTGGGCGACGCGGCACGGGCCGCGCGGCGGCGGTCGCCGCCGGTACTGTTTCCGGCCAACCGGAAACAGCGCCAAGGGAGATACGTGGATGACCAGCCTGCTGTTCCTGATCCCCATCGCGCTGGGCATGGGCCTGATCGGCCTTCTGGCCTTTCTGTGGTCCGTGCGCAGTGGACAGTTCGAAGACCTGGACGGGGCCGGCGCCCGCGTCCTGTTCGATGATGAGCGGCCCCTGCCGCCCAGCCCACCCCACCCGAAATCGGATAGTTAATTAGGAGAGTATCATGATCGGTAACGTTTCGTTGCGCCTGTTGGGCATTGTGCTCGGCTTTGTGGGCCTGTTCCTGGCGGCGGGCGCCAAGGATCCGGGCATGTTCCTGGGCGGGATGCTGTTCTGCCTGTTCGGAGTCGCGCTGAATTTCTGGTTGATCGCCCAGGATTATCCGCACGGTACGCAAAGGGTATAAGCAGGAAAAGGGGATGCCTTGCCTTGGCATCCCCTTGTTTTCGGCGCGCATGCTTCATTTTTTGTTTACCACGCCTATTTCCCGCTTCGTCCCCTGTTTGGAATCGGTGTAATAATCACTGCTGAATTGACAAGGCGCGCCGGGGACCATGCAAGGGCAAATGGTTGCAAGCGATAAGGTCTGTTGGCCGGAGATGCTGCGTCTGGTGCGCGGCACCCGGTTCTGGACCTTTGCCCAGATGGCGGCCCAGCTGAAGGTCCCGCCCAGCACCCTTCACCGCTGGGAAAGTGGCGCTGATATGCCCGATCTGTCGGCCCAGCGTCTGGTCCGCGATCTTCTGGAACAGCCCGTGGGCACGGCGGACCTGTGTTCGCAAATCCGGCATGGTAAGGCCCCGCGCCATGTGTTCCGCACCGACCGCGACCCCCTGGCCGGCAAGCCCAGCCGTATTTTGGAAGTCAGCGATACGCTGGTTGCCGATCAGCCGTTCGGTCGTGATGTGTTTTTTGCCAACCGTACCCAGCAGCAGGCCGAGCTGACGGCGGAGATCGACGCCATGCTGAACGCCCAGGGGCGGTTCTTTGGCGGGGAGATGGCGGTGGCCACCGTCCGCATGATCTGGCTGCAATATGTGCAGGGGGGCATGACGGTGCGCCATGCCCTGACCCGCTGGGTGCCCATGAAGCTGGCCGATGGCACGCCGGTCTGCATTTATGAACGCCGCACGGTAACGCCGTCGGCCTATATGTCGCTGCCCGCCCTGCCGGTTTTCACGTCGCTGGATTGCCTTGTGTCGTGAGGCATGCGCCCGCATTGACCCGCGGGGGCGATTGATCTAATGGCTGACGCTATGTCTACCCATCCCGATGAAGCCGCACCCGGCCCGCCGCTGATCCTGTCACTGGCCATCGACCGGTTGCGGCCCCGGCCCGATCAGCCGCGCAAATATTTCGATCTGGACGCGCTGGACGAACTGGCCGGCAGCATGGCGCGCGTCGGCATCCTGCACCCGCTGCTGGTGCGGGTGGCGGAAGGGGAGCTGGGGCTTTACGACATCGTGGCCGGTGAGCGGCGCTGGCGCGCGGCGCGCAAGCTGGGCTGGGACTGGCTGCCCGTTCTGGTCACGACGGGCGATGTCGATGAGATCAGCCTGATCGAGAATTTGCAGCGCCAGGAGCTGAACGCCCTGGAAGAGGCGGGTGCGTTGCAGCGCCTGATGGACAAGCATCATTACACGCAGGACGCGCTGGGCCGGGCCATCGGTCGCACCCAGGGGCAGATCAGTTCCACCCTGCGCCTGCTGACCCTGCATCCCGACATCCTGAAAACCTATCCGCAGCATGAGCGGCAGATTTCGCGGTCCATGCTGGTCGAACTGGCCACCATTGATGAGCCGGAACGCCAGATGGCGCTGTGGGACCGCGCCTGTCAGGGGTCGCTGACGGTGCGCGCGATTCGCGCCGAGAAGGCGGGCAACGCCCCCGCCAACCCGGCCACGGCAGGCCTGTCCAGCGACAAGGTGACGGTGGCCCTGCGCCATGTGGACCGCACCGTCACGGCGCTGGAACAGCTGAAAGTGGGGCCATCGGGCCTGACCGACGGGCAGCGCGCGCATCTGGCCGCCCTGACGCGGCGCATCAGCGCCCTGATGGGCTGATCGCGTTCAATAATTGCATTGCCGCAACCTTGCGGCCCCCGCATGCTTGTGTACGGGATGGGCGGCGGAGGCGTGCATGCGGCATTTGCGGTCGGCCCTGGCGGCGTTTCGCGGGCGGGCTGAGGATTTGCCCCCCGTATTCGAGGCGGCCTGCCGGGACATTGTCGAGGATCTGGGCGTCAGCAGCGGCAGCGTCTGGTTTTTTGATGAGGGCGATGGCCAGGCCATCGAATGTGCTGCCCTTTATGATGCTCGCGACGCCCGCGTCCTGCGCGGTACCAAGCTGCGTGAGGCCGACAGCGCCCCCTATTTCGAGGCGCTGCGCCGCGAAAGGCGGGTGGTGGCCGATGATGCCATGACCCATCCCGCGACCGCGTGCCTGAAGAGTTATCTGTTGCAACGCGATGTGCGCTCGCTTCTGGACCATGTCGTGTCCACGGGCGGGCGGGCCGTGGCGGTGCTGTGCTGTGAGCAGGGGGGCCGCAAGCGCCTGTGGTCGGACCCGGATGCCGCCTATCTGGAACAGATGGCCATCATGCTGGGTGTCGCCTTCGACCTGCATGTCGAAGGTCGAAGGCGGTCGGTCGGGGTGTAATCCGTTCGGCGGTGGAGGCCGGGTTCCGCGGATTACGCTTCGCTAATCCGCGCTACGATTTCTGCCGCGCATATCTTAACGCCCCATCTTGTTGCGCTGCACAAATTTCGTAATGGTTTCAAGCTTCTGGACCAAGGTCGCAGCGACCAAGGTCGGGGCTGCGTTAACCTTCGGCCTGTCCCATCGTGGAAGCCTCAAGGATCGACCCGGACGCCCATAACAGGCTGCCCGACGGGTGGCGCATAATATCGCCGGGGCCGGTCCGTTTGTCGCCGATATGCGCAAAAGGGAGGGCACATGGCTAATGTGGCAGTGGGCGGGGCGGCACCAGCCCCGATGACCAAGGAAGAGAAGAAGGTGATCTTCGCCTCTTCGCTTGGCACCGTGTTCGAATGGTATGATTTCTACCTGTACGGCTCGCTCGCAGCCGTCATCGCCAAGCAGTTCTTCTCCGGCGTGAACCCCACCGCCGGCCTGATCTTCGCGCTGCTGGCCTTTGCCGCCGGTTTCTTCGTACGGCCCTTCGGCGCGCTGGTGTTTGGTCGCCTGGGCGACATGATCGGCCGCAAATATACCTTCCTCGTCACCATCCTGATCATGGGTGCCTCGACCTTCATCGTCGGTATCCTGCCCAATTATGCCAGCATCGGCATTGCCGCCCCGGTCATCCTGATCGTCCTGCGCCTGTTGCAGGGTCTGGCGCTGGGCGGTGAATATGGCGGTGCGGCCACATATGTGGCCGAGCATGCGCCCCATGGACGGCGCGGCAATTACACCGCCTGGATCCAGACCACGGCGACGCTGGGCCTGTTTTTGTCGCTGCTGATCATTCTGGCCTGCCGTACGTCGATGTCGGTGGAGGATTTCGAGAACTGGGGCTGGCGTATCCCGTTCCTGATCTCCATCGTCCTGCTGGGCATTTCCGTCTGGATCCGCCTGATGCTGAATGAAAGCCCGGCCTTCGTGAAGATGAAGGAAGAGGGCAAGCATTCCAAGGCGCCGCTGACCGAAGCGTTCGGCAACTGGAAGAACCTGAAGGTCGTCATCCTGGCCCTGTTCGGCCTGGTCGCCGGTCAGGCCGTGGTCTGGTACACGGGTCAGTTCTATGCCCTGTTCTTCCTGACCTCCATCCTGAAGGTCGATGCGTTTACGGCCAACATCCTGATCGCCATCGCGCTGGCCATCGGCACGCCCTTCTTCATCTTCTTCGGCAGCCTGTCGGACAAGATCGGCCGCAAGCCCATCATCATGGCCGGTCTGGTGCTGGCCATCATCACCTACTTCCCGCTGTTCAAGGGCATCACCCATTTCGCCAACCCGGCGCTGGAAACGGCGGTCGCCACCTCCCCCGTCGTCGTGGTTGCCGACCCCAACGAATGCTCGTTCCAGTTCAACCCGACCGCGACGGCGAAGTTCACCAGCAGCTGCGATATCGCCAAGTCGGCCCTGGTGGCCAAGGGCATTCCGTACAGCAACGAGGCCGCCCCCGCCGGCACCATCGCCCAGATCCGGGTGGGTGGCGTCAGCATCGAGAGCTATGATGGCAGCGGTGTTGTCACCAAGACGGAAGTGAACCTGGGCCATGGCCCGTCCGCCGCCCCGGCTGACCCGAAGGCCGCTGGTGCTGCCTTTACCAAGGCTGTCGGCGACGCGCTGGTTGCCGCCGGTTACCCGGCCAAGGCCGACAATGCGGCGATCAACAAGCCGATGCTGGTGGTGCTGCTGACCATCCTGGTCATCTATGTCACCATGGTGTACGGCCCCATCGCCGCCATGCTGGTGGAAATGTTCCCCACCCGCATCCGCTACACCTCCATGTCGCTGCCCTACCATATCGGCAATGGCTGGTTCGGCGGGTTCCTGCCGACCACCAGCCTCGCCATCGTGGCGGCCACCGGCGACATCTATTCCGGTCTCTGGTACCCGATCATCATCGCGGCCGGCACGCTGGTCATCGGCCTGCTGTTCGTGAAGGAAACCAAGGATATCGACATCTACGCCGATGATTGATCTCCGGACTGTGGTTGTGATTTCCCCCTAAAGACTTGGGCGGGTGGTGAAAGCCACCCGCCATATTCTTTTTTGTCAAAAGCGGGCTTGCGTCGCGACGGGGAAGCGCATTCAATCTGTTTCAACAACAGTGGCGGAACAGCCACGGGACATATAGTGGGAGGGGGCGGAACAGATGTCGATCCGGGTGCTGGTGGCCGACGACCATCCATTGATGCGTGCAGCCCTGTGCCAGTCGGTGGCGGGCACCATGCCCGATCTGACGACCGTGGAGGCGGCCAGTTTCGGCGATGTGGAGGCCGTGCTGAAGCGCGAGCCGGTGATCGATACCATCCTGCTGGACCTGCATATGCCGGGCATGAACGGGCTGATCGGTCTGGCGCTCCTGCGCAACGAACACCCGACCATTCCCATCATCGTGGTGTCGGCGTCCGAGGATGCGGCCACCATCCACCGTGCCATGGAATATGGCGCCGCCGGCTTCGTGCCGAAATCTGCCCCCATCACCCATATTGGTGACGCCATCCGCGCCGTCCTGGACGGGGCCATCTGGCTGCCCAGTGCCGGCACGCCGGCCCATGCCCAGGCCCCCGTGGCCGATGCCGACATGGCCGCCCGCGTGGCGGGCCTGACGCCGCAGCAGCTGCGCGTGCTGGCCGGCATTGCCGAGGGCAAACTGAACAAGCAGATCGCGTATGAGATGGGCGTGGTGGAAACCACCGTGAAGGCGCATGTGACGGTGATCTTGCGCCGCCTGGGCGTGGTCAGCCGTACCCAGGCTGCCATCGTGGCGAGCAAGTTGGCCCTGGCGCCGGTCGCGGAGACGCAGGCGGAGGCGAGTTGAGGGCGTAGGTCGCGGGTGAGGCGCATGCCGAACCCCGACATTCAATGGCGCGGCCGCTTGTCGGGGTTCGGCTTTGCCTCACCCACGACCTACGGGACTACCCCTCACCGATCCTTCACATAGGGCCGTCCGCTGGCCCTGGGCGGGATGGCCTTGCCGACGAAGCCGGCCAGCAGCAGGACGGTCAAGAGATAGGGCAGGGCCTCGATCAGCTGTACCGGCACCTCGCCGATGCCGGGCAGGGCCACGCCCTGCAACCGCGTCTGCAACGCGTCGGCGAAGGCGAACAGGAGGCAGGCGAACAGGGTCGGCACTGGCTTCCACTTGCCCAGGATCAAGGCGGCCAGCGCCAGGAAGCCCTTGCCCGCCGTCATGTTGGTCTGGAACCCGGCCCCTTGCGCCGTGGAGAGATAGGCGCCGGCGATGCCGCAAAGCAAGCCGGCGATCAGCACAGCCTGATAGCGCAGCTTGGTGACCGAGATGCCGGCAGTGTCCACGGCGGCGGGGTTTTCGCCCACGGCGCGCAGGCGCAGGCCGAAACGGGTGCGGTAGGCGATCCACCAAGTGAGCGGCACGATGGCCAGCGCCAGATAGACCAGAATGTTATGGCCGCTGATCAGCTCATAATAAAGTGGGCCCAGCAGGGGGACGCCGCGCAACGCCTCTGCCAGCGGCAGGGTAACCTCGCCAAAGCGGGCATCGGCGGGCAGGTTGGGGGTGCGGCCCCCCATCTGGAACCAGGCATTGCCCAGCACCGCCGTCAGGCCCAGGGCCACGATGTTCAGCGCCACGCCGGACACGACCTGATTGCCCTTATGCGTGATGCAGGCAAAGCCGTGCAGCAGGGCCAGGGCCAGCGACGCCAGGATACCGGCCCCCAGCCCCGCCCAGGCGGAGCCGTAGATGGCGGCGGCGGCGGCGGACGCGAAGGCCGCGACCAGCATCTTGCCTTCCAGCCCGATATCGACCACGCCGGCCCGTTCGGAATAGAACCCGGCCAATGCTGCCAGCAGCAGCGGCGTGGCCAGCCGCACCGTGCTGTCCAGCAGCGACAGAAGCGTGAGGAACATATCCATGGGATTTAGGCCCCCGCTGGCTTGGCCGCCGCCACAACGGGGCGGCGGGAGAAGAGGCGCACCAGCGCCGGGCGGAACATATGTTCCAAGGCGCCTGCGAACAGGATGACCACGCCCTGGATCACCACCACCAACTCACGGCTGATATTGGGATAGTCGAAGACCAGTTCCGTCCCGCCCTGATAGAGCGCGCCGAACAGCAGGGCGGCGGGGATGATGCCTGCCGGATGGTTACGGCCCATCAGGGCGACCGCGATGCCGGTAAAGCCCAGGCCCGCCGGGAAATTCAGCATCAGGCGATGCTGCACCCCATGCAATTCGTTCACGCCTAGCAGGCCCGCCAGCGCGCCCGACAGGGCCATGGTGATGACGATGACCCGCCTTGGATCAATGCCAGCATAAAGGGCCGCATTCTCATTGGCACCCGTGGCGCGCAGCGCAAAGCCCCAGCGCGTGTGCCAGATGAAGGCCCAGACGCCGACGCAGGCCAGAAGCGCCAGGAACAGCGAGAAATTCAGCGGCGAGGACGCCATCTCGATCCCGATGCCGGCCATCATGTCGGCCATCATGGGCAGGAACATGGAGGTGCTGAACGCCTCGCTTTCCGGCGACATCTGCCCTGGTTTGATCAGGACATTCACCATCAGATAGACCATCAGCGAGGACGCGATGAAATTGAACATGATGGTCGTGATGACGATATGGCTGCCGCGATAGGCCTGCAGCCAGCCGGGGATCGCGGCCCACAGCGCGCCAAAGGCCGCACCCCCCAGCACCGACAAAGGCAGGGCCGCCCACCAGGGCCAGCCGGGCAGGGCCAGACAGACCAGACCGACGCCCAAGCCGCCAATATAGGCCTGCCCCTCCCCGCCGATATTGAACAGCCCGCCATGAAAGGCGATGGCGACGGCGAGTGCGGTGAAGATCAGGCTGGTCGCGTAATAGAGCGTATAGCCAATCCCCTCGCCCGTGCCGACAGCACCGCGCAGCATGGTACCGAGCGCGCCCACCGGGTCCTCGCCAATGGCGAAGATGACCAGGGCGGAGACCAGCAGCGCCAGGGTGACATTCACCACGGGCAGCAGCAGGCCGGTTGCCCACCAGGGAAGATTGTCGGAACCCGCACCCGCACTCATGCCGAAACCTCTGCAGCAACCGCTTCTGTGGCGGGTGTGTCCTTGATGCCCGCCATCATCGTGCCAATCCGGCTCTCATTCGCCTCTGCCGCCGACAATTCGCCCACGATCTCCCCGTCGCACATCACCAGAATGCGATCAGACAGGGCCAGGATCTCGTCCAGTTCGGCGGAGACCAGCAGGATGGCCTTGCCCCGGTCGCGCAAGCTGACCAGCTGGCGGTGGATGAAGGCGATGGCGCCGATATCCACGCCACGCGTCGGCTGCCCCACCAGCAGGATATCCGGTTCCCGGTCCATCTCACGCGCCATCACCAGCTTCTGCTGATTGCCGCCGGAGAACAGCGAGGTGCGCAGATGGGGGTTGCCGGGACGTACATCAAACTGTTCCATCAGCGAAACGGTCTTGGCGACCACCCGCTTCCAGTCCAGTCGCCAGCCCTTGGACAGGCCCTTGTCCTGGTGATAGCCCAGGATGGCGCTTTCATGGGCCGGGAACTCCTTGATCACGGCCAGTTTCAGCCGGTCTTCGGGCACATGGGCCAGACCCCGGCGGCGCGCGTCGGCGGCGTCATATTTCGTGGCCGGGCCGATTTCATCGCCCTTCAACGTGACCGTTCCGGTATCGAAACGGCACATGCCGGACAGAACTTCCAGCAATTCCGACTGGCCATTGCCGGCGACACCGGCGATGCCCACAATCTCGCCCGCCCGCACATTCAGGCAGGCATCCTTGAGCGTCGTGACGCCGCGTGTGTCGATGACGTTTACATTCTGCGCCGACAGCAGGACGGGGCCGGGCGTGGCCGGGGCCTTGTCCACGGACAGCGAGGTCTTGCGGCCCACCATGGCGTCGGCCAGGGCCTGACGGTCGGTTTCCTTGGTGATGAAT
Source organism: Niveispirillum sp. FG156 (assembly GCF_057809555.1). NCBI lineage: Bacteria > Pseudomonadati > Pseudomonadota > Alphaproteobacteria > Rhodospirillales > Azospirillaceae > Niveispirillum > Niveispirillum sp. FG156. The sequence goes on along the minus strand of NZ_JBMDKE010000025.1, from coordinate 58,891 downwards.
TCCGCGACCACCTGACCCCGGCGCAGCACCGACACGCGGTCGGTGATGGCCATGATTTCCTTCAGCTTATGCGTGATCAGCAGGACGGTGCGCCCCTGCTGTCGCAGCCGTTCCAGGATGCGGAACAATTGCTCCACCTCCGGCGGGGACAGAACCGCAGTGGGTTCGTCCAGGATCAGCACGTCGGCCCCGCGATAGAGCGCCTTCAGGATCTCCACGCGCTGCTGGACGCCCACGGGCAGGTCGGATACCAGCGCGTCCAGCGGCACTTCCAGCCCGAACTGCTGTTCCAGGGCCTGTACCTCTGCCCGTGCCCGCGCCATGGCGGGGCCCAGCACGGGTCCGCCCTCGTGCCCCAGCAGCAGGTTTTCCAGGACCGTGAAGGTCTCCACCAGCATGAAATGCTGATGCACCATGCCGATGCCCAGGCGGATCGCGTCCTGCGGCGTGCGGATATTCACCTGTTTGCCGCGCACCAGGATCTCACCCGCATCAGCCTCATAGAAGCCGTAGAGGATGCTCATCAAGGTCGACTTGCCAGCCCCGTTTTCCCCCACCAGCCCATGGATACTGGCAGGGGCGAAACGCAGCGTTACGTCGCGGTTGGCATGGACGGGGCCGAATCGCTTGTCGATGCCGACAAGTTCGACCGCCCAGGCGGAGGAAACGGAAGGGGGGGCGGCCGACATGGGTCCTGCTCAGGCGCTAAGTCAGTCAGGGGACGATCAGTACTTGCAGCCCTTGGCGTCGTCATAATTGGCGACGATGCGGGCGCCGGACTTGATGTCGGCGGTGGCCTTGTCCACAGCCGCCTTCATGGCGGGCGTGATCAGTGCCTTGTTATTGTCGTCGAAGGCCCAGCCCACGCCATCCTCCTTCAGGCCCAGACGGCGGTGGCCCGCCTTCCAGGTGCCGTCCTGCGCGGTCTTGAACGCCTCATAGGCGGCGATATCCACGCGCTTGACCATGGAGGTCAGGACCTTGCCGGGGAACAGGTGGTTCTGGTTGCTGTCCACGCCGATGGACAGCTTGCCGGCGTCGCTTGCTGCCTGCAGAACGCCCATGCCCGTCTGGCCAGCGGCGGCGAAGATCACGTCCGCGCCACGGTCAAACTGGCTCTTGGCCAGTTCGCTGCCGCGTGTGGGATCGGCCCAGGCGGCAGGCGTGGAGCCGGCCATGTTGGCGACGACATTGGCCTTGGGATTGGTGGCCTTCACGCCCTGTTCATAGCCGCAGGCAAAGCGACGGATCAGCGGGATATCCATGCCGCCGATAAAGCCCACCGTCCCCGTCTTGGACGCCATGGCGGCCAGAACGCCGACCAGATAGGAGCCTTCATGTTCGGCGAATTCAATGGACTGCACATTGGGCAGGTTCACATTGCCGTCGATCAGGGTGAAGCGGACATTCGGAAACTCCTTGGCCACCTTTTCCACCGACGGGGCCATGGAGAAACCGACCGAGACGATGATATCGGCGTTACGGCTGGCCAGACGGCGCAAGAACTGTTCGCGCTGCGCCTCGTTCGTCACCTCGAACCAGCGGAAATTGGTGCCCGTATCCTTCTTGAACCGTTCGGCGCCATTATTGGCCCCTTCATTGAACGACTTGTCGAACCGCCCGCCCATGTCGAAGACGATGGCCGGTTCGAACCCGAAGGCGGGCGCGACAGTGGCGGCGGTGGACATGAAAAGCGCAAGGGCCGCACAGGCGGCACGACGGGTAAACTTCATCGGCTCCGTTCCGAACAGGGGAACCCCTGGCGGCCTTCCCGATGCGGGCGCCACCGGGAAAGGGTCCCAGCAATCTTACCAGCCTGTGAAGCTAGCCAGTTCGCAGGCGCACGGCAAGGTGACAAAGCCGGCCTTGCCGTTTGGCGATGCGGAATCTGTCGCCTGTGTCACATCGCCGCCCTGTCGGTCTGGTGCCTGCCTGTCAAATAACTGTAGCCTCATGGGCGTATGTAGGCTGACAAAGCCCTTTTTCCGCTGGAGCCTGTGCGTCCCATGTCCGAGAACCGTTTCCTGACCCATGAAGAGTTTGAAGCCATCCAGGACAAGGGTGCATCCCCGGACAGTGAACCGACCTTTGGTGAGGTGGTGCAGGCACGGCTGGGGCGGCGCGACATCCTGCGCGGGATGCTGGGCACCAGCGCCATTGCGGCCTTTGCGCCTGCCGTGCCTGTCGCCCTGATGGCCGGTGAGGCCAAGGCGCAAGCGGCGGGTGCTGCCGGCAAACAGGCCGGATTCGGGTTCAATTTTGAGGAACTGACGCGCGGCATCGACGGCAATCATCATGTGGCGCCGGGATATGATGCGGATGTCCTGATCCGCTGGGGCGACCCGCTGTTCGCCGACAGCCCGGATTTCGACCCGTACAAGCAGAGTGCCGACAGCCAGTTGAAGCAGTTCGGCTATAATTGCGACTTCACGGCCTTCTATCCCCTGCCGCAGGGCAGCAGCAGCGCCGATCACGGCCTGTTATGGGTGAACCATGAATATACCCAGGCCGAGATGATGTTCCCCGGCCTGGCGCCCGAGGGCCAGGACAAATACCCGCCCGAATCCGTGACCAAGGAGATGGTGGATATCGAGATGGCGGCCCATTCGGGCAGCATCGTCGAGGTCAGGCGGGGCAAGGATGGCAAGTGGGCCTATGTGAAGGGTGGCAAGTTCAACCGCCGCATCAATGCGCTGAACACCAAGATGTCCTTCACCGGCCCGGCGGCGGGCCATGCCCGCATGAAGACCAAGGATGATCCCGAGGGCCGCACCGTCATCGGCATGCTGAACAATTGCGCCGGTGGCGTCACCCCCTGGGGCACGGTCCTGTCGGGGGAGGAGAATATCGATGGCTACTTCATGGGCACCATCGACCAGACCCATCCCGAGCAGCGCAATTACGACCGCATGACGGTGCCGTCTCCCTGGTACCAGTGGGGCCGGTTCCATGATCGGTTCCATATCAACAAGGAGCCGTTTGCCGCGAATCGCTATGGCTGGATCGTGGAGATCGACCCCTATGACCCGACCAGTACGCCGCGCAAGCTGACGGCGCTGGGAAGGTTCAAGCATGAAGGCGCCGGCGTCACCCTGAACAAGGATGGCCGCGCCGTTGTCTATATGGGTGACGATCAGCGGTTTGAGCATGTGTACCGGTTCGTGTCCAAGGGCAAGTATGACCCGGCGGACCGCAAGGCCAACATGAAGTTGCTGGACGAGGGCACCCTGTCGGTGGCGCGGTTTGATGCCGATGGAACCGTCAACTGGTTGCCGCTGGTGCAGGGGCAGGGGCCGCTGACCCCGGCCAATGGCTTCAAGGATCAGGGCGATGTGGTCATCGCGGCCCGCATCGCCGCCACCCTGGTCGGGGCCACCCGCATGGACCGGCCCGAAGATGTGGAGGTCAATCCCAAGACCGGTCTGGTCTATGTCATGCTGACCAACAATGACGACCGGTTGCCCGATGATCCCATCCACCCGGCCCAGATCCGCCCCAATGCCGCCAACCCGCGCCCGGCCAATAGCTGGGGCCATATCGTGGAAATGGTGCCGCCCGGCGGCGACCATGCGGCACAGAAGTTCAAGTGGGAGATCCTGGTCAAGGCCGGCAATCCCGCCGACCCGAAGACAGGTGCCAGTTTCAACAAGGCCACCACGGAGAATGGCTGGTTCTCCTGCCCCGATAATTGCGCCTTCGACAGCATGGGACGGCTGTGGGTGGGCACCGACCAGGGCAGTAAGTGGCAATGGACGTCGGGATCGTCGGACGGCATCTGGGCCATGGAGACGCGAGGCCCCCTGCGCGGTACCGCCCGCCTGTTCTTCCGCGTGCCGGTGGGGGCCGAACTGACGGGGCCCAGCTTCACGCCCGATGACCAGACGCTGTTCGTGTCGATCCAGCATCCGGGGTCGGACGCGGTGGACAAGGTGACCAAATCCGGCAACCGCCAGGGCACCTTCGCCGATCCGGGCACACGCTGGCCGGACTTCAAGGACAATATGCCGGCGCGGCCATCGGTGGTGGTGATCACCAAGAAGGGTGGCGGGGTGATCGGGGTTTGAGGTTTCGCGGGCGTGTTGCCCTCACCCTCCCAAGCCTGGCGGCTTGGGGCCCTCCCTCTCCCACCTGCGTGGGCGAGGGGTAGAAAGTTAAGCCCCTCGCCCGCTTGCGGGAGAGGGAGGGGCCTGCCGCGTAGCGGTGGGAGGGTGAGGGAGCAACCCTCGCGTCATCTCGTTGCAACGTATCGGACACTTGCCAATCCGCCCCGACCTCTGTCACAAGCAAAGGTGACGAAACCGGCATGCCGGTTCGTTCTTCTTCGCATTCACGTCTTCCGAACGGCCCGCCAGGGAGGCGGCCTGGGCGGGGCGTTATTGGTGGGTTGTCCTTGATGAAATCCGTGCTGCCGTCCACGCTCGCCCTGTCCCGCCGCCAATTGCTGCGCGGGGCCGGTTCGCTGGCGGTGGCGGCACTGGCCATTCCGGTGGCGCCGCGTCTGGCCTTTGGTGCGGTCAATTTCATCGATTACCCGTTCCAGCTGGGTGTGGCGTCGGGTGAGCCCTGGCCCGATGGATTCGTGATCTGGACGCGGCTGGCGCCCCGACCGCTCGAACCCGGCCATGGCATGTCCAGCGACATCATCCCCGTGGATTGGGAGGTGGCGGAGGACCGTCTGTTCCGCAAGGTGGTGACCAAGGGCACGGGCATGGCCCATCCCGAGCTGGGCCATGCGGTGCATGTGGAGGTTTCCGGGCTGCTGCCGGGCCGTCCCTACTGGTACCGGTTCCGCTGTGGCGACCACCGGTCGATGCAGGGCCGGGCCGTGACGGCGCCGGCATCCGGCGCGCCGCTGTCCAAGCTGCGCTTCGGCATCGCGGGCTGTCAGAATTATGATCAGGGCCTGTTCACGGCCTTTGACCATCTGGCCCGCGAAGAGGTGGATTTCGTCTATCATTATGGCGACTACATCTATGAAGGGCAGTCGCGGCCCTTCTATTTCAGCCGGCATCTGGAAGATACGGTGCCTAGCCCGCGCCGCGCCGACCTGCCCGACCCGGTGTCACTGGACGAATATCGCCGGCGCTATGCCAAGTACAAGCTGGATACCGACCTGCAGAAGGCCCATGCCGCCGCCCCCTGGATCGCCGTCTGGGACGATCATGAGATCGTGGATAACTGGGCCTCGGACTTCAACTGGGACAATACCCCGCCCGATATCTTCCGTCTGCGCCGCGCGGCGGCGGCCCAGGCCTATTACGAGCATCTGCCGTTCCGGCGGTCATCGCTGCCCGACGGCGCGCGCATGCAGCTGTTCCGGAAGTTCGCGTTCGGCGATCTGGTCGACATGCATGTGCTGGACACCCGCCAGTATCGCAGCGATCAGCCTTGTCGCGACGGGTTCCGTCCGGCCTGCCCGGAGGTCGACAATCCCAACCTGACAGTGCTGGGCGAGACGCAGGAAAAGTGGCTGTTCGACGGGCTGGCCCAGGGCAAGGCCCGGTTCAACCTGCTGGCGCAGCAGATCATGCTGATGCCGTGCGACCGGGAGCCGGGCGAGGCCAATATCCGCAACCTGGACACCTGGGACCCGTACCGCGTGGCCCGCGCCCGCCTGTTGAAGCACATCCAGGGCAACAATATCCGCAACACCGTCGTCCTGACCGGTGACGAGCATCAGAATATCGTCGGCAATGTGATCTTCGACGACAAGGACCCCAACAGCACCGTCGTGGCCAGCGAGTTTGTGGTCACCTCCATCTCGTCCGGTGGCGATGGCGGCGACCAACGGCCCGCCGCCAAGGGCATGCTGGCCGAAAACCCGCATATCAAGCTGATCAACGACCAGCGCGGCTATGGCATCTGTGAGGTGACGCCCAAGCACCTGACCATGGACCTGAAGGTCCTGGATCAAGTGACCACGCCCGGCGGCAAACTGTCCAGCCGCGCCAAGTTCGCCGTCGATCCGGGCAAGCCGGGGGTGCAGAAGGGGTGAGGGGGTTACGGACAGCGGATCGCGTCTGTCCGGTCAATCCTGCCCCCCGTCAGCAGATTAACCATCAAGTCAAATGGCATGCTGGCATCTTCACTTACCTGCGCGCCATCGGGTTCGGCGGCGTAGATTTGTGCCAGTGATTGCACGAGGGTCAGGCGTTCCTGGCGGGTCAAGCCCTGCGTATTGGCCACCTGCCTCGCGAATGTACCTGGGTCGCGTGTTGTGCCAAGCGCCTCCAGCAGCATCAGACGCATTCGCCCGCCACGGCAGAACAGGCGCGTCAACTCGCTGTCATCACGAACATGGGTGTTCGCGGCGAGGAGAACCTGTAACGGCAATAGGGCCGGGTGTTTTTCATTCCAATCAATTTTTACAGGCCCTTTTGCATGGGGAGCGCCGAACCATTCATCTTGAACGTCTGGGTTGCTCAATTCGCCACGGGCCCAGGCAAGTACATCTGGAGTGCGAAGCCAACCCAGCCGCATTGTCAATTCCGTATCCTGGCGATAGTCGGTCGGATGAATTTCCTGAATAACAAAGTCCAGGGGTGAACTATTGAGCAGATGCCGGCGCAGCAACAAAGCCATTGAGGTCCAGCGCTTTGCGACTTTTGGATCCTGCTTCCATAAAGGCGAAAAGCCGGTGCCGTGCATTGCAGCCTCCAGTGCTGTTAGCGCGAATTCGCTGGGCTGCAAAGGGTTCTGCAGCAATTGATGCAGATGCTTCTCCAGCAAATCCATTGCCTCCGTCCGTCGGCCCTGCCAGGCGAAAAAGGCGATGCAACGCAGGAGCGTATCAAGATCGGAGGCATCGGACAGCAACCGGCGGACGAGAGGTTCGGCTACTTCATGATGCGGACCACCCAGCAGGGCCTCCAGCACATCCTGCTTCAGCCTCGCAAAGTCAGGAGACCCGTCCATGCGCTGATCATATACAAGATATCGCGGCGTCTTGGTGACTTCATCCCAAGGCCGCCGGTCCCAGTTGTCGGTCCTGCCCCAACTTGCCCGTAAACCCCAGCGGGGGAGACGTTTCGCCTCCAGATCGGCTAGATATGACAGAAGCCGACGCCCCGAATGGGTGGGTGAGGTTGACCGCAGATGGTCCAGAATGTGCCTTGCATCTTCTTGCCCTCGCTCATCCAGGTCCGGGCGCAGCATTGGCGTCAGCATCTGCTCTAGTTTTTGGCCTTGGTGGTCAAGGTTGGGGTCGCGCTGTATTTCCAAGAAATTCTGAAGCAAGTTAATTGAAACAGAAATGCCATCGATCGACAAATACTCGCTTGACCACGTACTTCCACCGATCCGTTGATAAATTTCACCGCCATTCTTCAAAAGCAAAAAATGAACTTCTCCTTTGTTGTATAATGGCAAGCCGCCGCAATACAGGCCATCCCAGTGAGACTGCAGCTGACCATCCAGTTTGATCTCCGCAGGCACATCCCCTTTGGAAATTTTCAATGGCTTCAGCCGGACATAGCCGCGCGCATTGTCGTTGTCCTTCACGCGGTCGATGACGAGGGCTGTCAATATCACATCAGCTGTTGCCACCGCGTCGAAGGCTGACATCCGATCTGGGTTATCCCAAATCTGGCAGGCGTTGGCCTGTTGCGCGCTGATCAGCAGAAAAAGCAGTCTACAGAGTGCGGAAATCAGGACGCTGCGCATGCCGACTCCGGTGATGGTTGATGGGCGAAGACGGTAGTGTCACCGCAAGGTGAAGCATATCTAGAGTAGCAGTCTCTGCAACGGCATTGTTGCCTAGAAAATGTCGGGTGAGTACCGATCGCCGGTGCCGAAAATCAAAACTGATATATTCCACATAACGCTGGCTTTCCGTGCCGCCCCCGACCATCGCGCCCCATGACGGCGCCCCAGCAACGGGCGTAGGATAGCGCCCAAGCAAGAAGCACCCGTGGGGCATCCATGTCGAGTTGGCCGGTTCTGGGGTTGGCGCTGGGGTATCTGGCGGCGTTGTTTGCCATTGCCTGGTGGGGGGATCGGTATGCGGCAAAGCAGCCCGAGGTGCAGGAGCGCCGCGCGCCCTTGCTCTATGCCATGTCGCTGGCGGTCTATTGCACGTCTTGGACCTTCTATGGCGCCATCGGGCGGGCGGCGGCCAGTGGGTGGGACTTTCTGTCCATCTATGTGGGACCGATCCTGGTCTTTTCGCTGGGCTGGCCCATTCTGGCCAAGATGGTCAGGGTGGCCAAGGCGGAGAACACCGTCTCCATCTCTGACTTCATCTCCGCCCGATATGGCAAGAGCCGGGTGCTGGCGGCCCTGATCACCGTCATGGCAGTTACCGTGGTGCTGCCTTATTTCGCGCTACAGCTGAAAGCCATCACCATCAGCCTGGAGGCGCTGGCCGGGGACCCGTTTGCCAACCGGGTGATGGATATTCCGGGCGAGACGACCTTCATCATCACCTGTGCCATGGCCCTGTTCGCCATCCTGTTCGGGGTGCGCAATATCCATGCGAATGAGCATCATCGCGGCCTGATGATGGCGATTTCTACCGAAAGCATGGTCAAGCTGGGGGCGGCCATCCTGGTGGGCGGGGGCATCGTCTTTGCGGTGGCCGGCGGACCGTCGGGCATTTTCGAGCGGGCGGCGGGCGACCCGCGCTTGGCCCATCTGCTGACCCCGCATTTCGGGGCCGGGTGGTGGTCCATCACCCTGCTGGCGGCCCTGGCCATCCTGTGCCTGCCGCGGCAGTTTCATGTGACGGTGGTGGAGAATACCCATGTCGGGGATATCCGCACCGCCAGCTGGCTGTTCCCGCTCTATCTTGTCGCCATCAATATCTTCGTGCTGCCCGTGGCGCTGGCCGGGTTGATGATGTTCCCGGATGGCAGCGTGAATGCCGACACGTTCCTGGTGACCATGCCGCAGCGGCTGGGCCATGACTGGATGGCGGTTCTGGCCTTTCTGGGCGGGCTGTCGGCGGCGACCAGCATGATCATCGTGGGGGCGGTTGCCCTGTCCACCATGGTCTGCAACGACCTGATCGTGCCCATCCTGATGGCGATTCCGGCGGCCATGCGGCGGTGGCAGCATGATCCCAAGCCCATGCTGCTGACGGTGCGCCGGGTGGCCGTCGTGGCGCTGCTGGGCATGGCGTATCTTTATTACCTGATGATTGGCACCACCTTCCCGCTGGCCACCATCGGGACGGTCAGTTTCGCGGGCGTGGCACAGTTCGCGCCGGCCCTGCTGATGGGTCTGTTCTTCCGGCGGGTGACCAAGGCAGGGGCCATCACGGGGCTGGTGGCCGGGTTTGTCGCCTGGGTCTATTCGGTGCTGATCCCGTCCTTTGCGGTGGCGGGGCTGGTGCCGGGGCATCTGATGGATCAGGGCCTGTTCGGGCTGGGCTGGCTGACGCCCACCGGCCTGGGCGGCATCCATGATCTGGACACGCTGGCCCATGGCGCCCTGACCAGTCTGGCGCTGAACCTGTTCATGATGGTGCTGGTGTCCGGCATTACGGGCCAGTCCGACCTGGAAAAGCAGCAGGCCCGCCGCTTCGTCTCCATGCGTCACGACGCGCGGGACGGGGTGGCGCCGGTGCGCGGGGTGACGCTGGGCGACCTGTATGAGCTGGCGCTGCGCTATGTCGGGCGCAGCCGTGCGGAACCGGTGTTCCGTGAGCTGGTGGGCCTGGGCGCTGACGAGGGCAAGGACCTGTTCGAGGAGGGGTTGAAGCGGCGCATCGATGAGGAGGCCGTGCAGGCCACCGAATGGCTGCTGGCGGGCGCCATCGGGTCGGCATCGGCGCGCGTGGTGGTGGCCAGCCTGCTGTCGGACCGGCGTCTGTCGCGGTCGGACGCGCGGTCGATCATCGACGAGGCGTCGCGCGCCATCCTGGACAGCCATGTGCTGATGCGGTCCACGCTGGAAAATGTCGGCAAGGGCATCTGTGCGGTCGACAAGGATTTCCGCCTGCGCCTGTGGAACCGCCGGTTCCTGGAGATGCTGGAGGTGCCGGAGGGCCTGATCAAGGTGGGCACGCCCATGGGCGAGCTGGTCGCCTATCTGCAAAGCCAAGGGGAGTTCGGGGAGGAGGGGGAGATGGAGACCCTGTTCGCCCGTCGCCTGGACCCCAAGCGCCGCGACATGCCCGACAGTTTCCACCGCACAAGGCCCGATGGGGTGGTGTTGGAGATTATGTCCAATCCGCTGCCCGATGGCGGGTTCGTGGCCGTCTATACCGACGTCACCGACCGGCACCGGGCGGCAGAGGCGCTGCGTGCCGCCAATGAAGGGCTGGAACGGGGGATTGCCGAGCGCACCATCGATCTGGCCATCGCTAAGTCGGAGGCCGACCGCGCCAATCAGGCCAAAACGCGGCTGCTGGCCGCTGTCAGCCACGACCTTTTGCAGCCGCTGCACGCGGCCCGGCTGTTCATTTCCGCCGCGTTGGACCGGGGGCCGGACGCGCTGGTGACGCAGGCGGATGCCGCCCTGCGGTCGGTGGAACAGCTGCTGGGCGATCTGCTGGACATCACCAAGCTGGATACGGGCGTGGTGAAGCCCAACCGGACGGCGGTGGCCATCGATGATGTGCTACACCCGCTGACGGACGAGCTGGCCGTGGTGGCGCAGCGGCATGGGTTGCAGCTGCGCTTTGTGCCGTGCCGGGCAAGCGTGGATACCGATGCTGTCCTGCTGCGCCGGATCGTGCAGAATTTGCTGGCCAATGCCCTGCGCTATACCCCGCGCGGGCGCATCCTGGTGGGGTGCCGGCGATTGGCGGGCGCGGTGCGGGTGGAGGTCTGGGATACGGGGCCGGGCATCCCAGAAGATAAGCGCGAGGAGATTTTCAAGGAGTTCCGGCAGCTGGGTAATGGCCAGGGCGACCGCGACAAGGGGCTGGGCCTGGGCCTGTCCATCGTAGAACGGTTCGCGGCCATCCTGGGCCACCGCGTCAGCCTGCGGTCGGTGGAGGGCAAGGGATCGTGCTTTGCCGTCGAGGTGCCGCTGTCAGCCCGCGCCGCCGACCCGGCCCGGCCCGCCGTGGGCGCCAGCGTCACGGGCCTGGAAGGCACGCTGGTCCTGTGCGTGGAGAATGAGCCGGCCATCGCGGAGGCGACCATCGCGCTCCTGTCGGGATGGTCATGCGAGGTGGTGTGGGGGGCGACGGGGGCGGATGCGCTGGCCGCCCTGGGCGACCGGGTGCCGGATGTCGTGCTGACCGATTACCATCTGGACCATGGGATGAGCGGGCTGGACGCCCTGTCCTTGATCCGGGCGCGGTTCGGGGCCGACCTGCCCGCCGCCGTGATCACCGCCGACCGGACAGAAGCCGTGAAGGACAGCGTAGCGCAGGCGGGGTGCCGGGTGCTGTACAAGCCGGTAAGGCCGGGGGCGTTGCGCGCGCTGTTGAGCCATATGCTGGCCGAGAAGCGGCGGGGACGGGCGGCGTAGTCAGGGGTGTTTCAACCCAACTCCGACAGCCCTTAAGCCCCGAACCAAACCGCCGCAGCCTTGGCAGCCTGGATGAAGCTGCCTTGCACCGGTCCTGTTACGGGATCGACCAGCATCAGGTTTACGGGCAGGCCAAACTCCTCCACCTCCATCTGGTCGGCATCGCGCCAGACGCGGCCATCATGGGCCAGATACTGGCGCGATTGCGTGCGTTGCAGCAGGGGGCGGATATCGCCGGACCAGGGGAAGGCGGGTTTGCCGAGCGCCGCTGCAAACCCCATTTCATAGGCCGTACCATCATCGACGGACGGCCCCCGGAAGGGCATGCAATTGGCGATCACGCCGTCGGCCCCCCGGATCAGGTCCAGGTTGGCCTGCCGGATACGGGCGGCGAATGCCGCCCCGCCTTCGCCGTCTGCAGGCGACAGGGCATTATCCATGGGAAACACGCCCTCCAGCCCCAGTTCCTCACAGATGGCCTTCATCGACGCCGCTGCGGCCAGCGGGTCGGGCAGGAACACATCCGGTCCCGCCAGATAAAGGCGCGGCCTCACCGCGTGCCGCCGATCTTCAAGGGATCGACGCGGAAGCGGGCGAACCCGTCCGGGGCCGGCCCTTCATAGGACAGGGCCGGCTGTTCGGACAGCAGTTCCTGGGCCAGCGGTGAGCTGTCGAAATAGACATTCACCCCTGCCGGCATCGGCGCGATGCGGAAGGAATTGTCGGTCGACGGCTCCACCACACCCTTGGCGCGGATATATTCGATGATGGCCGACTGCACCGTGTCGGGCGACTGATAGACGATTGTGGTGCCATCCAGGCCCGGCACCGCACCGCCGCCATTGGCGCGGTAATTGTTGGTGACGACCAGGAATTCCTGTTTGTCGTCGATGGGCTTGCCCTGGAACATCAGGTCCTTGATGCGGTGCGCCTTGTCATTGGCCGGCTTGCCGTCGCGATCGAACCGTTCGGGCTGCGTCAGGTCGATGCTGTAGGTCACGCCGTCGATAATGTCGAAGGAATAGGCCGGCACCCGCACATTGACCAGCGACTGCGGCTCCTTCTTGTTGGGATCGATGACCGACAGGGCGCGGGACGACATTTCCAGCCAATCGCGCACCTGTGCACCCGTCAGTTTCACGACGGCCAGCTGGTTGGGATAGACATAGAGGTCGGCGACATTGCGGATGGCCACGCTGCCGGCGGCAATGTCGGTATAGAAGGCGGGACCCGGCCGCCCGCCCGACTTGAACGGTGCCGCCGCCGACAGGATGGGCAGGGAGGCCAGCTCCGTCCCGGCCAGGGCACGCGCCACATAGGCCCGCTGCGCCTCTGCCACCAGCTCCACCCCGGCGCTGTCGCCCAGGAAGGAGAAATAGGAATGGATGCGGGCCGTCACCTTGCCCACGGGGCGGCGGACATAATCCAGCGTGCCCTGATGGCTGGGGGCCAGCAGGGTGCCGACCTCGGCGTCGGGTTCGGCCACCACCATGCGGCCATCCTGGCGTTCCTGGATGGGCTTGGCCATGGCCGTACCCTCCACCACCTGCCAGCCCTTGCCCTTCTTTTCCAGCTTCAACTGGATCATGCCCAGATGGCTGCCATAGGAACCGGACATCACCAGCGGCTTGCCATTGACGGTGCCCTTGGCAAGGTCGGCCTTGGGCAGGCCCTCATAATCCTTGCCGGGGAAGACGCGGTGGCTGTGGCCTGTGATGACGGCATCGACGCCCGGCACCTCGGTCAGGGCGTTGGAGATATTCTCCTCGCCCCCTTCACGCGGGAAGAAGGACAGGCCCGAATGGGACAGGACGATGATGACATCGGCCCCTTCCTTCTTCATGCGCGGGACATAGACATTGGCCATGTCGATAATGTCGCGGGTGGTGACGCGGCCTTCCAGCTTGTCCTTGTCCCAGATCATGATCTGCGGGGTCAGCAGGCCCAGGATGCCCACCTTCACCTTCTGCCTAGCGCCCTTGTCATCGACCAGGGTGCGTTCCTGGATGACATAGGCGGGGTAGAGGGTGGGGGCGTTGGCCGGGTCCTTGTCGCCATCGACCTTGAAGACATTGCCGGCCAGCACGGGGAACTTCGCCCCCGCATAGACATTGTGCAGCACGTCCAGGCCGAAATTGAATTCATGATTGCCCAGCACGGCAGCGTCATAGCCCAGCAGGTTCATGGTGGCCATGGCGGGATGGGTGGGCTTGTCCTTGCCCACCCCGCGCTCGCGCACGACCCAGTCGCCCATGGGCGTGCCCTGGATCAGATCGCCATTGTCCAGCAGCAGCGTATTGGGATTGGCGGCCCGCGCCGCCCGGATCAGCGGCGTGACCCGGATCAGGCCGACGCCGGCATCCGGCTTGTCGGCATAATAATCGTAATCCTCCAAATACATATGCAGGTCGGTGGTGGCCAGTACCTGCAAGTCGATCTTCTCCTGTGCTGTGGCGGCACCCGCCATCGACAGGAACAAGGCGCCCGCCATCAGGGCACGGGAGGGGAGATTACGAATCACGGAAGGCGCTCCATCGGGTTCTGTTGCCGCCCAGCAGCAGGTGCATCGCAGCAAATACGGTTAAGAAATGCAGGAGGCGTGGGTCTCGCCCCTCCGAACCGTCATGCTGCGCCGCAAAACTGTGGCGGTAATGATACGCTGGTTGAGATATAGCCGTTCAAGCCCCTGCAGGCATAGCTGCAGAGGTGCTTGTCATGGAACTGTAATTTATTCGTTACCTAAGCGTCACGGGCATCTGGTGTTGTCCGCGCGATCCGGTCCGGCTTATTGGGGGCTTTCGTATGACCATCGAGAATAAGAAGGCGGCGTCGATCCTGCGCCGTCACCTGTCCGCTTTGAATATCGGCACTGGCGCCCTGGCGCTGGCCATCGCTTCTTCCTGGGCCGTCCCGGCCATCGCGCAGCAGACGACCTCGTCCATGACGGGTCAGATCGTGACCGCCGCCGGCGCCCCGGCGGCCGGTGCCGAAGTCACCATCGTCCATACGCCGTCCGGTACGCGTTCGGTCACCAACGTCAATGACCAGGGCCGTTTCCAGGCCGGCGGTCTGCGCGTCGGCGGCCCCTACACCGTGACCATCACCGCTGCCGGCGCTGAGCCGCAGGTGCTGGAAGGCATCTTCATCTCCCTGGGCGAGCCGTTCGCCCTGGATCTGGCGCTCGGCAGCCAGATGGAAGAGATCGTGGTGTCCGGTCAGCGCATCGCGTCGAAGACGGTGGGCATCGGCACCAATTTCGGTGAAGGCCAGATCAGCGCCGCCCCGTCGATCAGCCGCGATCTGAAGGACATCGTCCGCAACGATCCGAAGGTGTTCATCGACGCCGGCAACTCCAACGCCATCCAGATCGCCGGCGCCAACAACCGCTTCAACAGCCTGACCATCGACGGCGTGAAGCAGAACGACGATTTCGGCCTGAACAATGGCGGCTACCCGACGCAGCGCTCGCCGCTGTCGCTGGAGACGGTGGAGGGCCTGTCGGTCCTGACCGCGCCGTACGACGTTGAATATTCGGGCTTCCAGGGCGGCACCATCAACGTGGTGACCAAGTCGGGCGGCAACGATCCGCACGGCTCCTTCTACTATTTCTATGGCGACGAGAGCCTGTCCGGCGACCGCAGCGGCAGCCGCCGCAACCTGATCAGCCCGTACAAGGAAACCACTTGGGGCGGCTCGCTGTCGGGTGCGCTGGTCGAAGACAAGCTGTTCTTCTATACCAATTACGAGAAGTTCAAGAGCCAGGCTCCGGTGGTGTTCGGCACCCAGGATAGCGGCCTCGGCAACCCGATCCAGGGCGTGACCACCGCCCAGGTCAATCAGGTCCGCGAGATCGCGCAGCGCATCTATGGCTATGACACGCTGGGTCTGGCCGATGGCAGCCTGCCGGAAGCGGATGAGAAGATCCTCACCAAGCTCGACTGGAACATCACCGACGATCATCGCGCCTCGTTCGCCTATCAGCGCAACAAGGGCAACAACATCATCGATGCCTCGTCCAGCACCAGCGCCAATCCGCGCACGCTGTCCTTGCAGTCGAACTTCTATGATCGCACCCAGATCATGGACAGCTACTCGTTCCAGCTGTTCTCCGACTGGACGTCCGACTTCTCGACCGAAGTCAAGCTGGCCCGCAAGGAAGTCGAAAGCCTGCGTCTGCCGCTGAACGGTCTGGGCTTCGGCGAAATGCGCATCATGACGCCGGGCGGCGCCCAGGTCGTGATCGGTCCCGACATCTCGTCGCACAGCAACTACCTGACGACGACGACGGACAGCGCCAAGTTCAAGGGCACCTACCTGCTGGGCGATCACAAGATCACCGGCGGTTACGAGTACGACAAGTACGACTATTTCAACCTGTTCCTGCAGCGCAGCTTGGGCTACTGGGAATTCAGCTCTATCGCGAATTTCGAAGCCCGCAACGCTTCCCGCTTCCGTTTCGCCAATGCCCCGTCGGGCAATGCCGACGACGCGGCGGCGGATTGGAAGTACACGCAGCACTCCTTCTACCTGCAGGACACCTGGGATGTGACCCCGGACCTGCAGCTCCAGGGCGGTCTGCGTTACGAGCTGTATGACAACAACAAGGCCCCGAAGGCCAACGCCAACTTCCTGTCCCGCTATGGCATCTCCAACACGGAGACCATCGACGGCAAGGATATCTGGCTGCCGCGTCTGGGCATTACCTACAAGCCGTTCGAGGACACGACCGTCCGCGGTGGCGCCGGCCTGTTCACCGGCATGGGCCCGGTGGTGTGGCTGTCCAACAACTATTCCAACGACGGTATCACCCAGCGTTCGCTGGACGTGTCCCGCCCGACCGGCACTATCTCGGCTGCCGACGCGCTGCTGCTGAACGGTGTCACCGGTCAGGTTCCGGCCGCCGCCGTTTCCCGTCTGGCCAGCATCGGCGAAGGTTTCGTCAACGCGCTCGACCCGAACTACGAGCTGCCGTCCAGCTGGAAGTACTCCATCGCCATCGACCAGTCGGTTGACATCCCCTATCTGGGCGACAACTGGCTGTTCACGGCTGAGGCGATCTATACCACCGTGAAGAACGCCAACTTCTACAAGGATCTGCGTCTGGTGCAGACCGGTACGGCCCCCGATGGCCGCCCGATCTATGGCCAGCGCGCACAGACCACCGTCAATGCGGCCGGCGCCACCGTGACCCGCGCTGCCGGTTCGGACCTGCTGCTGACCAACACCAAGAAGGGTGATGGTCTGGTCCTGTCGCTGTACGTCTCCAAGAACTGGGAGACCGATTACGGCACCTTCGATCTGGCCGGCGGCTATGCCTACCAGAACGTGAAGGACGCCAGCCAGGGCACCAGCTCGGTCGCCGGCTCGAACTACGAACAGTTCGTGACGACCGACCCGAATGTCGATCTGCTGGACACGTCGAGCTATGAGCTGAAGCACCGCTTCAACGCCAGCACGACCTACAGCGTCGAATATTTCGACGGCTACAAGACCTCGCTGAGCCTGTTCGGCGAAGCGCGTTCCGGCAAGCCCTACAGCTATGTGTTCGGTTGCTCCAACACCCAGAACCCGTTCGGCGATCCGGCCTGCCGCAGCACCCGCTCGCGTCAGGCGCTGTATGTGCCGTCGGGTGCCAGCGATCCGCTGATCGATTGGGCCGCCTCGTCGATCACCCCGGCGCAGATGGACAGCTATATCGAGCGGAACGGCCTGTCCAAGTATCGTGGCTCGGTCATCCCGCGCGGCGCCCTGGAAAGCAGCTGGATCTACTCGCTGGATGCCAAGCTGGCCCAGGAAATCCCGGCGCCG
Source organism: Niveispirillum sp. FG156 (assembly GCF_057809555.1). Lineage (NCBI taxonomy): Bacteria > Pseudomonadati > Pseudomonadota > Alphaproteobacteria > Rhodospirillales > Azospirillaceae > Niveispirillum > Niveispirillum sp. FG156. Next base: position 41,662 of record NZ_JBMDKE010000025.1, on the reverse strand, counting down.
ATCGAAGGCCACAAGGCCATCCTGACGATGGACATCACCAACCTGACCAACCTGCTGAACAGCAGCTGGGGCCGCAATCAGGAAATCCCGTTCTTCAACGCGGTGAATGCCATCAACGCCAACATCGTGAACAACAAGTACGTGTTCACGGGCGCCCTGCGCGAACCCTCCGAGACCGTGCGCAACCGCGCCTCGGTCTGGAAGATCCAGCTGGGTGTGAAGTACGAGTTCTGATCCTTCTTCAAGCAGGATCAATGACTTGGGGAAAGGCGGCCTTCGGGCCGCCTTTTTTCGTTATGGCAGCCTTGCAGCCGCCGGGGCCGGTAATGATCTTTCTATTTCCTCTGGGCAGTATCGGATTGACAGGTATTTTGGTAAAATTGCGTTCATGATTGCCATGTCCGACACCCCGGCCGAACGCCGGATACATCCGCGTAACCCGACAGAACCCATCTTCCTGATGGTTGCCGGTCGCCCGTCCCGTCTGCTTGACTGGTCGTTCGGGGGTCTGCGCGTCCGTCCGGAACAGGCCGGTGGTTTCATCGTGGGACAGCGCGTGGATGTCACCATCCTGCGCCCCGACGGGCACAGCTGGGCCCGCCTGCCCGTCACCATCCGCCATGTCGATCATGAGGATGCGGGGGCGCTGGGTGTTATGCTGGTGGACCGGCTGTCGGCCTTCCCGCTGCTGCTGGAACTGTTCAACCACTCGCTGGCGCGGGCTTAACCCGTCCACCTGCTTGCCCTTTCCCTGCCACCCGTCGCATGCTGTGCCCCGGAAATGGGGAGCTTGAGCGTTGCACGATCTTGAAATCCTGATGCGTCTGGGCACGGCGCTGGCCATCGGCCTGCTGGTCGGGCTGGAGCGGGGCTGGCGGTCGCGCGATCTGGCCGATGGGCAGCGCGCGGCGGGCCTGCGCACCTTTGCGCTGTCGGGCCTGCTGGGCGGTGTGGCCGGTGCGCTGGCGCATGGGCTGGACAATCTGCTGTTCCTGGGCCTGGCCTTTCTGGGCTTTGCGGGTGCCTTCACGGCCTTCCACTGGCTGGAATCGCGGGAGGAGGGCCGGAATTCGGTCACCGGCGTCGTCTCCGGCCTGCTGGTCTTCCTGCTGGGTGCCTATGCCATGCTGGGGGAAATCCGCGTCGCCGTGGCGGCAGGCGTGGCCACCACCCTGCTGCTGGCCCTGCGTGATCCGCTGCATGAATGGCTGCGGCGTCTGCAATGGGTGGAAATCCGCGCCGTCCTGATCCTGGCGGTGATGAGTTTTCTGGCCCTGCCCGTCCTGCCCAAAGGTCCTGTCGATCCCTGGGGGGTGCTGAACCCGGCGGAGATCTGGTTCCTGGCCATCCTGATCGCCGCCATTTCCTTCGGCGGCTATGTGGCGGTGAAGCTGTTCGGGGAGAAGCGGGGGGTGCTGGTGGCGGCATTGGCTGGCGGCCTTGCCTCCTCCACCGCCGCCACGCTCACCCTGTCGCGCGTGGCCAAGGCGCAGCCGGCGGCGTCGCCCCTGCTGGCCGCCGGCATTCTGCTGTCCGGTATGGTCAGCGTGATGCGTGTGCTGCTGGTCGCCCTGATCTTGAACCGGGCGCTGATGCTGCCGCTGCTGGCGCCCGCCGGGGCGGCGCTGACCGTAATGGGCCTTTCCGCCCTGATCCTGCTCCGCCGTGATGGCACGGGGCCGGAGGATACGACCCCGGCCCTGTCGAACCCGCTGGAACTGGGTACCGCCTTGAAACTGGCCGGCTTCATCGCCCTGGTGCTGGTGGCGGCCGAACTGATCCAGCGTTTCGTGGGCGATGCGGGCCTGCTGGTGGCCGCCGCCGCTGCCGGCATCGCCGATGTCGATGCCATCACCGTCGCCATGGCGCGCCTGGGCACCAAGCCGGAAAGCCTGTCCCTGGCCGCCGCCTGCACCCTGCTGGCCGTGGGCGTCAACACCATCACCAAATCGGTCATGGCCGGCAGTGTGGGGGGCCGCAGCCTGGGCCTGTCCGTCGGCATCCCCAGCCTGGCCGCCGTCACGGCGGGGGCGGCTTCATTCTGGATGGTGTGACCGATGGTTACCCCTCCACCCCCAGAATCTCCAGCGGTGCTTCCCGTCCGCGCAGGGTGACGGGACCGAGGGGGAGGGGGGGCACGCCGGGGACGGGGCGGCAGCGCTGCCAGCCATCGGCGGTCAGGATCAGGTCGCGGCCCGCCTCCTTGGCGATGGCGTCCAGGCGGGACAGTGAATTGATCGTGTCGCCGAAATAGGTGATCTCACGGCGTTGATCACCGACCTGTGCCACGATGACGGGCCCGGCATGGAGGGTGATGCGGAAGCCCAGTTCCACCCCCATATCCCGCCGCAGCGCCGTCAGGGTGCGGCGGATGGCGAGCGCGCAGGCCAGGGCCGGCGCGTCGGGGCGTTGCGGGGTCAATCGCCAGCTCATGATGGCCTGATCGCCCACATATTTGTCGATGGAGCCGCCATGGGCGCGAACCGGCTCCCCCAGCGCGTACAGGAAGCGACCCACGATGCGCATCGCCTCCCGGTCGCCCAGCCTGGCCGCCAGGGCCGTGGAATTGGCCATATCGATGGCCAGGAACAGGCGCTGTTCCTCCAGCGGGCGGGCGTAACGGCCTGTGATCAGGGCGAAGAACACCTGATTGCCGATCAGGCTGCGGCTCTGGTCCAACAGCAGCAGCAGGATGACGGAGGCGGCGGCATAGGTGAAGACCTGGAAGAAATCGATATTGGGGCCGTCATCCCCATCCATGCCCACCATTTCCTCCACCGTCAGGGCCAGCGCGATGCCCAGCAGGATCAGCATGATATAGGCAGCGTAGAGTGCCAGCAGGGCGCGCCCGCGCGGCAGATCGGCAATCCGGTCGCGCAATCGGCGCAGCAGCAGCCCATGTTTGAAGGCCAGGCACAGGCCGCCGATAAAGGCCCCATGCACCATGGAGACAGGCAGCGAGACGCCGGCCCAATGCGCGATGGGAAAGCCCAGCGTGCTGCCGATCAGCAGCACTAGGACCCAGGCGCGGACATGCCGCCAGACGGGGGTGGACGGGGTGGGAAGGGCGGAGCTTTCCGGCAGGGAGACCATGGGGCGGGCACCGGGAGGCGGGGGGCGGAAGTCGCCCCACGCTATCATGCGCCCCAACGGATGCAATGAGGGCTGTCACAGGTGCATCGTGCGTGCATCCGGTCCAGCGGTTTGTTAGGCTGCCGGGATATGCAGCGCGGGGTGGTGCGTGGTCTACGACATCTTCCTATCCTATCCACGGGCCGAGCAGGGGCCGGTGACCGCCCTGAAACAGGCACTGGAGGCGCTGGGCCTGTCGGTCTGGATGGATGTCAGGGAGATTGCCGACGGCACGCCGGTGACGGGCAGTATCGTGGACGGGCTGGCGCAGTCGCGTGTGCTGCTGGCCTGGTACGCGCCTGCCTATGCCCTGTCGCGCCCCTGCCAGTGGGAACTGACCGCCGCCTATCTGGCGGCACAGCAGGAGGGCGGCAAGGTCGGGCAGCGCTTGCTGGTCGTGAACCCGGTGGAGGGTACGGCCCATGTGGGACAGGCGCATCTGAAGGATTGCCAGCATCTGTCGGGGCGCGGGGCGGTGGTGGAACTGGCGGTGCGGGTGCGCGATGCGGTGGACCGGGCTTTGTCGCCCTTTGCCCATATCCGCGCCCTGACGGCCCCGCCCTGGCCCGCCGGTCCCCGCCGCAGCGGGTCCAACCGCTTCGTGGGCCGGATACGGGAGCTGTGGGACATTCATAACGGCCTGATTGCCGGTGATCTGGCCGTCATTTCCGGCAAGCCGGCGGGCAATGATCTGGTCCGGGTGCATGGCATGGGCGGCATCGGCAAATCCCTGCTGGCCGAGGAATATGCCCTGCGTTTCGGTGCTGCCTATCCCGGCGGCATCTTCTGGCTGTCGGCCAGCCCGCCGGACACAAGGACCACGCCGGAGCAGCAATATCAGGGCCAGATGCTGGATCTGGCGCAGCGGTTGGGGATGGAGATCAAAGGGCAGGCACTTCCTGTGGTGCAGGGGATGCTGCGGCGGCATCTGGAAGTGGTGGGTTCCTATCTCTGGGTTGTTGATGATCTGCCGGTGGGGGCCGGGGCGGAGCTGTTACGCCACTGGCTGGCCCCCACGGGAAAGGGCCGGACCCTGATCACCAGTCGCAGCGGGGGATGGAGTGGCAATGGTCAGGCCATACCGCTGGAACAATTGGATGATGACACTGCGTTTGAACTGCTGACCAGCCGGCAGAAGCCGAGGGATGCGGCGGAAGTGGTGGCGGCAAAGGAGATTTTGGGCGTGTTGGGCAATCATGCCCTGGCCGTGGATGTGACGGGGGCGGCGCTGGTTCGCGTTACCTATGCCCAGATGCTGAACGAACTGCAGAACCCGACACGGGACGCGCTCGACCTGGCCGCCAAAATGGCCAAGGACCTGCCCAATGGGCATGAAGCCAGTGTGGCTGCTACCCTGCTACATTCCATCACCCGCCTAGACCCGGATGCGCAGGAGGTGCTGCAACTGGTCTCTCTGCTGGCCGTCGAACCGATCCCCCGTGACTTCCTTGTCTCCCTGATGGCCGCGATTGGGGAGGGGAAACCTATTAGCCCGCTGGTCGCAGCGTTGCCTCTTGATGCGGCGGCGGATGAGGGGCTGCTGGAACGGCTGGATGACAAGAGTATCGCCGCCCACATCCTGGTCACCCGTACCATCCGCCTACACCAACCCATCAGTGTGGAGATGCGGCGGATGGTGGTGGAAGTGATGATTGGGGCGATGCGGGATGCGGAAGATATCCGCGAACATAACCGGCTGGCTCCCCTCCTGCCTCATGCACTGGCGCTGGTGGAAACGGTGGAGGATATGAAAACGGCACAACTGTTAGGCCGGATCGGTTCTTTCTTGCGGGAACGTGGCGCATATCACATGAGTTCTGAAATACATCGCCGCCAATACAGTTTTTTCCTTTCGGAGCTCAGTTCAGAACATCCTCTAACGTTATTAAGTGCCAATAATTTGGGCGCTGCCATGCTTAATGGAGGGGATATTAAAGAGGCTCTAAATATTCTGAATTTTGTTTATAATATTCGCGTTCGAACTCTTCCAAAAAAACACCAGGACACCCTAATAAGTAAAGGTAATTTAGCAAACGCCCTTAGGATAAATGGTAATATTCTTGAGGCCGCAATGCTTGAGAGGGAGCTTCTGGAAACATACCAACATAAATTAGACCCAACTGACCCGCGCACGTTCATCTGCATGAATAATTTGGCAAAATCGCTTAAAGATATGGGGAGTTTTCAAGAAGCATATGAATATGAAAATAAGGTTTTGAAATATAGACATGAGTTTTTGGGGGCAAGGCACGTTGATACTTTGTCTATAATAAATAATCTATCTAGTACAATCCGGATGCTCGGTGATTTTCAGAAGGCTCGAGAAATGGAAGAGAATTTGTTGGAGGTGCGGCGAGACGTACTTGGGGAAGATCATCCAGATACTTTAATGACTATGAGTAATCTTGCAAACACATTATGGAATCAGCGGGATTTTGAATCTGCTCGACAACTCGAACAAAAAGTCCTTAGTTTAAGGCGTATTGTACTTGGTGAATATCATATTGACACATTAACTTCCATGGATAATCTTGCTTCGACGCTGATGAGTCAGAAAAAATATGATGAATCATGCAAAATACTGACTGATGTATTTAATATTCGTCAAAGAGAACTTGGGCGCGAGCATCCAGATACACTGATTAGTATGAATAACTTAGCAAATGCCATGTGGGGGCGAGGGGATTGTGAGAATGCCCTAGATATGATGTCCGAAGTGTTGGTGCTACGTCAGAAAGTGCTTGGCAAAGAACACCCTGATACCCTGATTTCAATGGGTAATTTGGCGTGTGCTCTTTGGCAGTTGGGTGAACTGAGGTCAGCTTTCTCTTTGATGAGAGCAACCTATTTAAGTGCAGCTCGCAAATTAGGCACCAGTCACCCCCACACAGAAGCTTTCGCCAAAACCCTTCAGCAGATGCAATCCGCAGGCCCCAAATGACAAACCACGACTACCTCCTCTCCCCCACCCGTCATGCCGATGACATCGCCGCAGACGCACCGGCGCTAGCGGGGATTTTGCGGGGGGCGGAGGTGGCGACCGCTGTCAGATTGTTCGAGGTGGCGGATAATGAGGCGGTGGCCAATCAGCGGGAGTTTCGAGGTCACGCGCGCAGGGCCAATGTGGGGGCGGCGTTGGCGACGTTCCTGGCGGCGGTGGCCTTGGCGGTGCCGGAGGCTTGGCCGGGTTGGGTTGCCGCCACGCTGGCAGTGCTGGGTGGGCTGGCGGGGTTTGTGGCGATGGCCTCGCTTCACTATCTGCGCAGCGGGGAATTGCTGAAGGAGTGGATGACACAAAGGGCCAAGGCCGAAAGTCGGCGGCTGGCCTATTTCAGCACTGTGGTTGCTGCGGTGAAGGGCGGGGATGCCGCGCTGCTTCTGGACGCCCTGGACTATATCCGCCGGTTTCAGTTGGAGGTTCAGCTTCGCTATTATGAGGGGCGGGGCAAGGAGCATCGTGCGCATGGCAGGTTGCTGCTGAAGGCCGGTTCCATTGCGGTGGGGCTGGGGGCGGTTGGAACGCTGTTCAGCGGGTTTGTCGCCCCCTGGGTGCCCGTGCTTGGTGTGTTCGGGGCGACATTGGCCAGCCTTGTCACCACGCAGGAGGCCATGGGCCAGGATCTGCGCAATGCCGAGCGGTATCGCCGGACCTGGGACAGCCTGATGGAGATACAGGCGCTGTTGGCAAAGGTGCGGCCCAAGGTGCAGGCAGGCGATGCAGACGCGCTGGAACTGTGGGTGGCGGCGCTGCATGAACATCTGTCGGTGGAACACCGCGAATGGCTGGCGCAGGGGGAAAGCACCAAATCGATGCTGGCGCAGTTGCAGGACAAGCTGAACGCGTCGCCCCCGCCCGCCGGGCAGGGGTGAGGGCGGGGAGGACCCGCGCGGGTGCGGGGTTTCCGCGGATTACGGCGTTGCCTAATCCGCGCTACGGGTGGGGAGCGTGGCCCCCTTACCCCAATATCCCCGGCAGGTTCAGGCCCTTTTCCCGTGCGCAGTCCTTGGCGATGTCGTAGCCGGCGTCGGCGTGGCGCATGACGCCGGTGGCGGGGTCGTTCCAGAGGACGCGGCCCAGGCGGCGGGCCGCCGCGTCGGTGCCGTCGGCGACGATGACGACGCCGCTATGCTGGGAGAAGCCCATGCCGACGCCGCCGCCATGGTGGAGCGATACCCAGGTGGCACCAGATGCGGTGTTGAGCAGGGCGTTCAGCAGGGGCCAGTCGGAGACGGCGTCGGAACCGTCCAGCATGGCCTCTGTTTCGCGGTTGGGCGAGGCGACGGAGCCGCTGTCCAGATGGTCGCGACCGATGACCACGGGGGCCTTCAGCTCGCCCTTGGCCACCATCTCATTGAAGGCCAGTGCCAGACGGTGGCGGTCGCCCAGGCCGACCCAGCAGATGCGGGCGGGCAGGCCCTGGAACTTGATCTTTTCCCGCGCCATGTCCAGCCAGTTATGCAGGTGGGCATTGTCGGGCAGCAGTTCCTTCACCTTGGCGTCGGTCTTGTAGATATCTTCCGGATCGCCCGACAGGGCCGCCCAGCGGAAGGGGCCGATGCCGCGACAGAAAAGCGGGCGGATATAGGCGGGCACGAAGCCGGGGAAGGCGAAGGCGTCGGTGACGCCCTCTTCCAGCGCCATCTGCCGGATGTTGTTGCCGTAATCGAGCGTGGGCACGCCGGCCTTCCAGAAATCCAGCATGGCGCGGACCTGTACCGCCATGGACGCGCGGGACGCCTTTTCCACGGATTTGGGGTCTTCCTCGCGCGCCCGCAGCCATTGGTCCAGGGTCCAGCCGGCGGGCAGGTAGCCGTTGATCGGGTCATGGGCAGACGTCTGGTCGGTGACGGCATCGGGGCGCACGCCCCGGCGGACCAGTTCGGGGAAGACTTCCGCCGCATTGCCCAGCAGGCCGACGGAAACGGGCTTCTTGGCCTTGCAGCTTTCATCGATGATGGACAGTGCCTCATCCAGGCTGTCGGTGGCGCGGTCCAGGTAACCGGTGCGCAGGCGCATGTCGATGCGCGAGGGCTGACACTCCACAGCCAGACAGGAGGCACCGGCCATCACGGCGGCCAGCGGCTGTGCCCCGCCCATGCCGCCCAGACCGCCGGTCAGGATCCAGCGGCCAGACAGGCTGCCGCCATAATGACGGCGGCCCACCTCCACAAACGTCTCATAGGTGCCCTGGACGATGCCTTGCGTGCCGATATAGATCCAGCTACCCGCCGTCATCTGGCCGTACATCATCAGGCCCTTGGCATCCAGCTCATGGAATTTGTCCCACGTGGCCCAGTGGGGGACGAGGTTGGAATTGGCGATCAGGACGCGCGGGGCGTCGGCATGGGTGCGGAACACGCCGACCGGCTTGCCCGATTGCACCAGCAGGGTCTGGTCATCCTCCAGATCGCGGAGCGCCGCGACGATGCGGTCGAAACTGGCCCAGTCGCGCGCGGCCCGGCCGATGCCGCCATAGACCACCAGCTCCTCTGGCCGTTCGGCCACGTCGGGGTCGAGGTTGTTCATCAGCATGCGCAAGGCGGCCTCCGTCAACCAGGACTTGGCGGTGCGGTCGGTGCCGTGGGGGGCGCGGATCAGGCGGGTATTGTCGATGCGGCTCATCATGTCCTCGGTTATTTGGGGGCCGTCTGAGTTGAGTTGACCTGCCCCCCAAACGTCATTCCCGCGCAAGCGGGAACCCAGCGTGAGGCGCAGTTAGCGCCGATATGAGTCATGTCGCAGCTATCGCTGCTCTCGCTGGGTCCCCGCTTGCGCGGGGATGACGGTGGGGAGGCATCACCCCTTGGGGTCCGTCGCCCAGCCGATGCAGGCGGTCAGGATGGTGCGCAGGGCCTTTTCCATGGGTGCGGCATAGGCCGTGTCATAGGCGGGGGGCCAATTATGGGGGGTGGGATCGTCGTCGGGTTCCAGAAGGTAGCCGCGCGTCGCCAGTTCCATCTGCACCGCATGCACGCCCTTGGCGGGTTGCCCGTAATGGCGGGTGATGTAGCCGCCCTTGAAGCGGCCATTGCTGACGTGGGTGAACTGTGTGGCGTCACACGCCGCCTCAATCACGCGGGTCAGGCCGGGATCGCAGCTTTTGCCCTCAAACGTGCCGATGTTGAAATGCGGCAGCAGCCCGTCGAACAGGCGCGGCACCCAGGACCGGATGGAGTGGCAATCATACAGCACGACGCGCGGATGCGTGCGGCGCAGGCGCAGGATTTCCAGCATCAAGGCGGCGTGATAGGGAGCGTGGAACAGTTCGCGCCGGCGCAACACCTCCATCGCGTCGGGTTCCTGGCCGGGATTGTAGAGCGGTTCACCGTCAAACGTGGTCAGCGGGCAAAGGTCGGTCGTGGCCTGTCCAGGATAGAGGGAGGCACCGTCGGGCGGGCGGTTCACGTCGATCATGGTGCGCGACAGGCTAGTCTGCACGATGGTGGCGCCCAGGTCGCGGGCAAAGAAATAGAGCTGCCCCACCCACCAGTCGGCATCCTTGCGCGCCCGCCAGGGATCGGCCAGCGTGTCCTCCAACGCCCAGTCGATCTCCGTTCCCGCGTGCGGGATGGAGAGGATCAGGGGCGCGGTGCCCTGATGGATGATCAGCCAGTCCTGGTCCATGGTTGGGTTCTCCTGTTCCGGGGCGGGGTTATCTTTGCCTTGGGATCGGTTGTTCCCTCACCCTCCCAAGCCTTGGCAGGCTTGGGCCCCTCCCTCTCCCACCTTCGTGGGCGAGGGAAGAAGTTTTCGCCCCTCGCCCGCTTGCGGGAGAGGGAGGGGCCCGAACGCGTCAGCGTTTGGGAGGGTGAGGGGGCACCCGTCCTCACACACTCGGCAGTTCCACACCGCCCGTCGTCACCGTCCTGATCAGGGCACCAGTGCGGACCAGGGTCAAGGCGGTGTCGATGTCGGCGTGGAAATAGCGGTCGTCGGTGAGGGTGGGGACGACATTGCGCAGGGTGGTCCGCAGGGATTCCAGAACGGTCGAACTGGTCAAGGGGGCGTGGAAGTCGCAGCCCTGGACTGCCGAGAGATATTCGATGGCGACTACACTGTCGGCGTTCTTCACCATGGAGAGCAGGCGGCGGGCGCCGTGGGCGGCCATGGAGACATGGTCTTCCTGGTTGGCCGAGGTGGGGATGCTGTCCACGCTGGCTGGATAGGCGCGCTGCTTGTTCTCCGAAACCAGGGCTGCGGCGGTGACCTGCGGGATCATGAAGCCGGAATTCAGGCCCGGCTTCGGCGTCAGGAAGGCGGGCAGGCCGGACAGGGCCGGGTCCACCAGCATGGCGATGCGGCGTTCGGACAGGCTGCCGATCTCGCACACCGCCATGGCGATCATGTCGGCGGCAAACGCCACCGGTTCGGCGTGGAAATTCCCACCGGACAGCACGCTGTCATCCTCCGCGAACACCAGCGGATTGTCGGAGACGGCGTTGGCCTCCGTCAGCAGCGTCTGGCCCGCCTGACGCAGCAGGTCCAGTGCCGCCCCCATCACCTGCGGCTGGCAGCGCAGGCAGTAGGGGTCCTGGACACGGATGTCATCTTCGCGGTGCGAGGCGCGGATGGCGGAGCCGTCCATCAGGCGACGCAGCGTGTCGGCCACCGCGATCTGACCCTTGTGACCGCGCAGCAGATGGATGCGTGGGTCGAAGGGGGTGTCGGAGCCCTTGGCGGCCTCGGTGGACAAAGCACCGGTGGCGAGCGCGGAGCCGTGCAGGCGTTCGGCTTCGAACAGGCCGGCCAAAGCATAGGCGGTGGAGAATTGGGTGCCGTTCAGCAGGGCCAAGCCTTCCTTTGGCCCCAGGGTCAGGGGGGACAGGCCGGCGGCCTTCAGCGCGTCCGCCGCCTTCATTCGGGTGCCGTTGGCGATGACCTCCCCATGGCCGATCATTGCCGCTGCCATGTGGGACAGGGGGGCGAGGTCGCCCGATGCGCCCACCGAACCCTGGGCCGGGACCACGGGCAGGATGTCGTGGGTCAGCAGCGCTTCCAGCAGGTCGAGCGTTGCCGGCTTCACACCGGACGCGCCCACACCCAGGCTGGCCAGCTTCAGCGCCATCATCAGGCGCAGGACATTGCGCGGCATCGGATCGCCCACGCCGGCGGCATGGGAGAGTACAATGTTGCGTTGCAGCAATTCGAGATCTTCCGCAGCAATGCGGACGGATGCCAGCTTGCCGAAGCCGGTATTCACGCCATAGACGGGGTCGCCCTTGGCGATGATGCGGGCGATGGTGGCGGCGGAACGCTCCACCGCCGGGCGGCAGGCGGGGTCCAGCGTCACGGCGGCGCCATTATAGATGCGGCGCCATTCGCCCAGGCTGACAGCGCCGGGGCGCAGCGTGACGGACATGGATTGCGGCATCAGATCCCCCTGTGGATACGGGCATGCAGGGGGTTGAACCCCATGCGGTAAACAAGTTCGGCGGGACGCTCAATGTCCCAGATGGCGAGGTCGCATTGCTTGCCGGCTTCCAGCGTGCCGATATCGGCGTGGCGTCCCAGCGCCTTGGCCGCAACGCGGGTGGCGCCGGCCAAACATTCCTCCACACTCATCCGGAACAAGGTGGCGGCCATGTTCAGCGACAGCAACAGCGAGGTCAGCGGGGCCGTGCCGGGGTTGCAGTCGGTCGCGACCGCCATGGGCACGCCGTGCAGGCGGAACAGGTCGATGGGCGGCAGCTTGGTGTCGCGCGTGAAGTAATAGGCGCCGGGCAGCATGACGGCGACGGTGCCGGATTGCGCCATGGCGCGCACGCCCGCTTCGTCGACATGTTCCAGATGGTCGGCGGACAGCGCCCCGCATTGGGCGGCCAGGGCCGCACCATTTAGGTTGGATAGCTGTTCGGCGTGGAGTTTCAGGGCCAGGCCATTGGCCTTTGCGGCATGGAAGACGCGACGGACCTGGGCCAGGGAAAAGCCGATGCCCTCACAGAACCCGTCCACGGCATCGGCCAGCTTATGCTGCGCCACATGCGGGATCATGGTGCGGCAGACCAGATCGATATAGGCGTCGTGATCGTCGGCATATTCCGGCGGAACAGCGTGGGCGCCCAGGAAGGTGGTGGCGACATCGACAGGGCGGTGGTCAGCCAGAGCGCGGGCGGCGCGCAGCATCTTTACCTCATCCGCGAGCGTCAGGCCGTAACCGGACTTCACCTCAACCGTCGTCACCCCTTCGGCCAGCAGGGCGTCGAGGCGGGGCAGCGCCTGACAGATCAGCGTATCCAGGGTGGCGGCGCGGGTGGCGCGCATGGTGGAGACGATGCCGCCGCCGGCCCGCGCAATCTCCTCGTACGTCGCACCTTGCAGGCGCAGTTCGAATTCATGCGCGCGGTCGCCGGCATGGACCAGATGCGTGTGGCAATCAATCAGGCCGGGGGTGACCCAGCGACCGCTCAAGTCGGTGGTTTGCGTGGCGGTGAAGGCGGGGGCGTCGGCCTTGGAACCGGCGAAAATGATGCGGCCATTGTGCGCAGCAATCACCCCATCCTCCACGATCCCCAGACCGGGCAGGTCGGGGCGCATGGTGGCAAGGCGCGCGTGGGTCCAGAGGTGGTCAGCGTGCATGGGGTTCATCCCGCACCTCGTCATCCCGGCGAAAGCCGGGACCCAGGGGCCAGGCGCCCGAGCGTTCAGCAGCGTAGTAGCGGGGGAACCCGATCATCGTGCCCGTGACCCCTGGGTCCCGGCTTTCGCCGGGATGACGGGAAAGAAGCGTGTGATCGAAAAACCCATGCCGCATGTCCGACCCTTTTCCCCGCTGAACCGTTCATCATGGCGTCTGCGCGCCTGTTTTCCCCTCTTTTATGTCTATACATAATTAATGTCTATACATTAATATGGGGCCCGAGATGAAATTTGGGGGTGTGGGTGATGGCCGGGTTCTGGTTCCAGCAGGCGCTGCTGCCGGGCGGATGGGCGGACGGGGTGCGGGTGGTGGAGCAGGGCGGGGTGATCGCATCTGTCACCGCTGGCACCGCCCCTGAACCCACCGATGAGCGTCATGCCATCGCCCTGCCGGGTCTGCCCAACCTGCATTCCCACGCGTTTCAGCGCGGGATGGCGGGGCTGGCGGAGGTGCGGGGACCGGGGGAGGATAGTTTCTGGACCTGGCGGGAGGTGATGTATCGCTTCGCCCACCGGATCGGCCCGGACGAGATGCAGGCCATTGCCGCCATGGCCTTTGTCGAGATGCTGGAGGGCGGGTTCACGCGGGTGGGTGAGTTCCATTATATCCACCAGGATGTCGATGGTGTCCCCTATGCCAATCCGGCGGAGATGGGGGCGAAGCTGGCGGCGGCGGCGGCGGAAACGGGGATCGCCCTGACCCTGCTGCCGGTCCTGTATCAGTATGGTGGGTTTGGCGGGCAGGCACCGGGGCCGGGGCAGAAGCGGTTCATCAACAGCATCGACGGTTTCGCGCGCGTGGTGGAGGCTAGCCGGGCCGCCATCGCCACCCTGCCCGACGGGTTGGTGGGCGTGGCGCCGCACAGTCTGCGCGCCGTCACGCCGGACAGCCTGTCCTTCGTGCCCGCCCTGGCGGCGGGTGGTCCCATCCATATCCATATCGCCGAACAGATCAAGGAAGTGGCCGATTGCCATGCCTGGAGCGGGCAGCGGCCCGTGGCCTGGCTGTTCGATCATGCCGATGTCGATGGGCAATGGTGTCTGGTGCATGCCACGCATATGGATGCGGCGGAGACAGCGAAGCTGGCGGCAAGCGGGGCCGTGGCGGGATTGTGCCCCATTACCGAGGCCAATCTGGGCGATGGCATCTTCAATGGCCGTGATTATCAGGCGGCAGGCGGGCTGTTCGGCATCGGGTCGGACAGCAATGTCCTGATCGATGCCGCAGAAGAACTGCGCAGCATGGAATATGCCCAGCGTCTGGCCCACCGGGCGCGCAATGTGCTGGGCCGCGCCGATACGCCCTCCACCGGACGGGTGCTGTTCGACGGCGCGCTGACCGGCGGGGCACGGGCGCTGGGGCAGAAGGATGCTGGCCTGTCTGTTGGCGCGGCGGCGGATTTCGTGACCCTGGATGCGACACAGCCCAGTCTGGCGGCCCGGCGCGGCGATGCCCTGCTGGACGGGTTCATCTTTGCAGGGCAGCGCATGGTGGACGGGGTTTGGCGGCGGGGCAGGCGCGTGGTAAGCGGAGGCCGCCATATCGTGCGCGACGCCGTCGCCGCGCGTTACCGTCTGGCGCTGGGAACCATCCTGTCATGAGCGTGACTGAGAATGCCGCACCGCTGCATGCCCGCATCCGGGCCGATATCGAAGGGGCGATCCTGTCGGGCACGTTGAAGGCCGGCGACCGTATCCCGTTCGAACATGAGCTGATGGCGCGCTATGGCTGCGCCCGCATGACGGTGAACAAGGCGCTAACGGGGCTGGTGGAGGCAGGGCTGCTGGAGCGGCGCAAACGGGCGGGGACCTTTGTGTCGCGCCCGCAGATCCATATGGCGGCGCTGGCCATCCCCGATATCCAGGCGGAAGTGACGGGGCGGGGGCAAATTTACCGCCTGGAATTGCTGTCGCGCGACGTGTTACCGGCAGTGTCGGTCGATCCCGACCGGATGCGGCCACCGCGTGGGGCCAAGGTGCTGGCGCTCACCTGCCGGCATCTGGCCGATGGCGTGCCCTTTGCCGTGGAGGAGCGGTTGATCAGCCTGAAGGCGGTGCCGGACGCGGCGAGCGTTGACTTTACCCAGGTGGCGCCCGGTTCCTGGCTGCTGGCGCATGTGCCCTGGACGGAGGCGGAGCATCGCATCACCGCCGCCCCCGCCGGGAGGCTGGCAGGCGCCTTGGGCGTGGAGGAGGGCACGGCCTGCCTGCTGCTGGACCGCCGCACCTGGCGCGGGGATCAGCCCATCACCCATGTCAGGCAGGTGTTTCCCGGCGAAGGCTTTGATCTGGTGGCGCGGTTCACCGGGGCCGCCGGGGGGGCGGCATGAGCGGGTTGCTGTTGCGCGCGGCGGATCGCCCCTGGACCGCGTGGAAGAATGGCGGGGGCGAGACGGCGACGGTGGCCGTCTTCCCGGAAAAGGCGGGCCTGTCGGATTTCGACTGGCGCGTCTCCATCGCGCGGGTGGACGGGGACGGGCCGTTCTCCGCCTTTCCCGGCATCGACCGGACGCTGACCCTGCTGTCGGGCGGGTCGATGGCGCTGAACGGCCATGTGCTGACGCCCGACAGCGCGCCGTTCGCCTTTGATGGCGGGGAGGTGGTGCAGGCCGTGGTCAGCGGCGGGCCGGTGCATGATCTGAATGTCATGACGCGGCGCGGGCGTTTCAGCCATTCGGTGGCACGCGTGCGCGGGCCGGTGGCGCTGGGCGGGGTGCCGGCGGTACGGCTGCTTCTGGCGCTGGACGGGGGCTATCGGGGCTTGAGGTCCTGGGATGCGCTGCTGGTCGGGCCGGAGGATGTGGCGACGGTGACGGGCGATGGGGCGGGGCTGCTGATCATCATCCGGTATGTGTGACCATGGCGCCGGGGCCGACTTCCCGCATTCCGCCGACGATTGCCCTGATCTCAACCCCATAGCTGGAGCTGAATGAAACGAAGAGCTTTCCCAGGATTCGCGGGGACAGCGCCAAATGACGGCACGTGTCGTCGGCGTAATATTGGCTGCCGATCTCCTGAAAGGATGCGGCGATACAAGCCCGATTGTCGGGCGATATCGTGACGTTTTTCACTGTATCGATGATGTTGCCGGCCAATAGGTCGGACACAAGGAAATGCTCAACATCGTCGAGAATGATCACACGCTCGATATCGTCGGGACCTCTGATTAAAAGCGATATGGTGCCGTCCTTCCCGTACCGGATTCCGGCCAGGGAATGATCATGATATCGCTTCGGATGGTCTGCGCCTGTCATCCTGCTTCCTTCAGCATCCGGGTGTACGCCCGGCATTGCCTGATGTCATGATCTATGCCGCCCGCGTCCGCCGGTCCAGCAGGAACAGGGTCACGGCGATGGCACCCATGGGCACCAGGGCCATGTAGAAGGCGGTATGGCCGCCCAGGCGGTCGAACAGGAAGCCGGTGACGAATGAGCCGAAGGTGCCGCCCAATGCGGAGAAGACCACGATCAGGCCCGTCATGGCTGCATGCTCATGCTTGGGCAGGGCCGACAGGATGACGGAGTTGATCACCGGGTAGATCGGCGCCATGAACAGGCCGATCAAGGGCAGCATGAAGGCGGCGATGGGGGCGGAAAGCCAGTTGGCCTCTGCCATCGGCTGTACGCCGTCGGCCAGCGGCAGGGTCAGCAGGACCAGGGCCGTCATGGCGGCAAGGCAGAAGGCCAGGAACGGGAACCAGCCGATGCGGGCCAGGGCGACGCCCGCCCCCAGCCGGCCCAGCGCGATGCCGGCGGCGAAGATGGAGGTGGCCTGGATCGACATGGCGGCGGGCAGGTGCAGCACCTCCGCGTTGAAGGTGGGCAGCCAGGTGCCGATGGCCTGTTCGATCAGGACATAGAGGAAGGCGGACGCCAGAAACACGACCGCGATGGGGGTGACGGCGAGGCGCGCCATCTGCTGCACGCCGGGCTTGGCGTCGGGGGCATGGGCCTCGCTTTCATCCAGCGGCGTCACGGACCACAGGGCGGCGGCGGCGAAGGCGAGGGCGGACAGGACCCAATAGACATTCAGCCAGGACGGATCGGCGGGGTTGTCATGGTTCACGAACAGGCTGAACAGCCAGTAACTGCCCAGGACGCCCAGCATGAACACGCCCTCAATCATGTTGGTCAGGCTGGCA
Organism: Niveispirillum sp. FG156; assembly: GCF_057809555.1. Taxonomy (NCBI): domain Bacteria; kingdom Pseudomonadati; phylum Pseudomonadota; class Alphaproteobacteria; order Rhodospirillales; family Azospirillaceae; genus Niveispirillum; species Niveispirillum sp. FG156. The sequence goes on along the minus strand of NZ_JBMDKE010000025.1, from coordinate 24,752 downwards.
TGGCCCTGTTTGTCGCGCGTCAGCAGGCCGATGGAGGAATATGCCGCCACCTTCACATGCGCAAAGCCGACGCCGATGCAGAAGAACATCAGCTTCATGGCCCAGAAGGAAGACAGGAACGGCATCAGGGCCGCCGCCAGCCCCTGTAGAACCAGGGCGGCGATCATGGCGCGGCGATAGCCAATGCGGGGCAGGAAGCTGGCGACGATGAAGCTGGTGATGGCGATGGGCAGGTCCTTGTAGGCCTCCAGCCTTCCTGCCTCCAGCTTGGTCACGCCAAAGCTCTGGATCGATTGCAGGATGACCGTGCCCACGGCATTCAACAGCATGGCAAAGACCACATAGGTCAATCCCACCGCCAGTACCGCCCGTCCGTTGCGCATGCCTCATATCCTTCCCTGTTCCGTTCTTGTTGGTTTGGCGCCGTTTGTCAAAGTGCCGGTGGTTTGACGGCCAGATAGACCGTGCTCCAAAGCTGGGCGGCGTTGGATTCCGTCTGATCCCCGCCACCCTGGCCGAAGGGGCGATAGGTGAAGTTGCCATCGCCATAGGCCCAGGACCAGAGTTCCGACGTCCGCTGATCCGCCGGGACGGCACGGATCGCCTGCCACAAGGCACGCTGCGCCGATTGCAGGCGGGTGCGCGTGGCGGTGGGCAGGTTGGTGCGGGCCAGTTGCCGTTCCAGGCCCGCAGCCATCAGGGCCTGCTGCCAGGACCAGATGACGGCACCATGATAGTAGCCGGGGCCGAATTCGGCCCGGATGGGGGCCGGTGCCCAGGCGGCATTGGCGACGACCATGCCGGCATCGGTCATCAGCCCGGCAGGCAGGCGGTGCAGCAGGGGGGCGATGGCACGGTCCAGCGTCGCGGCATCCGGGGTCAGGAACAGCAGGGCAAAGCCCGTGTCGGAATGCATCACGGGCAGGGGCCTGCCGGTATCATCCAGGGCCAGCGCGTCGAAACGCAACGGGCCGGCGGGCAGGGGTGTCGTTGGGATGCCCAGTTCGGCGGCGAAGCGGGTGGTGGCGGCCTGCGCTTCTGTGGCCGGGATGGTGACGGTGAACAGGGCGGGGGCTTTGTCCGCCCAGACCCTTGCCAGGGGTTCGGTCCGTGACAGGTCACGGCTGTAGGGATATATAAGGCCGGATTTGTGCAGGCGGGTGATGGCGGCAAGCGCCGCCGGGGCCAGCACGGCATTGACGGAGTAGGAATAGCGGCCACCGGCCAACCCCTCCTGGCTGTCGCGCCAGTCGCCCACCTTCTGTCCCGCCGGCAGGGGGATCAGGTTGGTGGCGACGGGGTTGGCGGCGAAGGCGGCGGCACGGGCCAGGACGAAGGACAGGTTGCGGGCCAGCAGCGTGCCGTAAGCGTCCCCCGACGGCGTGCGCCGCGCCAGGAACAGCTGGGCGTCGCGGGCGGGGATGCTTTCCAGATAATCGGCCAGGATGGGGGCCAGCATCAGATCATCATCGACCATCTTGTAATCGAAGAGGGGATCGGCGCTGCTGCTGCCCTGTTCCAGGCGATGGCGCAGGACGGCGAACTCGCCCACATCCTCCTCATGCGCGACATCGCCGGTCGGGCTGAGCCGTTCCAGGACAGCGCCCAGCCCGGCCTCGATGGCAGCAGGTTTCAGGACTGGCATCAGCAGGCGCAGGGACATCAGCGTGTCGCGCCCGAAATAGGTGTTGTAAGCCCAGGACCCGGCCATCAGCTTTTCCCGGTAGCTGAGGAAATCCAGCACCTGCCGCGCCTTGGTGTCCGGGGCGGCCTTTTCGGTCAGCAGGTCGGAAAGGGCGATGGGGGTCAGCGGTGTTTCCCCGCTGGCCGCCGTCAGTGTCAGGCGCAGGGCGGGGGCGGGGGTAGTCAGCGTGACGGTGCCGTCGGGATTGGCCTTGGCGGTGCCGTTCAACAGGGTCAGGGCCAGCATAAGGCCGGGGGCGCCGTCCAGACGGTCGCGCTGCCAATGGATGGTGGTGCCATCGATGGTGGGGGTGGTTTCGACCAGGGGCTGGCGCGTGGAGGAGTGCTGAAAGTCCCGCAGGACCCGGATGCTGGAGAGGATCGTCTGACGCAGGGTCAGGGTCTGGGTGGCGATTTCCAGCGTGGTTTTGATGCCGTGCAGTGGGTGGCCCCTGGTGTCCGGGATGGTCAGGGGAGACAGGGCGGTGGCGGTGATCGCCGCCTTGGCATCGGTCCACAGGCCGATCCCGGTATTGCCGGCGGGAAAGGCCACCACGATCCGGCCCGCGCCTGCCACCAGATGGGCGGAAACGGGGCCGTCACGCTGGAACAGGTTCTGATGCTGCCCGGCCGTCAGGTCGAACCGCAGCGCATCCTCCCCCCAGGCGGGACCCGCCAGAAGCAGGGCCAGCAGCGGCAGGGTCTTGCCGAGGCGGGTCAGGCGGGGCATGGGCGGGCTCCGTTGGGGGGGCGGTGGTGGCGGGTTTGCCCTCACCCTCCCGTTGGCTGGCGCCAACGGGCCCCTCCCTCTCCCACCTTCGTGGGTGAGGGGCGAAAGTTGGGGATGAACCTTGTTTCGCCCCTCGCCCGCCTGGCGGGAGAGGGAGGGGCCCGAACGCGATAGCGTTGGGGAGGGTGAGGGAGCGACGGTGGCGGTTTAGAACTTGGTCGCCACCGACATCTTCACGTTACGCCCGAAGATCGGGCGGCCCATGAAGACGCCGCTGGTGTTGGCGCCGCCGATGATGCGGGCATTGCCTTCAGTCAGGCCCAATTCGTCCGTCAGGTTGGTGCCCGACAGCATGACCGTCACGTCATCACCGATATCGGCGGAGATGCCGGCATCGATGGTGTTGAAGCTGGGCAGACGCTGGGCATTTTCCACATCGGCCCAACGTGCGCCGGTATAGTTGTAGCTGGCGAAGAAGCGCAGCTTGCCCCAATCCATGGGCACGTCATAAGAGGGCGAGAAGCTGAACTGGATCTTCGGCTGACGTTGCACCTGATTGCCGCTGTTGGGGCCGAAATCCTTGAACTCGCCCTTCTGGTAATTGCCGCGCAGGGCCAGGTTCAGGTTTTCGACCGGCATGACCATCAGTTCGAATTCCATGCCATAGGCCTTGGAACCGCCGATGCGGGTCAGCTGCGTCTGCGACCCGTCGGGATTGATAATGAACTGCTGGAAGGGCAGGCCTTCAAACTTGTTGTGGAAGAAGGTGACATAGGCGGCGTAATCAGACGTGCGGGTCTTCAGACCGACCTCCTGCTGATCGATCTTCTGCATCTGGTTCTGGCCGTCACGCAGATTGTCGAACTGCGGGAACTTGAAGCCGCTGTTCAGGCGACCGAACACCGACAGATCGCCCGTCAGGTAGTAGTTCACGCCCGCCGTCCAGGAGGTTTCCGTGTTGGAATAATCCAGCGTGCGGAAGGAGCCGTTCAGGACGGAGGTGGCGTTGTTGGCCAGCGTCAGCGGATTGCCGTCCAGGTCCATGGTCGACACGTTTTCCAAGGTCGCATTGACCTTCTGCTTCTCCACACGGCCACCGATATCGATGCGCAGATCCTCGGTCAGGGCCCACTCATCGGCGATGAAGGCGGCCAGGTTCTGACCGTTATAGCTGGCATTCACATCGAAGAAGGAGGTGCCGACGAAGCCGTTGCGGGTGACCTTGGCGCCGTTATTGAGCGTCAGATTGATCAGCTTGGCATTGGGCGTGGCTGTCATCAGGACGTTGTTGCCCAGGTACCAGAGATCCTTGGACGAATAATCAGCGAAATAGGCGCCGATGGTGATGGTGTTGCCGTCGAAGATCTCACGGCTGAAACGGATATCGTCGGTGAAGCTTTCGATATCCTTGTCCACCGACCAGAGGCCGGCCGTGATCACCTGCATATTCAGGTCGGTGATGGCGGCCCCGCCATTGGCGAAGCTGGCAGAACCCGCCGTGGCCGTGCGACCGGCGGCGGCAACGACGGCGGCGTTGGCGTTGGCCGACGCGATCTGACCATTGATGAAGCTGCCCAGGGTCTGCGGGTTGGCACCCGTGAACAGGCCGCGCGTATCGGCCTGACCCTTCAGGTAGTTCATCTTATTGCTAACCGTCCATTCCCCGAAGGTCAGGTCGATCGTGTTGCCGACCACGGCGGCCTTCACGCCACGGCCATCGGCGAAATCACGGCGGATGGTGCCGGGTGTGGCGCCGGGGGTGACCTCCAGCACGACATTGCGCAGCTCATTGCCCAGGAAGGTGCCCTTGCCCGCATCAAAGCCCGGAAACTCCTTGATGGTCTTGCCATTGTTGGAGGAAAGCAGCGGGATGGCCGTGTAGAAGGCGTTCTTGTCGTTGGTGTAACGACCGTAGAAAGTGACCTCGCCGTTTTCCAGGACCTTGGTGATGTTGCCGCTGACCTGACCGCCGCGATCGGCGGGGAATTCGGTATCGCGGATACCGTCCGACGTGCGGTAGAAACCGCCGACCGAGAACAGCAGATCCTTGTCCAAGGCACCCTGGTAATAGGTGTCGAAACGGTACAGCCCCTCATCCCCCACGGTCAGCTTCAGGCTGCCCTCGGGGTCTTCCTTGCCCTTGCGCTGGATGAAGTTGATGGTGGCGCCGGGCTGACCATTGGAGAAGATGGGCGAGGGGCCGCCGCGTAGCACCTCCACCCGCTCCACCGTGTCGTCCAGGCGGAACAGGGTGCTGTTTTCCAGGAAGGAAAGGGTGGGCGGCGGGAACAGGGGGGAGCCGTCCAGCTGTACCGTGATGAAGGGCGCGTCGCCGCCGCCGGGGAAACCACGCACGTCGATATTGGCGCCCGACGTGCCGGACGAGCTTTCAACCCAGACGCCGGGGACGATCTTCAGGAGGTCGGCGGTGCTGGCGGGCTGCTGTTCGGCGATGGCTTCGGCATCGGCGGTGGTGATGGAGAAGCTGGCATCCAGCTTCTTGATACCGTCGGAGCGCGCCACGCCGGTGACGATGATTTCTTCCAGCAGGCCACCCTGCTGGGCGTCCTGTGCCTGGGCAGCACCGATGGCGGGCAGCAGCAGGGCCGCGAAGGCAGCGCCCGTCAGCAGCTTCTTGTCAAACTTAGTCATAGGGACCTCCCGTATGAGCATCACCCGGATGCTTCTTGATTGATGGGCTGTGCTTGTTTTTCCGTCCGGGCGACGCATCCCCCCTCTCGGGATGGCGCCCGGATTGTCATGCCGGGCGGACGAAACGGTCCAGCCGGAATTCGCGTATATGGCCGATGACCTCATCGGCCTCGGTCAGGATGGCGGGATCACCGATACCCAGCGCCGGCATGCCGGCTGCTTTGATGGCGGTGATCCCGGCCATGCTGTCCTCCACGCCCAGGCACGCGGGCGGGGAGACATCCAGAGCCTTGGCCACGGACAGGAAAATGTCAGGGGCGGGCTTGGGATTGGGGATGGCACCCGCATCGGCGACATGGTCGAACAGGTCGATGATGCCCAGGCGCGTCAAAAGGGTGGGGGCGTTACGGCTGGCCGACGCCACGCCCAGCTTCAGCCCGGCGGCTTTGGCGGCCAGCAGCAGGTCGCGCACGCCGTCGAACAAATCGTCGGGGCTGAACCTTGCGATCAGGTCCTGGTAATAGCCGTTCTTCCGCGATGCGGCGTCCAGCTTCTCCGCGTCGGTCAGGGTGATGGCAGAGCCGGCCAGGATGCGTTCCAGGCTGCCCATGCGGTCGATGCCCTTCAGCGCCTCGTTCTTTTCGCGGTCGAAGGGCACGCCCAACTCATCCGCCAGACGCTGCCAGGCCTGATAATGGCCCTCTGCGGTATCGGTCAGAACGCCGTCCAGGTCGAAGATGATGGCCTTGACCGGGGCGGGAAACGGGCTGTGGGCGATGGCGGTATCCTGACCCGGCGTCAGGGTGACGGGGGCGCCCTGGTGATGGATGGTCAGGGCATCGCCCGACAGCAGGCGGTAGGTGGTGCCCACCTGATCGACCGTCACCCGCAGGCGTCTTCCTTGCCAATTAATGCCGAAGCCATAGCGGGTCCAGCCGGGGGGCAGGATGGGGGCAAAGCGGGCGATGCCACCCTGCCAGCGCAGGCCGCCGAAGCCCCAGGCGATGCCCAGCCAGCTTCCGGCCATGGCCGCCATATGCACGCCATGGCTGGCATTGCCATGCAGGTCATCCAGGTCGATACGGGCTGTTTCGGTAAAGTAACGAATGGCCTTTTCACTGTCGCCCAGCTCTGCGGCCAGGATGCCGTAGCTGCTGGGTGACAGGGTGCTGTCATGGACTGTTACGGCTTCGTAATAATCGAAATTGCGGCGTTTCAGGGCGGGGCTGAACCGGTCGCCGGCCAGCAGCATGGCCAGCACGACATCGGCCTGTTTGCACACCTGATGGCGATAGATGGAAAGCGGGTGATAGTGCAGCAACAGCGGATATTTGTCGGCGGGCGTATCGGCGAAGGGCCAGACGGGCTTGGACAGGAAGTCGTCATCCTGCGGGCTGACGCCCAAATCGGGGTCGGTGGGCAGGTACATGCTATCCGCCGCCCGCTGCCACAGGGCCACTTCGGCATCGGTCAGGCCGATGCGGGTGGCGAGGGTGGACAGGGCACCGGGCGCGTCGGTGGACATGCGGCGATAGAGATCGGCGGCATGGGCCAGATGGGCGGCGGCCATGGCGTTGGTGTAGAAATTATTGTTCACCAGCGCGGTGTACTCGTCCGGTCCCGTCACCTCATGAATGGTGAAGGCCCCGCCCTTGCGGGCGTTGAAATGCCCCACCTGCGGCCAGATGCGGGCCGTTTCAAACAGCATCTCGGCGGCATGGGCGTAAAGAAAGGCGCTGTCGCCGGTCGCTTCCTCGTAAAGCCGGGCGGCAAAGGCGATGTCGGCATTGATATGGTACTGCGCCGACCCGCTGGGGTAGTGCGCCGAACATTCATCGCCGGCGATGGTGCGCCAGGGGAACAGGGCGCCGGTACTGTGCCCCATGCCGCGCGCATGGGCGCGGGCGCGGTCCAGCCGGCCGATCCGGTATTCCAGCATGCGCCGCGCCAGTTGCGGGGCGGTGAAGGCCAGCACGGGCAGGATGAAGGTTTCCGTGTCCCAGAAATAATGGCCCTCATAGCCTTCCCCCGTCAGGCCCTTGGCCGCGATGGAGGTGGCGCCGTCACGGCCCGTGGACTGGTACAGGTGGAACAGGTTGAAGCGGATGGCCTGCTGCAGGCCCGCATCGCCATCAATCACCACATCGGCATCGGCCCAGAAGCGGGCCAGATCATCGGCCTGTTCCTGTGCGATCACGTCCCAGCCGGCGGCAAGCGCAGCGGCCAGGGTGGCCCCGGCATCGGCAAACAGGGCGGCGACATCACCATCATGATCGGCCCAGGCATAGGCGGCGAACTTTACCAGTTCGATCCCGGTACCCGGCGTCAGGTCGGCATGGAAGGCCTGACTGATGCTGTCGAGCGTCAGGAAGGGTTGATCGGATGCCAGGCCGTGACCAGACACGTGATCCTGCCGCAGCAGGCAGGTCCGGCGCGACAGGCGGGCCGTCTGCCGCAGGGCGGTGGGGATGCCATCCTCCACCACCGGGAAACTGTCCACCCCGCCGGCCCCCAGCGAGACACCGATGCGCGGATCATCGCCCTGCCCCTCCGCCCGGCGGCCCCAACGCAGATCCGACAGCAGGGTGACGGGGCCGGTATAGTCCAGGGAACGGATGGTCAGGCGCAGGGCCAGCAGGCCGGGGCGTGAAAGGCTGACCAGACGGTCGGTGGTGATCTCCACCGCTCCACCCTTTGCCGTATAGCGCATGGAGGTGCGGAAACGGCCCGTGGACAGGTCCAGCTCGCGGACAAGGCCGGCATCCGGTGTCAGGGTGACGGTTTCCCCGTCCAGCACGATCCGCACATGCTTGGCATCGGCCACGGGCACGCGGGTATCGGTGGAAAGCGCAAAACCGGTGAATTTCTCGTGATAATGGATCGGTGCCTGTTCGAAGAAGGCCGCCAGAAAGGCACCATCGCTGGCGCTGTCCACCCCGTCGATGCCGCCGCGCACGCCCAGCGCGCCATTGGCCAGTGCGAACAGGCTTTCGTCACGCGCCGCGGTTTCCGGATTGAACCCGGCAACCCGGATGGTCCAGCCATCCCCGGCATCGGCACGCACATCTCCTGCGCGGACGTGAGATGCTCTCTCCGCCACGGCAAACCTCCCCAAGATACGCTTGATCCGCCGCCATGATGCGGTGGTTGGTCCTTAAGCTAACATCAATGTTATCGATGTCAAGATATCGATGTCATTTTTCTGACTACGTATGGGGCGGGGGTTCGGGCCTATGCGATTGGGTGTTGCCAAACCCTTGGAAAAAATCGCCTTCCATGCCAATGTCGGCTTCCCTGCCCGTCACCCGCCGAAAGCCAGATGATCAAGCCCGCAGCCGCCCGCGGACCCGAGATTGAAGCCAAGGCCGCGCCCGCCGGCCGCTTGACCATGGCCGACCTGGCGGAATTGGCGCAGGTATCGAAGATCACGGTGTCACGCGCCCTGCGCGACAGCCCGACGGTGAAGCCCGATACGCGGGCCAAGATCCAGGCCCTGGCCAAGGAACATGGCTACAAGCTGAACCTGTCGGCGCGCAGCCTGCGCCTGCAACGGTCCAACAGCGTGGCCGTGGTGGTGGAGATGAAGCCCAGCCCCGACCGGCCCCTGTCCGACCCGTTCCCCATGGCGCTGATGGGCGGCATCTGCCAGGAACTGACCAGCATCGGCTATGCCGTCGTCCTGACCACCCGCGACGGGGTGCATATGCCGGCGGTGCAGACGGCAGACGGCATCATCCTGCTGGGCCAGGGCAGCCATGACGAGGCGGCGGTGCAACTGGCCGACAGCGACGTGCCCCTGGTCGTCTGGGGTGCCGAGGCGCCGGAGCATGATTATGTGACGGTCGGGTCGGACAACCGGCAGGGCGGGGCGCTGGCCGCTGACCGTTTCCTGTCCATGGGCCGCCGGCGCGGCCTTTTTCTGGGCGACACCAGCCACGCCGAGATTGCACAGCGCCATGACGGCTTCCGCGACGCCCTGGCCACTGGTGGCGGACACTTAGTGGGCGGCATTTCCTGCCCGTTCAGCATCGCGGCGGGGTCGGCGGCGATTGCCCGGTGGATCGATGAGGGCGGGGCCGCGTTCGACTGTCTGCTGGCCGCCAGCGACCTTCTGGCCATCGGCGCGCTGCAGGCCTTGCAGGAACGCGGCATTCCCGTGCCGGAGCGGATTTCCGTGATCGGTTACGACGATACGCCCCTGGGGGCCTGCCTGACACCGCCGCTTTCGTCGGTCCATCAGGATTGGCAGGCGGGTGGCGAACTGCTGGCGCGGCGCATCCTGTCCCTGATCAATGGGGAGGAAGTGGCATCGGTCAGCCTTCCCGCTCGGCTGGTGGTTCGGGGGACTTGATTGTGCGCCCTCAGGCGCCGGGCGCCGACATCCGTCGGCTTGGCTTACGCGACCATGAGGTCGCGGGCCGGCAGTCGCCGGCCTGAAGCATAAGGCCTTAGTTGGCGTATGAATTGCTTGTACAGGGTCAGGGTGCCGGGAATTCCTTGTGCCCTGGGAATTATTTGCCGCCCGGAGTCCGCCCATGCCCAGCCTGAAGACCGTCCTTGATGCCGCCATCGCCGCTGGTGAGCCGGTCGCGGACGAAATGGAACTGTTCCGCACCGTCCTGAACGATGCGGGCATGATCTTTGGCGGTGAACGGGTGACCAATGGGTCCACCGACACGGTGGTGATGGTGGATGACCGGCTGGACAGCTGGTCCGATTACCGCACCGTGGCGGTCAAGGACCTGAAGAACATGTACCGGAATTTGCAGGCGGGCGAGATTCTGCATTTCTTCTGGAACAACGGCACCATCGTGGAGCCGCACAGCGTCATCATCTATGCCGTCGACAAGACCACGGGCACCATTACCGCCTTTGACAATGAAGGGACAGGCAATGCGCCGCGCCTGTTCAGCCTGCAGGTGGAGATGATCCAGGGGCCGGTGCAGATCCAGACCTTTGACAACAGCACCGCCGAGCGGCTGCGCGGTGATATCAAGGACCGGTTCGAGAATTATATCGATGGCGGCGACGGCAATGACACGATCGATGGCGGCCTGGGCAATGATACCCTGATCGGCGGATCGGGCGATGACAGCCTGATCGGCGGCTATGGCAATGACAGTCTGGTAGGGGGACAGGGCAATGATACCCTGATCGCCACCGCCGGCGATGATGTGCTGGTCGGCGGCCTGGGCCTGGACAGGCTGATTGCCGGGTCGGGGTCGGACCGGTTCGTCTTCTCCCGCGTGTCCGAAACGCGCCTGGAATCCACCCTGACCTTCAACGGCATGGATACGCTGGTCGGTATCGATTTCGGCGGCAATGGCGTGGCGCTGGCCGACAGCGTGGAGCTGCCGTTTGCGGTCACCTCCGTGGCGTCGGGCGGGGTGCTGCGGGCCACGGGCAATTCCTTCTACGCCGCCATGAACTTCCTGTTCGCGAAGGGACAGCCGCTTTATGAAAATAACCGGGCCGGCCTGTTCAGCTATCTGGGTGAGGTCTATCTGGTGGTTTCCGGGCCGGGGCGCAGCAGCAACCTGGGGGCTGATGACTTCATCTTCCGGGTGCAGGGCTTCGCCGGCATCCTCGATACGTCCGACTTCGGCTATTCCTATGAAACGGTGGATAGTACGGGTCGGGTGACGGTCAACACCACGGCCGCCACCTTCACCCTGACCGCCACGCAGAACAATCTGCTGTATCTGGGCACCAGCAATTTCAATGGCACGGGCAACAGCCTGGACAATTCCATCACCGGCGGTATCGGCAATGACACGCTGGATGGCGGTGCGGGTGCCGATACGCTGACCGGTGGGGCCGGCAACGACACCTATGTCGTCGACAACCTTGGCGATGTCATCAATGAGGCGGCGGGTGCAGGCACCGATACGGTGCGAACCAGCCTCGCCACCTATACGTTGCTGACCGATTTCGAGAATTTGCAGTATACGGGGGCCGGCAACTTCACCGGCCTTGGCAATGTCGCCGATAACAGCATCCGGGGCGGGGGTGGCGATGACACGCTGACCGGGCTGGCCGGCAATGACACGCTGGATGGCGGGTCGGGCGCCGACAGCATGACGGGCGGTGTCGGCAACGACACCTATGTCGTCGATGATGCCGGTGACGTGATCGTTGAGCTGGCGGGTGAAGGGGCCGATATCGTCAATTCCCGCCTGGCATCCTATACGCTGGCCGCCGATCTGGAGCATCTGGCCTTTATCGGTATCGGCGACTTCGCCGGCACGGGTAATGCCGCGGCCAATTCCATCACGGGCGGGGCGGGTGCCGATACGCTGGATGGTGGGGCCGGTGATGACACGCTGGATGGCGGTGCGGGAATTGACCAACTGACCGGCGGGGCCGGCAACGATGTCTATATCGTCAATGCCGGCAGCGATACTATCACCGAACTGGCCGGCGAAGGGACGGATACCGTCCGCACCTCCCTGGCCAGCTTCACCCTGGCCGCCGAGGTGGAGAACCTGAGCTATACGGGGACGGCCGCCTTCACCGGCACGGGCAATGACAGCGCCAACCTGATCTCTGGCGGGACCGGCAATGACACCCTGACAGGTGGGGCGGGCAATGACAGCCTGGATGGCGGCGGCGGCAGCGACCGCATGATCGGCGGGACCGGCGACGATACCTATATCGTCGACGCGGCCACGGATGTGGTGGTCGAGGCGGCGGGCGAGGGGACGGATACGGTTCGTACCAGTCTGGCCAGTCTGACGCTGGCGGCCAATGTCGAGGTGATGACCTTTACGGGCGGCGGCAATTTCGCGGGCACCGGCAATGCGCTGGACAACACCATCACGGGCGGCGGCGGCGATGACGTGCTGGATGGCGGGGCCGGCAGCGACAGCATGACCGGCGGGCTGGGCAATGATGTCTATGTCGTCGATGCCACCACGGATGTGGTGGTGGAACTGGCCGGTGAGGGGACGGACACGATCCGCACCGATCTGGCCAGCCTGACCCTGGTCGCCAATGTCGAGAACCTGACCTATACGGGCACGGGCACCTTCACGGGCACCGGTAACGCGCTGGCCAATGTCATCACGGGCGGGGCCGGTGCTGACACCCTGACGGGTGGCGGCGGGGCGGATACGCTGACCGGCGGGCTGGGGGGCGACAGTTTCGTACTGGCCGCCGCAGCCGACAGCCCGGTGGCGACCCCCGTCACCATCAGCGATTTCGTGGCGGCGCAGGGCGACCGGATCGACCTGACCGCCATCGACGCCAACAGCACCACAGCGGGCGACGATGCCTTTACCTTCATCGGCACGGCGGCCTTCAGCAATGTCGCCGGGCAGTTGCGCATCCAGGTGGTGGGCGCTGATCTGCAGGTGCTGGGCGACGTGGATGGCGACGGCAATGCCGATTTCGCCATCATCCTGACGGGCGTCGGGACCCTGGCGGCGGGGTCGGTCGGGCTATAACGGCGTCAGGCGCTGCGCAGGTCGGCGTCTGTAAGGGGGTTGGCCACTTCCACACGGTTGCGGCCATTGCGCTTGGCACAATAAAGCGCACTGTCGGCAGCCTTCAGCAGGGTTGGCCAGTCATGGCCATGGGTGCCGTACCAGGCGACGCCGAAACTGGCGGCCACGGCCACGGGGCCACTGCTGCTGCTGATGTCCAGCCCCTCCAGCGAGCGGCGCAGCCGTTCCGCCATATCCACGGCGCCGTCACCGGTCACGTCGGGCAGCAGCAGACAGAATTCCTCGCCCCCCAACCGGGCGACGGCATCGACAGGCCGCAGCAGGGTGCCGGCGGCATTCACCACGCCCACCAGGGTGGCGTCGCCCACAACATGGCCGTGCGTGTCGTTCAACAGCTTGAAATGATCCAGGTCGAAGGTGGCCAGCGCGAAGCCGCCGCCTTCGCGCATCACGCGGGTCCGTTCCTGTTCCAGGCGGGCCTGCAGCGCCCGGCGGTTCAAGGCCCCGGTCAGCGGGTCGGTTGCGGCTTGATGCACCAAATGTTCCTGCATGCGGCCCACGATCATCCAGACCAGACCCAGCGCGTGGCAGGTCAGCAGGAAGGTGCCGCCCAGCATGGAGACAGGCATCATGGAAATGGCGACCCGCGTGTCGAACCCTGTGCCGATGATGAACAGGGCGCGTGTCAGGCTGACCAGCGCCCAAAGCGCATGCAGCACCGCCAATGTCAGTGCCGCCGGGCGCATCGCCCCGCTGGCATGGCGGCGCAGCAGCAGGAAGTTGAAAGCGCTGATCACGCCCTGTGCCGTGACGGTCGCGGTCATCACGTATCCCGGCTCCTCCAGCGCCAACGACATGACGAGGCAGAAGCCAACCACCAGCAGGAAGAAGGCCAGACCATAGGGTTCCGGCCGGCCCGGCAGGCGCAGGAAGCGGTAAAAGCCCAGGCTGGTCAGCAGGGTGCCGCCAATGGCGAAGAAGAAGCCGGGCAGGGACGACCGCTGAAACGGGTCCAGCATGGAGAAGTAAAGAAGGACGAATCCGACCGCGTAACAGGCCTGGCCCAAGGCCCAATGGCCGATGCCCGCCAGATCGGGATGATAGCGTCGGATAAAGCGCAGGACGAACGCCGCCACACCCGTGACGACGGCATTCGCAATGAAGATCGAGGCCAGATCCAGGGCCGGCAGCATTACTGAACCCATGTTGTTCGCCTTAATGCTACACCTTTCCGGTTATCCGGCAATGGGTAAGCAGAAAGAATACGTGCGTATGGGGTTTGGCGCATCCATTCCTGCAAGGGGAACGGGCAAGGAGAGGCCGGATCAGATGCCGCGTTCGATGCGCCCCACATAGGAATTGATCAGCTGACGAATCAGCGTCGGCGCGGCGCGCAACAGTTCCTCAAACCGCTGGCGCTGGATCACCTCGCACACGGTCAGGTCCACGGCGGTCACCGTGGCGGCGCGGTTGGCATCGCGCAGCAGGGCCATTTCACCGAAGACGGCGCCGGCCCCGGCATGGCCCAGCACCATGGATTGACCGTCAGGCGTTTCGCGGGTGATCTCCACCAGACCCGACTGGATCAGATAGGCGCAGTGCGCCTCATCCCCCCGGCGGAATATGGTGCGGCCCGGCGCGAATGTGTCACGGCGCAGCAACTTGTGCGTGCGTTCCGACACGATGGGATCATCGCTGAAGATCGGGTCGCCATTATCGGTGGGAATGCCGTTCAGGGCGCGCAACGTGCGGACCAGCGAATGCAGCACGAACCGCACCAGCGGCGGGGCCGCACGCAGCTGCTTCACGAACACCTCGCGCGAAATGACGATCAGTCGCGTCGGCTCCATCGTGGCGATACAGGCCGAACGCGGGGCGTTGTCGATCAGCCCCATCTCCCCCGCAATCTCGCCCGGACCCAGCGTGGCCAGCCGGTTCTTGACACCATTGACGGCGCGGAAAACCTCCACCCGGCCGGCGGTGATCAGGAAGGCATCGCCCGACCAGTCCCCCTCCTTGATCAGCAACTTGCCGGGGGCGACATTGATCTCATCCAATTCCGGTATCCTGCACGGTTTGCGGTCGGGCGGAGCATGCCCGTGGAATATTGAATATTCATTTACGTTTTCGGCAGGTGTGACGGCAAGCACGGGATTGCCGCTTTTCCTGCGTCACCATGGCGGTGGGCTGTTGCCCTTTTCCAATCCTTGGCTGAAAGTGCGGGTCGGCAAGAGGGCGGCGGATCACCAGGACATGAGCGACGACAGCTTCTTTGTGCGGTTCTGGGGCGTGCGCGGCAGCATCGCCACCACGGGTGCGGACACGCTGCGCTATGGCGGCAATACCACGTGTCTGGAAATGCGCTGCGGCCCGCACCTGCTGATCTTTGACGCGGGAACGGGCATCCGGCTGCTGGGCGACGCGCTGGAAGATGGGGGCGATCCGGTCACGGCGGACCTGTTCTTCACCCACACCCATATCGATCATGTTGTGGGCTTCCCGTTCTTCGCCCCCTTTCATGACAAGCGCAGCCGCATCAGCCTGTGGGAAGGGCATCTGGGGCCGGACCTGACCCTGGGGCAGGTTTTGGGCAGCCTGATGGCCGCACCTTTGTTCCCGGTGCCGCTGCGCGGGCTGGAACGCTGCATGGATTATCGCAAGTTCACGGGCGGTCAGGTGTTGGAGCCGCGGCCCGGCCTGATCGTGCGGACCTGTCCCCTGAACCATCCCAACGGGGCCACGGGATACCGGGTGGATTATCAGGGCAGGTCCATTTGCCTGATCACCGATACCGAGCATCCGGCGCAGGGCCGGGACGAGACCATCGCCGATCTGGTGCGCGGGGCCGATGTCATGATTTATGACGCCAGCTACAGCGATGCCGAATATGCCCACCATGTCGGCTGGGGCCATTCCACCTGGGAAGAGGCGCTGCGTCTGGCCGATCATGCCGGGGTGCGGCATCCGGTGATTTTCCACCATAGTCCGGAACGCACCGACGCCGATCTGGACGTCATCGCCGCGCAGGCCCGCGCCTGCCATCCCGGCGCCCTGGTGGCGCGTGAAGGGCAGGTGATCACACCGGATGGCGAGTTGGTGCGCTGAACCAAGCAAAGCCGGCACGCAGCAGGCGAGTAACTACCGATGCGTGTGTACAGCCCAACGGACAGGTGTATTTCTTCTTGGCTGCTCGCCTTGGTTAATGCCCGCTGCCCGCGCAGTTAATGCATAAACGACTGGCAAGACCTGCCCCCTTCGGCTTAAAACTTAAACGAAGCATCAAAGCGTTGGGGTCATATGCGTCGTCGGCTGGCAATTATGGGAATGGTTGCCGTGATGGCGCCTGCCACTGCGCATGCGCAGGCGGCACCATCGCGCCTGCCCGGTGCCGTGGAGCCGGGGCGGCCCACGGTTCCCGCCCCGCTGGAGGAGATGCGCAAGGCGCCCAAAGCGCAGCTGCAATTTTCCATCCCGGCACAGCGCAAGGGCGCACCCGCCGCCGGTGCCAATGACCTGCGCTTCACCCTGACCCGCGTGGCGGTGGAAGGCGCGTCGGTCTTTGACCCGCAGACGGAATTTGCCGGGGATATAAGGGCCGCCATCGCCAAGCCCGTGACCCTAGCCGATATCTCGGCGCTGGCCGACCGTATCCAGGCCCGGTATCTGGCTCTTGGTTTCGGCCTGACCCGCGTGTTCGTGCCGGCGCAGGAGATCAAGGACCAGACCATCAGCATCCGCGTGATCGAAGGCCATCTGGAGCGGGTGCGCGTGGAAGGCGGCGGTCCGCGTGAACGGGCGCGGGTGGAGGCGCGGCTGGCCGATGCCGTGGCGGCGCGACCGGCGCGGGTCGAGCTGATCGAAAGCGGGCTGCTGCTGGTCGATGATCTGCCGGGGGTGAATGTCACGGGGCTGGTGCGGCCCGGCGACAGTTTCGGCGCGGCGGAACTGCTGGTCGGGTATAGCGAAACGCCCTATGCGCTGGTGGCCGGCATCGGCAACCGGGGATCGGATTTCGCAGGCCCCTGGTCGGCCTTTGTCGATGTGGCGGCCAATTCGACCCTGGGCTGGGGGGAGCAGCTGGGCCTGACCCTGTCGGCCACGCCGCAGATCAAGGAACAAAGGTCGGTCAATGGCCGCTGGGTGCAGCCGCTGGACGGCAGCGGCCTGAGCCTGACCAGCAATGCCAATTACAGCCGGGGGCGGCCCGGTGCGGCACTGAAGCCGTTTGCGGTGGCGACCGAGGGCTATGGCATGGGCCAACGCCTGTCGCTGCCCCTGATCCGGTCACGGGCGCGGAACCTGACCATTGAAACCGGGTGGAACGCGCAGAAGGCGATGGTGGAACTGCTGGCCCTGCCCTTCAGCCGGGACCAGTGGCGTAGTGTCGATGCGCGCATCAGCTACAGCCAGTTGCGATTTGCAGGCGGCGACCTGTTTGCGCAGGCAGGATTGACCCAGGGGCTGAACGTGGCGGGTGCCACGGGGCGGGGCGACCGTGACGCGTCGCGTCTGCGGCCCAACCCCTGGTATTCTAAATTCACTGCGGAAATGGCCTATGGGCGCCGCCTGTTCGCCGATATCGGCGCCACCCTGACGGTGGCGGGGCAATACACGCCCGACACCCTGCTGGCCGGTGAGGAATTCACCCTGGGCGGCAGCCGGTTCGGGCGCGGCTATAATGGCGGGGACCTGTCGGGGCCGAACGGGGTGGGGGGCGGCCTGGAGCTGCGCCGGTCGTTCAATCCGGGGATCGAACGGGTGGACGGGTTCACGCTATATGGCTTTGTCGATGGTGGCCGCGTCTGGGACAGTGTGGCGGCCAATACGCACCTGCTGTCGGCGGGCGGCGGGGTGCGGCTGGGGCTGTTCGCCAAGGCCAACCTGTCGGCGGAACTGGCGCGCACCCTGCGGTCGCTGCCCATTCCGGGGGCGGAAGGACGGGATACGCGCCTGTTCATCGATCTGACGGTTCAGCTTTAGGGGGGATGGGATGCAGGGCGCGCGGCGGCAGGGGACGGGCCAGAAGCGGTGGGGGCGCGGTTTTCGCGCCCTGACGCTGGCATCCGTCTTCACCCTGCCGGCGGCGGCGCAATCCCCGCAGGGCGGCACCGTCGTGGTGGGCGGGGCGGGGATCAGCGCCCAGGGCACCCAGACCCTGATCAACCAGACCAGTGACCGCGCCCTGATCGACTGGCGCAGTTTTGATATCGGGGCGGGGCAGTCGGTGGCCGTGACGCAGCCGGGGGCGGGATCGCTGCTGGTCAATCGCGTGATCGGTCACGGGTCCGGCACGCGGATTGACGGCAACCTGACGGCCAATGGCCAGGTTGTGGTGATCGACAAGGCCGGGATCGTGGTGGGGCGGGGCGCGCGCATTGATGCCGGTGCCTTCCTGGCCACGACGGCGGATATCGACAATGCCGATTTTGCCGCCGGGCGCCTGACCTTCGGCAAGGCGGGGCAGGCCGGGGCGGCGGTGGTGAATGAGGGCACCATCCGCGTGGCCGATGGCGGTTATGCCGTGCTGGCGGCACCGGAGGTTCGCAATAGCGGACTGATCGAGGCGCGGTTTGGCCGGGTCGTTCTGGCCGGGGCGGAGCGGTTCACGCTGGATCTGGCCGGCGATGGCCTGCTGCGGTTTGAAATCCCGGCGGAACTGGCGGGACGGGTCCTGAATGATGGGACCATTACCGGTGCCCAGGTCCTGATGACGGCGCGGGCGGCGCGCGATGGGCTGGCCGGCGTGGTCAATGCCGGGGGTCTGGTGGAGGCGACGGCAGCGCGGGAGGTGGATGGCCGCATCATCATCGGCGGGGAAGGGGTGGAGACGGAGGTTTCCGGCACCGTCCACGCCGCGGGCGGGTCCATCGATGTGCTGGGCGACAAGGTCACGCTGACCGGGGCGATTGTCGATGCGTCGGGCCCGGTTGATGGCGGATCGGTGCGCATCGGCGGGGATTTCCAGGGCGGGGGCGATCTGCACCGGTCGCAGGCGACCCGCATCGATGCTGGCAGCCGGGTGATGGCCGATGGCGCGGCGGGCGATGGCGGGCGCATCATCATCTGGTCCGATGGGCGCACGGTGCATGAAGGGGCCGTCAGCGCGCGGGGCGCGGTCGATGGCGGCTTTGCCGAAGTGTCGGGCAAGGGCAGCCTGCGCTTTGCCGGCACCGCCGATCTGGCCGGCGGGGCGGGCGGCAAGGCCGGTGAATTGCTGCTGGACCCGGCCAACATCACCATCGGCGGCACGCCCAACCTGAATGGCGACGGCACAACCGGCGATGATCTGGAAAATGCCGGCGATCTGGACAATGTGGGTGATCAGGGGGCGGTCAACAGTGTGATCACCGCCGGGGCCATCGAGACCCTGTTGAACAGCGGCACCAGCGTCACGCTTGCGGCCAGTGACGATATCAATATCAACAGTTCCATCGCCAAGTCGGGCGGTTTTGGAGCCACCCTGACGCTGAATGCCGGGCAGGATATCAGCTTTGCCAGCGGCATCGGGGTCAGTTCCAGCAGCGGTACCCTGTCCATGAGTTTCAATGCCGGTCGGTCGTTTCAGGCCACGGGCGGCAGTTTCAGCAGCAATGGCGGCAGCATCACCGTGACCGCCACGGGAACCGGGGCCACGACGGGCGTCAACCTGTCGGGGGCCGGTTTCAGCACGGGGTCGGGCGCCCTGACCCTGACCGGTACGGGCAGCGCCACGGGCGTGCTGCTGGCGGGCAACAGCACGCTGTCGAGCGGTAATGGCGCCATTACCGTGACCGGTACGGGTGCGTTTGGCGTGGATTTTGCCTATGGCACGGTTTCAGCCGGCGCCGGTTCGGTGAGTATCACTGGTACGGCCAATGGCAGCGGCGCCGGGTCCGTCGGTATCCGACTGGATGGCAGCAGCGGCGGCGGGATCAGCAACACATCGGGCACCGTCGGCCTGACCGGGACCGGCAGCAGCAGCGGGACGGGCACGGCCAATCATGGCGTGCTGGTCATGGGCGGGTTCGGCGTGACGTCGGGCAGCGGCAAGACGACCGTGACGGCGACGGAGGGGGCGGGCAGTGTCGGCCTGCTGTTCAGCGGCAGCGGTAATGTCGGCGGGGCCAGCAGCAGCCAGGCGGGCGATGTCGAACTGCGTGCCGACAGCATGTACCTGACGGGCGCCAGCATCCGGTCGGCGGGCCGCGTCACCCTGCGTACCCGCAGCAACAGCGGCAATCTGGTCATCGGCGGCACGGATGACAGTGCCGGGCTGGCCCTGTCCACGGCGGAACTGGGCACGGTTACCGCCGGCACCCTGGCCCTTGGCCATGCACAGCATACGGGTACGGTCAGCGTGACGGCCAACCCGTCCACGACCGGCATCGGCGCGTTCGAGCTGATCAGCGGCAGCCTGACCATTGGCAGTTCCATCGCCAGCCTGTTGCAGACCTTCCTGGACGCCGGCAAGAACGCCCTGGCCGAGGCAGGCGTGGGCGACATTACCGTCAGCAATTCCATCGCCAAATCGGCGGGCGGGGATGCCACCCTGACCCTGCGCGCGGCCCAGGACCTGACCTTCAATTCCGGGATCGGGGCCGGCTCCAGCACGGGCAAGCTGAATGTCGATGCCATTGCCGGATATGGGGGCAGCAGCGGCACCCTGACGGCGGGCAATGGCAGCTTTACTAGCAATGGCGGCGATATCAGCCTGCGCGGGCGCGACAATCTGGTGCTGAACAGCACGACTGTGTCGGCGGGGGCGGGGACCATTATCCTGGCCGGCGGCGATATCGCCCTGTCCAGCACCAGCATCACCAGCACAGGCCGCGTGCAGCTGCGCCCCTTCGCCACGGGCGGGCAGATGGATGTGGGGGCCACGGGCGCGGGGTCGGGCAAGGCCCATGTATCGCAGACGGAGATCGACCAGATCAGCGCCGGCGTCGTCCGCCTGGGTGCGCTGGATGGCGGCAATCTGGTGATCAGCAGTGGCTTAAGCTACGCCCACAGCGATACGGTCGAACTGGCCAGTGCCGGGACCGTCACGCAGAGTGCCGATATCAATGTGACCAACCTGTCGCTGCTGGGCACCGGCGGAAATTATACGCTGACCCGGTCGGGCAACAGTGTGACGACGCTGGCCGGCAATACCGGATCGGTGGATTTCCGCAGCACAGATGCGCTGAGTGTCGGGACCGTGGCCGGGACGACGGGCCTGACCTTCACCGGCAATGCCAGCCTTTATGCTGCTGCAAGCCTGATCACACTGGGGCAGGCCGCCACCTATGCCGGGTCGGGGACGGGTACACTGACCCTGTCCAGCGACATTGATGTGACCGTGTCGGCCAATGTCGGCGTGTCGGGGTCGGGCAAGGTCAATATCGTGCTGGCCGCCGATGGCAATGAGAGCGGATCAGCGGGCCGTGTGGCCATCAGCGGCGCCACCCTGTCCAGCAATGGTGGCAACATCACCATCGGCAGCGGTTCGACGCCGGCCAGCCGCGCAGCGGAGGGCAAGGCCGATACCGGCATCGGGGTGAATATCACCTCCAGCACGCTGAACAGCGGGGCGGGCGGCACTATCCTGATCAATGGTGACGGCGCGCCATCCGGTACCAATTCTGGGACCGGCATCGGCATCAATGTCAGCGCCAGCAGCCTGATTGCCGCCGGGGCCGGGACCATCACGCTGAACGGGGCCGGGGGCACGGGCAATACGCTGACCAGCGGCATCGCCATCGGCAATGGCAGCACCATCCGCAGCGCCAGCGGGGCCATCGCCCTGAACGGGGCGCAGGCGGGGTCGGGGACCAATCGGTATGGCATCCTGCTGCGCGATGATCCGGGCACGCGCAGCGCCATCTACAGCACGGGTGGCGGCGCGCTGGGCCTGACGGCCACGGGGACCAATGGCTTGATTGCGGCCAATGGTGGGTCGTCGGACAGCAGCCGGGCCTATATCGGCTGGGACGGAACAACCGCCTATGCCGGGACCGTTACCCTGACCGCCGACCGCATGACCCTGACCAGCGGGACGGGTGCGGCGGCGATCAGCATCGGCGGGACGGGCAACCTTATCCTGCGGCCCAACAGTACATCTGCCAGCATCGGCGTGGGTGACGGGGCGGCGTCCAGCGATCTGGAACTGGGCCAGACGGAACTGGACAGCCTCCGCGCCGGGTTCAGCAGCGTCACGGTGGGGCGGTCGGACGGGACGGGGGCGATCAGCGTTTCCGGGGCCGCGTTCAAGGACAATACCAGCCTGATCAGCAATAATGGCGCCATTACCATCAGCGGTGCCCTGTCCACGGGCAGCGGGGCGGATGCGGGTAGCCTGTCGGCCAATACCAAGGGCTTGCTGACCGTCAGTGCGGCCATCAGCACGCAGAACCAGGACATCACCCTGAATGCCGACCGGTTGAACCTGACCGGGTCGGTGGATGCCGGGACGGCGACGGCCACCCTGACGACATCCACCGCCGGGCGGGGGATCGATCTGGGCTCCGCCACGGACAGCGGCAGCGGGCTGGAGATTTCGTCGGCGGAACTGAACCGCGTGACGGCGGGGACCATCCGCATCGGGTCGGCCAGCGCCGGGGCGATCAGCGTGACGGGGGCCATTGCGCCCACGGGCAGCAGCACATTGCATTTGCGCAGCGGGGCGGGGATTGGGCAGACAGGCGCGATTACCGTCGCCAATCTGGCCGTGACGGCGGGCGGGGCGGTGGCGCTGTCGGGTGTGAACAATGCCGTCACGAGTTTTGCGGCTACGACCGGCAGCAGCAATGGCGCCGTCGCCCTTCGCGATGATACGGGCTTTGCCATCGGCACGGTGGATGGGGTGGCGGGGGTGAATGCCGGGACGGGCAATCTGACCCTGACCAGCACGGGGAGTGTGACGCAGAGTGCGGCCATTACGGCGTCGGGCCTGTCGCTGAACGGGGCGGGTGGTGCCTATACGCTGGCCCATGCGTCCAACGCCGTCAGTACGGTGGCGGCCAATACCGGTTCCGTCGATGTCGGCCTGTCGGGGGCGGTCAGTATCGGCACCATCGGGTCGGTGGCGGGGGTGACGGCGACGGGGACCGTGAAGCTGACCAGTGGCGGCAACCTAACCCTGGCATCGGGGGCCAGTGTAGCCGCCAATGGCAGCGGCGATGCCCTGATCCTGGCCGCCAACGGCACCTTCACCAACAGCGCGGGGTCCAGCGCCCTGTCGGTGGCGGGCGGGGGCCGGTTCCTGGTCTTCTCCAACAGTCCGCTGACCAGCAGCACGGGCGGTATCTCGGCCCTGCCGCTCTATAACCGCAGCTTCAGCTTCAGCGACCGTACTTATACGGCGGTGTCCAACAGCGGCAGCCGGTTCGTCTATGGCTATACCCCCACCCTGACGGTGACGCCCGATAGCGTCAGCCGGGTCTATACCGGGTCCACCATCACGGGCCTGACCTATACGATCACCGGACTGGTCACGGGTGACGCTTTGGGAAATGCCGTCAGCGGCACCGGTGTCATTACCGGGGCGGGGCGGAATGTCGGCACCTATACCCTGACGGCGGGGGCAGGCACGCTGGCGTCGGACCTGGGCTATGGGTTCAGTTACGGCACCGGCACCCTGACGGTGACCAAGAAATCCCTGACCTATTCCATCACCAACAGCAGCAGCACCTATGGCACGACGGCGACCGGCGGGACCGTGACGCTGGGTGGGCTGGTGGATGGGGACGGGGTGACGGGGACCGTCACCACCTATCGCGGGACCGATGAGGTGACCCTGGCCCCGCGCACCGCCGTGGGCAGCCTGACGCAGAAGGTGACGGCGATTGCCGGCAGCGATGTCGGCAATTATGAGTTGGCGGCATCGGGCCACACCGACGGCACCCTGACCATCGCGGCCAAGGAACTGACCTACAGCGTCGGCGCGGTCAATTCCATCTATGGCACGCGGGCGACGCTGGGCACCGCCACCCTGACCGGGGTGGTGAATGGGGATGATGTGACGGCCAGTGTCAGCCTGTCAGGCGCGACCCTGTCGGATCGGCTGTCGGCGGGGACCTATGATCAGACGGTGACGCTGGGCGGCGGCGATGTCAGCAATTACCGGCTGGCCAATAGTGGCAGCAGCGCTGGCACCCTGACGGTGGCGCGCAAATCGGTGAATTTCAGCATCGCCAATGTTGCCAGCACCTATGGCACCCTGGCTGTGCTGGGCACGCCCAGCCTGACGGGCGTTCTGTCGGGGGATGATGTCAGCGGTGCCGTGACGCTGGTGTCCGGCACCCTGTCGGACCGGTTGAAGGTCGGGACCTATGACCTGACCCTGACGGCGCTGGGTGGCGGGTCGGCATCGAACTATGTGCTGGCCGGGTCGGGCAACAGCAATGGCGTGCTGACCATCGCGGCCAAGGCCCTGACGGCCAGCGTGGCATCGGTCACCGCCACCTATGGCCAGAATGCGGCCACGGGGGCGGTCACCCTGACCGGTCTGCTGGCCGGCGATGATGTGAAGGCCGATGTCAGCGTGGAAGGGGCCGGCGGCGCCGTCACGCCGGGACCGAAACTGGGTGCGGGTAGCTATACCCAGCGTATCAACGGCCTGACCGGTGCCGATGCTGGCAATTATGTGATGGAAGGCGGGCAGGGGGCGACAGGCACCCTGACCGTCAATCCCGCCGCGTTGACCGTGACAGCGAACAGCCTGACGCGGGTCTATGGTACGGATGATCCAGCGCTGACCTATAGCGTGACCGGTCTTGTCAATGGTGATGGTTTGACGGGTGGACTGACGCGGGCGGCGGGGCGGAACGTCGACGCCTATGCCATCGGTCAGGGCAGCCTGTCGGCGGGCGCGAACTATACGCTGAGCTTCACGGGTGGGACGCTGACCATCACGCCCGCTGTCCTGACCGTGACGGCGGCCTCTGGAACCAAGGTTTACGGGAGCGATGACCCGGCCATGGCCTACAGCGTGTCCGGTCTGGTAGCGGGGGACAGTGTGTCGGGTGCCCTGACGCGGGCGGCGGGCCGGGATGTCGGCACCTATGCGATCAGCCAGGGCAGCCTGTCGGCGGGGGCGAACTATACGCTGAGCTTCACGGGTGGGACGCTGACCATCACGCCCGCCGCCCTGACGGTGACGGCGGCCTCTGGAACCAAAGTTTACGGTACTGATGACCCGGCCCTGGCCTACAGCGTGTCCGGTCTGGTGGCGGGGGACAGTGTGTCGGGTGCCCTGACGCGGGCGGCGGGCCGGGATGTCGGCA